>NZ_JBDKEE010000052.1:0-10843 GCF_051130085.1 Enterobacter sp. PTB
TAATGCCATTGCCCATAACTACGCCCAGTCAGGGATCGGTGATATCCATTATACAGACCATATAAAACGTAGCGCATTACAGAAAGCAATAACATACCTGGCTAAAGTAGATACTGCAGTCCGACTGACGTTACCCAAAGGGGGGCGTACATTTGGGCGCAGCGAATACGTTGTACGGCAGGGGAAAAAGCGTGGACGGCCTCGGTTGACTGTTGAAACAACGGGGAGCAGGTCAGCCGGTATTGCCACACCAGATTAGAAACTCGTTATCTGCCCGGATACCCGCACGCAACATCTGGACAGCGAAAACAAACGCGAGGGCAAACTAAATACCATTGCATCAAGCAAACCAAACGTGAAATCAGCACCGGTAAAGATCCATATAAATCGCCTGATAATGTTGGAACGTCAGATGTACGGACGTGACGGATTCAAGTTACTGAGGCAGTAGGTGGCTGTACTTTCACCTACTGTCGCATAAAGTAGAAATTCACCAAGCTTAGTGAGACTAGGCTGTGTCCCTTAATTGCCTGGGCTATAGTAACTGTCTGTTTCTACAACATATTGAACTATGTCTCGTTACGACCTTCCCGATGAAGCATGGGCTCTCATCCAGCCCTTATTACCTGCCGAACCAGCAATACCACGGGTCGGACGCCCATGGGCAGAACATCGTATGATCATCAATGGCATGTTCTGGGTGCTGTGCTCAGGTGCCCCATGGCGCGATTTGCCTGACCGATATGGTCCGTGGAAGACTGTTTACAACCGTTTTAATCGATGGTCAAAGTCAGGAGTGATTAACATTATTTTCAATAAGTTACTTTCTTGTCTCGATGCTCATGGTCTCGTTGACTGGTCAGCAACGGCGCTGGATGGCAGCAATATCCGTGCGCTCAGATGCGCCGCCGGAGCACAAAAAAACATCCCGATATCACCGGAGATAACAGCCTGGGTCGCTCTCGCGGCGGTTTTGGCACCAAAATCCATCTGGCAACAGACGGAAGTGGTCTGCCGTTAAACATCTTGCTGAGCCCCGGGCAAGCTCATGAAAGCCAGTTCGCACAACGTCTTCTGGACGGAATTGGTGTTCAACGCCAGAACGGCAGCATGAAGCGGCGTGGTCATGCTGTACTGGCGGATAAAGCTTACTCAGGGCACATGTTACGTAACGTACTGAAAAATAGAGGGATAAAAGCTGTTATCCCTCGTAAATCAAATGAGAAAATGGCGTCGGATGGTCGTTCACAGCTCGATCGTGATGCATACCGCAATCGCAACGTTGTTGAGCGTTGCTTTGGTCGCTTGAAAGAATATCGCCGCATCGCCACACGTTACGATAAAACGGCGAGAAATTATCTGGCGATGGTAAAACTGGGTTGCATCAGACTGTTTTACAAAAGGTTATGCAATTAAGGGACACAGCCTAGAGGTTGATCATGTCTTCGTCTCACCCAACCAACCTAGAAAGCTGTGGATCGTTGCGTACCAGCAAACACCAACGAGCAACAGCCGATAATTCAGCTGTTGTGGTGGTCATTGCGCGCACTCGAGCTCGAACTTCGATCAACTTCGCTTTGGCTGCTGGATTATTGCCTGTCGTGCAACGGGATTTGGCTTGTGTAAAATCATCAATTAGCCTGTCAACTTGCTGCCAGACTTTGCGACGAGCTTCTGCCAGGGGAGGATGTTCATTGAGTTTGAGCCGCTTTACCGTCTCGTTGACCCGCTCCTGCTCCCAAGCAGAGGAACCTGGCATAGGAATGACCTTCCCTTCTTCGTCGAAGGCGATAAGCGCAACGTCATCATCATCAATCGGATCGAGTAGATAACGCGTTTCAGATTCCTCACAGGGCTCGGAGTAGGTTGAACAAAGTGAGCCGTCCTTGAGTGGAAACCATCCACCTTTTTTACGGTTACCAACATTGCCGCACACGCGAAAATTCATGTAGTCAAATGCCAGCCACCAGTAGCCATCACGTAGACTTGTATCCAATGCCTTAGCTTCTTTCTTGGGTCGAAAATGCTCCACATCATAATGTGAGTACAGCTCGCGCACCTCTGAAAACCAGCATTTCCCCCCAGACAACGCCAGTAACCAAGGTTTTAATTTTCCCCAATGGCTGCTGTGTTTATCTATCAACTCATTGCGCTCTTTAATTGTTCCCGCAGCATCGAGTTTGGCAAGTTCGCCTACCAGGCGATCAGACTCTTTCAACCAAGCGTCCCAATCGGCTGGTGACCAGCGAATCTCAGCGGGAAGGTCTGCATCAATAGGGAGCTTATTTTCAAGATCGATAAAAATCACTCACCATCCTCCTCTCGCAAAATCTCATCAATGATCGAATCGGCAATGGCATCCTGCTCGGCCTGTTCCTCGGGTGTGAGCACGGGTTTGCGGAAACGGCGGTGTTGCGCCATCTTGCGCACAAACATTGCGTAATCGGGGTCACGGAAGTCAGCGGTCGAAAAGCCCAGGTCAGCCAGCTCTGCTGACAAGCGGCTCAGTTCCTCATCCTCTTCGGGGGAGCGAGGTGACAGGACGAACAGTTCATTGCGCCGGAAGAGGCGTCGCTCGGTTTCGATATCCAGCGTGGATGACAAACCAAACAATTCGCTCTTGAGTAGCCCAGTGACGCCCATCCCTTGCGGGTGCTCATCCGGGATCTCGACCAACGTACGGTTACCATCACGACGCAGGATATATACTTGCTCGCGCTTCAAGCTGCCCACCATCATGGGGTCATGAGTGGTGATGATTATTTGCGACTCGCTTTTAACCATCGTTGCATCATCGGAACTCAGCACGCCTTCAATATCGTCGAAGTAGCGCAATTTCCAGATCGGGTTGAGATGGGTATCAGGTTCATCAAGCAGGAACAGGCACTGGTCTTCACGGGTGATGCGCATCAGGCCCAACACGGTGAGCATTTGCAGCTCTCCTTCTGACAAATGTGTGAAGCTTACCTTGCCGCCGTGTTCATCGCGCTTCTTCACCGTGATGCGCACTTCTTCGATCAGGTCACCAATGTAAGCCCCCTCGGCGTAGCGGAAGAAACTGTCGGTACTGCCGACGAGTTCGCCAAGTAGCTTAAGCTTCTCCTGACTTGGCACAAAAAGGTACAGCTGTTTTTGTTTTTCGTTGCGGCCACGGAAGTCGATCTGTTTGGTCGTCTCTTGCTCAATCGGAGCCCAAGCCACTTGCCAGAGCTTGTCGAGGAATTCGCTCACTACATTTCCGCGCGCATACCAGAATCGTGGATCACCCTCGTTCAGCTCTTGCTCGTCGAATTTGCCGCTGCGCCGTTTTTCACGCAGTCGGTACGGTTCTTTCAGCACAAACAGAGCGGATTCCAGCGACTCGATGTGTAGGTTCTTTAGCACCTTCTGAAACACTGGGTCATCTGATAGTAGACAAGCCAGCAGCACCAGTTGGCTGTGGCCACCGCGACAATAGAACAGGCGGCGCAAGCGGTCGTCTCCCGCTTGCTTCAACCGCGACTCGTGACGACGTTTGGCTTCTTCGACAGCGCGAATATCTGACTCGGAGCCGGTAAAGTTCTCCAGCAGTTGCTCAGACAGCACTTCATCTGTAGTGATTTCCTGGCGCTGGTTGAAGCGGCGCTGGTGCTCTTGAAACAAAACTTCGATGCGCTCGTTGCGGCCCGAGTAATAGGCAAAAATATGCGCAGGCAACAGCTCACGGTTTTTCAGCAAATAGCCCTGTGATTCGACTTTACCGTCCACCCAAACATAGGGGCGCTTCTGCTTGAAGGTATCGGCCTCAATGCGCACAACATGGCCGCGAATACTATATTCCAGCGTGAAATCGAAGGCGGCGTCACGGTCGAGATCAACATCACGGAAGATGGTGATCAATGCTTCGATCAAATTGGACTTGCCGGTGCCGTTCTGGCCAATCAGGGCATGGCTACGGATGGGTTTGGGTGGTGCATCTGTTGCGCTTGTAGTTGGCTGTGAGTGCGTTGCGAAAGCGATGTCGAGATCGCGCAGGTTTCGAAAGGTTGGGATGAGGATGCGCAGCAGTTGCATATCAGGCACTCACCGTATCGGATGGTTTTTCACGCACTTCGGCGGGGGCCGGTTCCAGAATCCAGCCGCGTAATACTTCTATTTTCAGTTGCGCGTAAAAGGCATCGATCTCTCCGCCGAAGCGCTGCCATAAATCCTTGGCGCTCATTTCGCCGTGGTGGCGGGCCAGAATGGTGGCCAGCGGAGCTTGGGCTTTGATATCGGGTACTGTACCCAAGCGTAGTGGGGCGATCAGCTCGGTTTGTGGGGCTTTCATGGGTTCCTCTTCTTGTTCGAAAGTGGTGCCGGTGAGGTTAGCGACGGCACTTGTAGCTAGATTGGTTGCAATGCGCTGCTTGCGAGAGAGTTGCTCCGCGTAGTCGTCACACATGCGAAAAAGCCCGTCAACGATGGCAACAATCCGATCTTGCTCGGCCTTGGGGGGAACTGGAACCACTAGATTTTCCACTTCAACAACATTTATGTGTTTCACCGTCATTCCGATCGCCGCTACCCGCAAGCGCTTTTGAAAGCTAGGACTTTGAATTACATAAACGAGAAATTTGTTGTTGAAAAGCTCAGGAAACAGCCTGATGAGCATGAGCCGCTGACCAAGGCAAACGACGTGCTCATTGGGAACTATTGCAGCTTCACCCATCGGTGCTTCTCGCGTGAAAAATATGTCCCCGGCCTGCGGAGTCAACCGTCTTGAACGAGCAAGATAGCTTTCCCAAGAAACCTTTTTTGTAGCATCAAATCGCATTTCACCATTGCGAATATCAGTTGTGCGAATAAGGTGAACTCCGCTATCGGTATAGGTCGGTGTCTTGTGGTCACAGTCAATAATTACTTTTGAAACTTCAAGCAGTGATGCCCACATCCAGTGCTTGGGTAGTTGTTCTTCGGGAGTGCTCAATTGTTGAATTCGGAGTTTATTTAGCG
The DNA here is from genome assembly GCF_051130085.1 of Enterobacter sp. PTB. NCBI lineage: Bacteria > Pseudomonadati > Pseudomonadota > Gammaproteobacteria > Enterobacterales > Enterobacteriaceae > Enterobacter > Enterobacter sp. PTB. The sequence continues at coordinate 4,975 of NZ_JBDKEE010000052.1, forward strand.
CAGCTAACGCTTCTTTTTTCTCTTGATTGATTGCCACCTTAGACCACTCAATACGAGCATCAGCAATCGCATCAATCAGATCGGCACCAGTGGACGCGTGGCGCGTTTCGGTGGTTAGCAGCGCACCAGACACAGCCAAATCAAGGATCAACCCTTTGAATGCAGCCACATCCTCCAAAGCATGAAACAACTGTCCAAAGTTATCAGCCAAGCGCGCCCAAGCGATTTGCAGTTCGTACGGGCAGGTAGCGCTGGCGACGGCTTGTAAAGTGGACTGGCGCAGGGCATTTTGCAGTATGCGGCGGGCTTGCTGCTGCGCCTCCAGCTTGTCGCACAAAGCCATCAGCTCCTCGACTTTGGCGACAATGCGGGACTGTTCTTCGATAGGTAACACCGGATAAGCCGCCAACTCAAGGTCATCTCTTGAAAAACCTGGAATCATACTCTTGGACTTTTCGACCAGTTGACTAACAAAGCCATCAAGCCAGATTTTCAGAAAACCTGTGTCTAGTTTTTTCGAAAAATTCCTTATTGCCATGATTTGGCGAGCAATATGAACTTCGCCAAGGGTATTGAATACTGTTTTTCCAATAGTACCCTTACATGTTATTAACAAGTCACCAGTGCTTGAAATCACAACAGGGTCTGGGGTCCATCGGTTAACTACAATGATCCCGTTCACAATATTGCTAGCACCTGTTATATACGGAATTCCATTTTTTGAATCGTTGTACTTACTAGGCACCAGATCGCGACCAGATAAAAGTTGCCAGAGCTCACCGAAACGAGCCCACTCCCAATACGATGGAGCATCAACGGAGATTTCTCTCCTCAACACTTCTGGATAAGGCTTCTGACGCGGGAGCTTTTTACAGGAAACCAGCTCCGCTTTAAGCGCACGAACTTCGTCCAGCAAAACACGTGACGACAAGTCAGATGCTGTGTATACGATTAGTTTTCCTTGCACCGCAAGTTGCAGGATCAACTCCCGCAGTTTCCCAATCCCCCCCGGCGCATTGGCGATATGCCCAAACTCAGCCAAAAATTGTTTCGCGTCCATCAGGCATCCTCATCAACAAAATGATGTGCCAGCACGGCTGCCAACTCACTTTTGAGCTGGTTCTCAGTTTCTTCAATTTCTCCCAGCAGCTTTTTGTATTTCTCTAGAAGTACGTCTGGGGCGTGGGTTTCTTCTTCTGCCGTATTGGGGTTTTTGATGTCGAGGTTAAAAATCGGCCAATAGATACGGTCACCAGTGGCTTGTGCGTCTCGGGCTTGCAAGCGTAGCGGTTCAGCTTGAGCGCGCAACGCTGCGATTTGGGCGTCGATCTTTTCGCGATAGGCAGCATCAGTGGTACCGACCAAGCTCCTGCGCAAGTCACTCGCTTCGCTTTCGAGCGCAGCGGCCTGGTTATTCAGCTCTTCAGCGCGTTGCCAGTATGGTTGCGCAGCGGCTTCAGCTTGTTCGCGCTTAGTTTTGAAATCCACCTTCCAGGCGAATTCGTTTTCTACGCGATCGGCAAAATCGTTATCCTCCGAGCCCCACCAGTTTCGCTCGGCTTCGAATTCTTCTAGCCGGATGGGTTTGGTTTTGGAGTAGCTCTTGTAACCTGTTGGGTAGGGGTGCTCGTAAAACCAGATAGTGTCGGTGTGGAAGTATTCAGTGCCATCGTCCACCGTGCTACCCTTGGTGAAGAACAGCAGGTTGGTCTTGATGGTGGTATACGGAGCAAAAACGCCTTTAGGTAAGCGGATAATGGTGTGCAATTTGCAGTCGCGCAGCAGCAGTTTTTTAAGCGTGCTTTTGATGCCCTCGCCAAACAGAAAACCATCAGGTAACACCACGGCGGCACGCCCTTTTTCCTTCAATAATTTTTTGATGATGAGCGCCATAAACATGTCAGCTGTTTCGCGGGTGCGCAGGTCAGCCGGATAGTCACTGCCCACGCCATCATCTTCATAGCCTCCAAATGGGGGGTTGGTGATAATGCAGTCAACCTTGTCGCTGGCTTTCCACTCGTTCCAGCCGATGCCCAGGGTATTTTTGTGCTCGATCTGGCTGGGAACGTCAATTCCATGCAGTAACATGTTTGTTGTGCATAGCAGGTGCGGCAACTGCTTCTTTTCGATGCCGAGGATCAGCGCTTCAATGGCGCGCTTGTCTTCAGGGCGCGGTGATTTCATTGTCGCGAGTTGGTTGCGAAAATGCTCGATTCCGGCGGTTAAGAAACCGCCTGTTCCACAAGCGGGATCCATTACTGTCTCACGCTTATCTAAACGCGGATTGACCCTATCAACCATAAAAGCGGTAATGGCGCGTGGGGTGTAGAATTCCCCAGCATTACCTGCGCCGCGCAAATCGTTGAGTAATTGCTCGTACACATCGCCAATATTTGCGCGGATGGTAAAATCGTGGAAATTGATAGCATCTTCCAGCTTCTCGATCACGGCCAGCATCTGCGGGCCGGATTTCATGTAGTTATTCGCATCTTCAAAGACACTACGGATGACTTTATGCTGAGGGCTTTTGTTAGCATCGATCTCTTTGAGCGTTGGGAATAACTCGTTGTTGACAAAGCTAATCAATTCACTACCTGCAATTTGTGGCTTCTTTTTGCCATCAGCCCCCGCTATATAAGCTGCCCAGTTACGCCATCGGTACTCTTTGGGCAAGGGAGAGATATACGCCGGGTTATCATCCGCCCATTCCTCCTCGCGCTGATCAAACACTTTGAGGAACAACATCCATGTGAGCTGGCCGAGACGCTGTGCATCACCATCGACGCCATCATCTTTACGCATGATGTCTTGAATGGATTTAATGGTACTGCTGAGATTCATCTTTTTATTCGCTGTTGAAGGCTGCTGTTTAATCAAGCCTGTTTTTGTTCGGATATGTCGTAGAGAGCCAGTTCCAGCTCCTTCACTGCTTGGGTGTACTGCTCTACGCCACCAAAAATACCCCGACGGATTTGTGTCTTGCTACCAAATAGGTCAAATGGAGGTAATTCCAGCACATTGGCATCCTCTATGTCTTGTACACCATGATCGGCAAATTTTTCGAGCAAAGCTTCCAGTACGGCCTTGGCTTGCTCACTGTATTTGCCAAACACATCACGCTTTTTCACGTTGTTAGCCCGTTCACGCCGGGTGAGTGGCTTCTGGTCAAAGGCGACGTGGGTTACCAGATCAAAAGCATCCAGTTCGCTGCCGTTAGCGACAGCCTGTTGCAGGATCTCGAATGGTACGCCATGTTCAGTTAATTCCTCTATCACAGCTTGTTTGCGTTCGGCGCTACTCCAGCGCCGTAGAAAGTTGGTTAGGTTACCAAATTTAGCCTGCAAGGTGCTTTTAATGTCACTTTTGAGCAGGACTCGGTAGTCCTCAGTGATGAGCTTGCCCTCGACATCAAGGTATTGCGAACGTTCAACAGCTAAACACACATTGACGTCATCAATCACATACTTTACTCGGCCTACGCCGCCTCCTGCCTTATCTGTGAGACTAGAGTCATAGGCTAGAGGTTCTGGTTCTTCTATACTGGGAAGCGTGACGACATCTGGCGGTACCACAGGATCTTCTGGGCCAGGTTCGTAGATCTCCACGGGTTCGCCGTCAAAATCGGGATCAGCAAACAGCCGCGTAGCGCCTTTAAAGTCCATGATGGTGAAGTAGAGTTTTTGGTAGTCCTCGCGCAGGCGGGTGCCGCGGCCAATGATCTGTTTGAACTCCGTCATCGAGTTGATGCTCTGGTCCAGGACAATCAGCTTGCAGGTTTTAGCATCTACGCCCGTGGTAAGTAGCTTTGAGGTGGTGGCAATAACCGGGTAAGGTTCATCGTTGTCGATAAAGTAGGAGAGCTGTGCTTTCCCTTCGTTATCGTCTCCGGTAATTCGCATGACGTAACGGCGATTGTTTGCCGCGGCAGGGATGAGCTTTACCAGCTCCTGGCGCATCCTCTCAGCATGATCCTGGTCGTCACAAAAAACAATCGTCTTGGCCATCGGATCGGTTGCCTGGAGGTATTCCCATACCTTGTTGGCAACAAGAGATGTGCGTTTCTTCAGAACTAGAGTGCGATCAAAGTCTTTTGTATTGTACTGCCGTTGCTCCATGACCTGGCCTAGTTTATCTAATTTACCCTTCTCTGGTATGTAGCCGACTGCATCAACATCGGTTGCAATGCGGATCACCTTGTAGGGAGCAAGAAAACCGTCCTCAATGCCCTGCTTGAGCGAATAGGTATAAATGGGGTATCCGAAATAGCTGGTATTGCTTGTTTCCTTGGTTTCTTTCGGTGTGGCAGTTAGGCCAATATGTGTGGCTGTAGTGAAATAATCCAGGATGTCGCGCCATTCTGAGTCTTCCGCGGCGCTGCCACGATGGCATTCATCAATCACGACTAAGTCGAAGAAATCCCCTGGAAACTGGCGATAGATTTGTTTCCATTCTTCCTTCCCCGTTACCGCTTGGTAGAGAGCAAGGTAGATCTCATAGTTCTTTTTGACTTCGCGGTTAGTGACCTTATGCATCACCTCACCGAAAGGGGCGAAATCCTGCTGCATGGTCTGGTCGACGAGGATATTGCGGTCGGCCAAAAACAGAATGCGTTTCTTGGATTTTGCTTTCCATAAGCGCCAGATAATCTGAAAAGCTGTATACGTTTTCCCTGTACCGGTGGCCATGACCAGCAATATTCGTGCTTGCCTTCTGGCTACAGCTTCAATGGCACGGTTGATTGCCACACGTTGATAGTAACGTGGTTCACGACCACTGCCATCGGTATAAAACGGCTGTTCAATCAGCGTTACAGCTTCAGGTGCAACTAATCCTTTCCATTGCTGATATACCGTCCACAAATCGGCCAGGGTCGGGAATTGGGTAAGCTGAAGCTCGCGTTCGACAGGCAGGGATAGGCCAGTTCGGTCATGCAGGAGAAAACCATCACCATTACTGCTGATGGCAAACGGCGCGTCTAGCATTTCGGCATAGGCTAGAGCTTGTTGCATACCGTGCCCAATGGAGAACTTCGCCTGTTTGGCCTCTAAAACTGCGATCGGCACGTTTGGTCTTGCATAAAGCACATAATCGGCACGTTTAGGACCTCCTTTAGCTTCAGGATTTTTGACTCGAGAGGCCATCTTACCGCGTACCATGACACGGCCATCGGTGAGGTTGACTTCCTCTCGAAACTGATGCTGCTGCCAGCCAGCTTGTTGAATAGCGGGTGTAATGAATTTTGTGCAGATATCACGCTCGCTGAGCTGATATTTATCCATGACAGTAAGCTCCTTCAACGTTCCGGTGTATATGCCTCAGACACTATGAAAATGTGCATTAATTAGACTCAGACCTAAATCCGGCCGATAAAATACGCTCCAAAAATTCAAGTCTCATGATACAACACATCTTTTTCATCGGCTCGCTGATCTTCTTGTAGGCTCATAGCCAAGAGCCAGTGCATACAATCTATATCCCTGTGAGTTGTGCTTCTTCCATAGCCTTTTCAGAAGCTTACTCTCTGAGGCTAATATAATAACGTTGTTTTACTTTCTCCATTCCCCGCCGCGCCCTGGTTGTCAATATAGTATAATAGTCGGCATATCACGGTAGCATCTCGCGTCGTCCATCCAGGTATCTAGCGTGGTTGTAAGTGCAACGGAGACTGTTCTTATCCACGTAGGCAAGCTGCGTCTAAATCCACGCCGAGTTATAGCTTTGTTCGTGATGAATAGTACTCATCGTGTGTCTAAACTATGCCACGATACCGTTTTTGCTGGCGTAACGACTATCACGCCGCTCGTTATCAGTCGTACTGGCCGGGATGCTTTCACTGCGCCATTTAACCAGCTAAAGACGCGGGTGCAGG
>NZ_JBDKEE010000053.1:0-9149 GCF_051130085.1 Enterobacter sp. PTB
GTAATGGTTTCGCTGGTTGTTGGCGGGAGTTTCAGAAGAGAAAGGTTACTGATTTTGGACTTCCTGAAATCATGGATTCGATTCCTTCATTCGATTCCCGATTAACCTGGATGTTACCTCTGACGAGAGCACAATCAAAGGACATCCAACGGCTGATGGTCACCTGGTTCTGCAAGCACCCTGTTGATATCTCGGGTGTCCTGCATTGAAGAGAGGAACTGGTTCACGCTACCTTACTGGCAGGGCATTTAAAATGGAAAGCGCCACTTGTCTGAAGCAGCCATAAGCCTCCGTCCAGGCGACTTGTTTGCCAAATACCATCGGAGCAACAAATTTCTGGTAACGATCCTGATGTACAGGATTGTTTGTCAGTTCCTCCAGGCCCATTTTCAGCTCTGTCACAGGCGAGTCGCAAAATTGTGGATACTGGTTGCCGTAACGCTGGATATCCTGATCGATAGTTCTCTCAACAAAAGCAGTAAGCTGTGCTATGTCGACATTCCCGACGTTCACAATGCACCATGTATCGTAGATATGGCGAACCAGCGTGGTATCGTCAAAACGTTCAACATTGCGGGTGACAGCGGCTGTTCGTCGCAACATCGCCACTAATTTCTCTGCTTGTGTACTGGTTACGGTGACGGAAGGGAATGCCTGAACGATATGTGGTCTTTTCGTCATCTCGGTTACCAGCGAGTGAATATCCCGTACTTCTGCTGACTCCAGCAAATCAGATTCCATCAGCTCCAGTTTGATGAAAGGCCGCAGACAGGGTTCCTGTGCCAGACGCTGAGGATAACGAACCGGAATGTCATTGTAACGATACTCATCCCGGGTCACTTTCTGGTCATCATCAACGCTGAACATACCGGTAGCGGTTATTGCGTCAGTGATTGACTGGATAACCGCTTTACGGCTGGCTTTTCGCCCGGAGCGCGAAAGCGCCAGAAAGTCAGCGCCTGGAACCAGTTTGATATCCACGTCTTCTGACATGCGGTTCAGCGCCACCCCGGATTTTGCCAGGGCAGTACCGCCAGCGAAAACCAGCTGGTGAGTATCGAACGACAATGGCTTAAGCAGAGCCAGAAGCTCAACGATATAGTGATCTTTTTCCACAATGGCGACAGACTCAATACCAAGTGCGTCAGCTACCTCAGAAAAAAGAGTGTTGAGATTATCCATTCAGTTTACTGTTTCCTACCGACAACACGCGTTTAAAACGTGATGGTGTTTTTATCCCTGCCGAAACAGGGATTTGAGTAGACTTACCGCTGTTATATGCCCGTGTTGCGTCGGTAACGCGATAACGTACCTTCAGTCGATCCAGCGTTTCGACGATCACTGCAGCGGAACCACCGGGCGATGCTGGCATCAGCTTACCGGTGATACTGTTGCGGCGGGCCTTGGTGTACACGCCATAACCGACTTTCAACAGCACGCCTTCTTTAACCAGGGCACGCAATGCTCTGCCAACCTGATCGTAGCCAGCAATGTCTTTGAAATCATCACGAGTGAAAACATAGCGCTTCGAACGTTTCAGTCGTGACTGTATACGGGCTTTGGTCGTCATGTTTTCCTCCTCTGTTTGTTTTTCAATCATAGCAAAAATACGACATATTTAACAGCAAACACACGACAGGCATATTACCTTGCTGCCAGAGCTCCGGGATAGTGCCGGGCGATGATGTCATTCAGCTTATCGACCAGCTCTGGCCGCTTTAAGGTGATATGGGCCGTCCCCTTCTGAAAGTATTTGATTGCAAACATCTCGTCCTCGTAACGATTGCTGTGCCGATTAGCATGGATATGATCGCCCAGGCGACGGGTAACATCGGCGCGGTTGTCGGGAGCAGGCTTTCCATCAAGGATCATGAGCATGCGTTCAAGGTCGGCTAACCGATCCCGCTGCCAGCCCCAGTTAAGCCCAAATCCCCATCGGTCACATTTGACCAGCCCTGTCACGATGATTTTTCCGCCAAATTTGCAGGGGCTATTGGTTTTATAATTCCAGGACAGCCCTTTGAACACGTTAATGACGCCTCGTTCAAATACGTCACCTTTACTCTGATGCAGTTGCTCAAAGGTGCTGAGAATATTGGCTTCGCTAACGGCAGGAATGTCATCCTTTTCCAGGCTGTTGTACCACTGGTCACGCGCCTGAGCGTCCATCAGGCTTAGCATCCCCGACTTCTTCATCAAATCCCGCCAAATACTGCGATCGAGATTGCGTGTAATGGCTTTCATCGCCGCTTCTCTTTTTTCCATCAGCCAGCAGCCGCAGCGGAAGTCCTGCTTCATGGCCCAGTCCAGGGCGGTTTTGCCGCCGATACTGCGGGTCAGTGTCGAAATATCGTCAAGCTGGAGGATCAACGCTTCAATCTGCGTCAGTGCGGCGTTACGTCCTGTGACGATACGTTCAATACTGGTCGAGCAAATCACATCGGTGTGGCCGGTTAAAACGTCGGGTTCTGTGAGGGTAAGTTCTGACATCATTTTTTTCCTTATGTAAAGCAAAACGCCAGCCGGTGAGGGCTGGCGCTTATGCGTGTGTGATGAGTGGGGTTCGGTGGCTAATTTGTTCTGGGGTGTTGCAGAAGCTGCAGATCGCGAACGTCCAGCAGCCAGTCAATCAGAATATTGAGGGCTGTTTCCGTGGTAAATTTAGGCATGCGAATACTTGTGAAGATTGGAGGTATGAGTTACCAGTCAAAGGTGGCGAAGCCTGGCAGCACTTCACCACAGGCATCAAGATGGATGACTCTGATAGTGTAACGACGTATCAGCGCCACGAGCAGGCGGCGACAGGCTTTCGACAGGCCCCGCTTCTTAAGCTGAAGCACCGGGTACTGCCACGCATCCAGATATATCAAATATCCTGAGCCGGTATAGCTTATCCACTCGCTGTCACCAAAGTCTTCATGCTGATGCGAAAGAGCGAATAGCAGGTTGTTGTCAGCCTCGGAGATATGGGCGGTACTACACTGGATGCCGTTAAGGCGGGTGACGGGCGGGAGCGGATCTTCAACGGCCAGTTTTCCAGGCTCGTCAGCAACATGAAGCGAATAACCGTTCTGGTTCACCACATCAATCAGTTCGGCCAGTTCAATACCGTCGATATCTACGGCGATCCGGCCCATGTTGAGGGCCAGTACGTTGATGGCGTCAGCTTCAATGTTCAGACTAACTTTCATTGCCCGGACTCCAGTGAATATTGCCCGGTGGTGATATCGGTGATGGCTCTGTAACCGCTACGTTTCATCAGCCCGGTGGCACGACGGGCGCGAAGTATATCGATACTGCTGATAAGTGGCGATTGTGTTTCTGCGCTGAAGCCACGACGGTCAGTACGCACCAGGTCATATTTCTCCACGATAAAATTCACCGCGTCACACAGTGAGATACCTGCGTCGATATGCTCCTGGATCACGCCGTCATTGCCAAACGGCGTGTCGTTCAGCGTTAGACCGTAGTGCTGGTCCAGCAGGTACGTCAGTAGGGTCAGCCACACAGCCACTGCTGACACACCAGGTGACGGGCAAATCTCAGCCGCCCGTTTTGCGGATACAGGTAAAATTCTCATTACTGGTTCTCTTTGAGCGTTGGTTAAGTGTTGCGGGGTTTATGCGGTAGGTGCAGATGTCGGGTAAATCGCGATATAGACATAACCACAGGAGCCGAGACTGTCCGCTTCACAGGTCAGCCCTTTCGCGTGTAGCGTGACACAATGCTGGCGGTGTGGGGTAAGTTCACCGCTGATCAGTTTCAGTTCAAGCTGCTTAAGCAATAGAGGAAACGCCTGGTCAATATGGCGTAAATCCGCCTCGCTGAAGGTTCCGGTGATGCTGGCGCGGTCATTCAGGTAATGCAGTCGGTTGCCCTCCTGCACCAGGCGTGCGCCAAAACAGGGTGTGGTATCGCGCGGCAGACCCCAGCGCGGTGCGTCCGTGGGAACACGGGGCGTGAGTGTATCGGTCATTATTAAGCCTCGCTAAAAAGTCATACAGGAAAGGTTAAAGGTGATGCCGTTCAGCCGAAGCGCTGACCGGATGCGGTGAAGGTGTATTTAGCGTCGATGATGTCGTCGTCAACAATGGCGGGAGAGGTCTGCCAGCTGTATTCGCTTTCCAGCCAGTCGTATAACCAGCGGGCCAGCAACCGCATGGCTTCGGTTACCGCTGCTTCACTGTCTGTGGTCATGTCCTGCCCGGAAGGGCTGTGGTGTTCGACCGTGACTGCCATACAGTTTTCATGGATATGCTGGCCGTGATGGCGGATCGTGGCATGAAGCTGACCGCTGTTGTGCAACTGAATGGCTTGCAGTAAATCGGCAATCCGGTGAAGGTCTGCGTCTTCAGGGTAGTGTTCCCGGATCCGGTAGACGGCCTGCGGCTGGTAAGCATAATCTCCTTCAAAGCAGGCCCCCTCTCCCTGATGGCAAAAGCCGCTGAACCAGATACAGCGGTGCTGACGACTGCCGCCAGACAGGAGAGGTACCCTGTACATATTAATTTCGACGCCCAGGATAACCGCTTGGTCTGAAGCTGTCGAGACAATGTACCTGTGCATCAGCACAACCGGGACCGTGAGGAACGGGTTGTAACTGCAAGCATCATGCGGTTTAAGGGCTAGGCTGAGTGGTATGTCTAACATATGTGAACTGCCATGCAGGCATCGTCAATGTCTAACGAGCCGCAAGATGCTGTTCAAGGCTCGGGCCAAAACGGCAACGCGGTTGGCTACTCCCCCTGCGCGCTGGGAGTACACGGACACAACAAACCGCCGGTGTAGGGGCAGAGGCTAACCCACTCGTGTCTTCCATTCGAAACACGGTAAGCCCAATATTCCGCCTGCACAAACAGGCAGGTGTATTCGTAAGGATCGCTGTTGGGATAGGGGGTAAAGGAGACTGGAGAAAGCGAATGCCGGGCTGTAATGGTCGGGATAAGTGTTAAGTCGATCAAAGACAATATGGCACTATTGTGAAAGCAAGCCCACTTCCAGTTGGTCATTCATGACGAGAAAGCAGTAGAACCTCCAGAGAAGGAAACGCAAATGAACACAACAACTGTTGTGTGTGCATCCTCCCACAGAGCATCGGACTGGGATCAAATAAACTGGCCCCGTTGTGAACAATCTGTGAAGAGGCTGCAGGCACGTATCGTCAAGGCAGTACGGGAAGGACGCCATGGCAAAGTGAAAGCTCTGCAATGGCTGTTGACCCATTCGTTGAGTGGTCGCTCTTTGGCCGTGAAACGAGTAACAGGAAACAAAGGGAAAGACACCTCTGGCGTGGATCGCAGACTGTGGAAAACACCAGAAGCGAAAATGCAGGCCATACACGAACTTCGAAGAAGAGGTTACCAGCCTCAACCACTAAGGCGTGTTTACATACCAAAATCCAATGGAAAACAACGGCCTTTGGGTATCCCAACGATGAAAGACCGCGCCATGCAAGCACTTTATTTGCTGGCGCTGGATCCTGTCGCTGAGACCACTGCCGATGTTAACTCCTACGGATTCAGGCCTGCACGTTCCACGGCAGACGCCATAGAGCAGTGTTTTAAGTTACTCAGCCGAAAAAGCTCGCCTGTCTGGGTACTGGAAGGTGACATTGTGGGATGTTTCGACAACATCAGCCATGACTGGATGCTGGACAATATACCAACAGATAAAGCCATCCTGGCTCGCTGGCTAAAGGCGGGGTACATGGAAAAACACGCGCTAAAGCCAACACTGGAGGGGACGCCGCAAGGCGGAATCATATCCCCGGTGTTAGCAAATATGGCGCTTGATGGACTTGAAGCACTGCTGAGAGCACGTTTCGTGCGAATCGGCAGTGGTTCAAAACGGTATAACCCGAAAGTTAATTTCGTAAGATATGCAGACGACTTCATTATCACGGGATGCTCACGAGAAGTTCTGGAAAATGAAGTAAGACCGCTGGTCGAGCAATTTATGCGCAAGCGAGGCTTACAGCTCTCGGAGGAAAAAACGCATATAACTCACATCGACTACGGATTCGACTTTCTGGGCCAGCATTTGCGCAAATATCGCGGAAAATTGCTGGTTACCCCATCAAGGAAAAGTGTCAGGGCGTTTCTTAATAAGGTACGCAAAATTATCCACCTGAACCGAACGGCGGAACAATCTAGCCTGATTTTCGCACTCAACCGGGTGATCATTGGTTGGTGTATGTATCACAGGCACATTGTTTCTTCATCCGTCTTTCGTAAAGTGGATTATGTGATCTGGCATTGTCTTTGGCGATGGGCTAAACGCAGACACCAGAATAAAGGCCCCTATTGGATCCTCTGCCGATACTGGCATCGGGCCGAAGGTAGAAGCTGGCGTTTTGCGGTTGACATGGGGAAAGTGAAGATAAGAAGTAAACGAGACTGGCTGCTGCTGGCATGTGCCGATAAAACGCTAATCCGCCGCCACCTCAAGATCCGGGCCGAGGCGAATCCTTACGACCCGGACTGGTGGCCTTACTTCGCTGTCCGCAAGGGACCTGCCGGGCGACTTCGCTAACCCACCTAATCCTCCTTGTTCCTGTTGTAACTGACCGGTTCAACAGCGGTGTTGGACTTAGAAATGGCTTGAGCCGGATGAGCGGAAACCATCAAGTCCGGTTCTTAGGGGGCTGGGGCACAGTAATGTGCCCTGGCTACCCGACCAATGACAGCGGCGCAGTTATGCTTCAGACCGGCCTTAACCACTTCGCGGGGATGGACCTGCGTATGGCTGATGGTGCCGGTGAAGAGCGTTTCGTGAGCAATGAGGCGATGCTGGTTATCGAGGAAGAGCACGGTAAACTCTTCGCGCTCCAGTGAGGCAAGCTGCAGACGCAGCCAGTCGCGGACGGCATTACTGGACGTAAATGACGCGCCGGGTTCGCGTAGCTGGCACTCCAGCAACGCCAGCGCGCGCTGAATGGTACGTTGTGTGGGTAATGGCAGTTCCGTCACTGACGGGGATAGGGTTATATTCATCATGATGATGGGTGTTTCCGTAGGTAGGTCGTGTGAAGGGTTAGTCGATCATGCGCATAATGGCGTTAGACTCAGGGTGAATAAGGGCGTAATCCCGCAGTCGGTAGTAGTGTTCCGTCATCGCGTCACATTTTGTACTGCAGGCATGATGGCTGTAGGTCATCAGGCAGGCGATGATGCCGGCGGCCTCATGACCGACGGTGGCACCATTCCCGTTCAGTGCGTTAAAGAGTACGTACTCACCTTCGGTGGACGGAATAATAAAAGCGCCCCCGTTACTGAGGGCGTAAAATTCCCAATAATCTCCGTGGTAGTCCTTACACAAAAGGTCGAGCCAGGAAAATATCGGTGACTCAATCCGGAGCCATTGCGGGATGTCGCCAAAATGCTGTAACCAGAATGACTGGCGGTCAGCGTCGGGGACAAGGATAGCGGTCAGTGCCGATGTGCCATTGTTAGCAGCAGACTGTGGCAGTAACGGGATATTATCGTTAAGGCTAATAATGTCGGTCATGTTGGTTTTTCCTTGTTTATTTATCGGGACGGAGATGTAGGCTCAACTGGAGTGACGGGCAGGACTGCTCATAGCCGTTCTCATCACAACAGGCGGGCCATATACTGTCGGCCAGGCTTAACTGACAGAGGCTGAGTTCGCCGGGTCGGTAGAGAAGATGTGTGCACCAGGCGCACAGGTCGTCATCAGAGAGGGAGCGGCAACCCGGAACCTCATTCAGGGAAAGCGGATAAACGTCTGCCTGACGGGCATCATCCGGCACATGCTGCATCAGCTCAGAGCCTGCTGCAGCTCTTCGGCCATCACCCAGAGCGCCCTGTTTAACTTAACGTCGCCATCTATACCGTTAATCGCGCGGGTGTGAGTACGTTTTCCCTGTGCAGTGCGCCCCGGCAGGCCACCTTTGAGTAAAGACTCCTGAATGCGGTTATAAACGGTCCACAGGTCGTCCTGCCGGTCTTCATACCGTCGCGGCGCCAGTATCTGTGTTGCTGTGACAGGATGGTGCTCTTCGCCAAAGCGGTACGTCAGTGCGGCGTTCGCCAGGGCATGTTGTGCCGGTGGCGGCAGGTGTAACGACTGCATGGCCTCGCGTTTCTCTTCCACCCGATCAAAGACGCCGAGCACTTCATACGCCCCCTCAATCACTTTCCCGGCCACATCGCCCCGGTGCGGCACGCGAATTTCACCGAACGACTGTCCGCAGACGAGCCCGTTGGTGCAGATGGCTCTGAACAGCCCAGGCAGCATCTGGTATGAACTGGAGCCATCATGCGAGTTGAGCAAAATGATCTCCGGTACTTGCTGACCGGTTATCTGGCCGGTACGACGCAGGCGCAGCAGGTGTTTGGTGTGCTCCCGGCGGTCAGGGGCGCGTACGCGTGACTGGCAGGCGAAGAAGGGTTCAAAGCCTTCACGCTGAAGATTGTCGAGCAGGGTAATGGTGGGGATGTAAGCGTATTTTTCGCTTCTGGACTCGTGGCGATCTTCACTGAAGACGCTGGGAACGACCTGCATCAGTTCTTCACGGGTTAACGGTCTGTCGCGGCGGATCTGGTTCACCCGACCAAAACGGCTGGCTAATCGCATGGTTAATTTCCTTTGTTGGTTGATTTAACGGCATAAACAAAAAAGCCATGCGCCCCGGAGGGAACATGGCCTGTTGGTGTGTCGGATATTCGGGCGAGGCCCGTGGTGAGTCAGTCCCCGGGGATACCGTGGCTGAGCAGATAGCGGTTAAGCCATTCCCCGGCACCGGCTTCAAAATTCCACGCCCGCCAGAGTAATTGTCCCTCGTGGTCGCGGATGACCAGCCGAAAATGCGTCCCCTGGTCATCTTCTATGGCGACGTTCTGGTACGCCGCGACTGCGGCATCAGCCTGCCTGCGGGTAAACGGGCCGGACGGTAGTGGGGTATCGTCGGTGTTGTTCATCGTCATCTCCTGATGAATGACATAAAACAAAATGCCCCGCTCAGTGAGCAGGGCATCAACGGGAGGCTCCTGGTGTGGTGATAAGCTGCAGTATCTGCTCCATCAGCGCCGCAATTAAGGCACCAGCGAGCAGGGTTGCCGTCTGTCTGGCGATGTAAATGCTGTCTTCGTCATAACCTTCTGCGCGAAAGTGGTCTTCCACAAACTGTT
>NZ_JBDKEE010000054.1:0-8446 GCF_051130085.1 Enterobacter sp. PTB
TGCGTCAGCAATACGGCGACCGCTACGATCTGACGATAGACGACTACGGGTATTACGCCCGGGAAGTGGTAAAGCGCATGTTTGAAGTCTGGCGCCATTGTCGTGGCCTGAGTGTGGTGTGAGGTGGGTATGCAACCGATTATCTATCAAATAACACCCAGCGAATGGGTGTCTGAAGAAGTACTGATTGCTACTACGGGCATCAAGCCTGGCACTATTGCCCGCGCTCGCAGGAAGTCCTGGTTGGTTGGACGTGAATATCGGCACTATACCGCCGAAGGCGACCCTAAGCCTACCAGTGAATGCCTGTATAACATTGAGGCCATAATGCGCTGGATAAAAAGCCAGAAACAGCCTGACGTCAAAAAAGAAACAACCGGGTGATCCGCGAGCATGAAAAAGGTAATCTTGCAAAACTCCTGGACGTCGGGAGGGACAAATGAGTAAAGAATCATACCCAACGGGCGTTGAAAACCATGGCGGTTCACTCCGCATATGGTTTCTGTATAGAGGTAAGCGTGTCAGGGAAAATCTCGGTGTCCCTGACACCGCTAAAAATCGCAAGGTGGCCGGAGAACTGCGTACTGCGGTCTGCTTTGAGATTCGGATGGGGAATTTTGACTATGCAGCCAGATTCCCAACATCACCGCACCTGAAGCGGTTCGGATTGCAGAACAAGGAAATCACGGTGCAGGAACTTGCCGATAAGTGGCTGGAACTGAAAACAATGGAGATTAGCGCTAACGCGCTGAATCGGTATCAATCTGTTGTGCGCAATATGCTGCCCCGCATCGGCAAAAACAGGATTGTTTCATCCATCAACAGAGAGGAGCTACTTTTTATCAGGAAGGATTTATTGACCGGGTATCACATACCAGGTAGAGGGAAACGAACAACCGCTAAGGGCCGCTCAGTACCCACCGTGAACTACTACATGACCACTATATCTGGCATGTTTCAATTTGCTGTTGATAATGGATATGCGCCAAATAATCCGTTTGACGGTATATCCCCGCTAAAGAAGTCAAAAGCGGTACCTGACCCGTTAAGTCGAGAAGAGTTTCTCCGACTAATCGATACTTGCCACCATCAGCAGATCAAAAATCTCTTGTCTTTGGCTGTATATACAGGGGTGCGTCACGGTGAACTGGTTGCTCTCACCTGGGAGGATATTGACCTTAAGGCAGGGACAATGATGATCAGGCGGAATTATACCTCATTGTGTGAATTCACCCTGCCGAAAACCGATGCAGGTACCGACAGGGTGATCCACCTAATTCAGCCAGCCATCGACGCACTTAAAAGCCAAGCAACAATGACGAGGATGGGTAAACAATTCCAGACTGAAGTGAAGTTGCGGGAGTACGGTCGCTCAACCATCCACCCCTGCACTTTTGTTTTCAATCCGCAAATAACCCGAAAATCTAGCAATGTAGGGCACCATTATGCCGTAAGTTCCATCAGCAGCATATGGGAGGCAGCAATAAAACGGGCTGGATTAAGATACCGCAAAGCGTACCAGTCACGCCACACTTATGCGTGTTGGTCCTTATCGGCAGGAGCCAATCCGACCTTTATCGCCTCGCAAATGGGGCATGGTAGCGCTCAGATGGTTTACACCGTTTACGGCGCATGGATGCCGGAAAGCAGCGCTGAGCAAGTGGCAATGCTCAACCAGAAGCTAAGTGGCTATGCCCCATGTGTGCCCCATGACGATGTGGTAAATCAATAGTCCCTTGTATTTTCAATACGATAAGCAGCCAATACTGACACATCAACACCATGTCTGAAATGGTCGCAAAGATTGAGCAGATCCGTAAAACCGATCCGGATAAAAACTGGCTGCTGGGTCTGGACCTCGAATTTGCCGGACGCAGCGACGGGATGAAACCGCTGCAGGCGGCATACAACATGGAACTGGATCGCCCGCAGATCCGCCAGATGGACCCGGGCCTGGTCTATAACGCGGTGCGGGACGGTTTCGTCGATGCCGGGCTTATCTATACCACCGACGGGCGGGTAAAAGGTTTCGACCTGAAGGTGCTGGAAGATGATAAAGGCTTCTTCCCGAGCTATGCGGTCACTCCCGTGGTGCGTAAAGACACCCTTGACGCCAATCCGGGTCTGAAAGAGGCGCTGAATACTCTCTCCGCCCAGCTCAATAACGACGTTATCACCGAACTGAATAAGAAGGTGGATATCGACCATCAGTCACCGCAGCAGGTCGCCCGTGATTTCCTGCGTAGCAAACAGTTGCTGTAGGAGGCGCTATGGAGACGATTCACTACATTCTGGATAACTGGGACTATCTGTTAACCCTGACGCTGCAACACCTGTGGCTGGTGGCGCTGGCGGTTGGGCTAGCCATACTCATCGGCGTCCCTCTGGGGATTTTGATTGTCCGCCACAAATGGCTGGCGACGCCGGTGCTGGGGATTGCCACCATCGTGCTGACGATACCGTCCATTGCGCTGTTTGGCCTGATGATCCCGCTCTTTTCGCTGATCGGTCAGGGCATTGGCGCCCTGCCCGCTATCACGGCGGTGTTTCTCTACTCGTTGCTGCCAATTGTGCGTAACACCCATACCGCGCTGGACAGCCTGCCGCCGGGCCTGCGTGAAGCCGGACGCGGTATCGGGATGACCTTCTGGCAGCGTTTGCGCTGGGTTGAAATCCCGATGGCACTGCCGGTGATTTTTGGCGGTATCCGCACCGCCGTCGTGATGAACATCGGCGTGATGGCCATTGCCGCAGTGATTGGCGCTGGCGGCCTTGGCCTGCTGCTGCTTAACGGCATCGGCGGTAGCGATATTCGAATGTTAATTGCGGGTGCGCTGATGATCTGTCTTTTAGCGATTGTGCTCGACTGGCTGCTGCATCGTCTGCAGGTCGTTCTGACTCCAAAGGGGATACGATAATGATAAAACTGGAAAACCTCACCAAACAATTTTCACAGAAACACGGCCAGAGCGTTAAGGCCGTCGACAACGTCAACCTCAACGTGCCTGAAGGGGAAATGTGCGTCCTGCTCGGCCCGTCAGGCTGTGGGAAAACCACCACCCTGAAGATGATTAACCGTCTGATCGCACCAAGCAGCGGCACGATCCTGATTAACGGTGAAGACACCAGCGGGATGGATACCGTGACCCTGCGCCGCAATATTGGCTACGTTATTCAGCAGATTGGTCTGTTCCCGAACATGACCATTGAGGAGAACATCACCGTGGTGCCGCGCATGCTGGGCTGGGATAAAGCCCGATGTAAAACCCGCGCTGAAGAGCTGATGGATATGGTGGCCATGGACCCGCATAAATTTCTCAACCGCTATCCGCGTGAAATGTCCGGCGGTCAGCAGCAGCGTATCGGCGTGATCCGCGCCCTGGCGGCGGATCCTCCGGTACTGCTGATGGATGAACCGTTCGGTGCGGTGGACCCGATAAACCGCGAGGTGATCCAGAACCAGTTCCTGGAGATGCAGCGTAAACTGAAAAAGACCGTGATGCTGGTCAGCCATGACATCGACGAGGCCCTGAAGCTTGGGGATCGTATCGCCGTCTTCCGCCAGGGGCGTATTGTCCAGTGCGCCAGCCCGGACGAACTGCTGGCAAAACCGGCGAACGAGTTCGTCGGCTCGTTTGTCGGTCAGGACCGTACGCTCAAGCGTTTGCTGCTGGTATCGGCAGGTGATGTCACCGACCAGCAACCGACCCTCACCGTGCGGGGCTCTACCCTGCTTTCTGACGCCTTTGCGATCATGGATGACAACGATATTCGCGCCATTACCGTCGTGGACGATCGGGGTAAACCGCTGGGCTTTGTGAAGCGTCGGGAAGCGCGTAATGCCAGCGGCACCTGTGCCGATATCCTGCATCCGTTCCGTATGACCGGCAAAGCGGAGGATAACCTGCGCGTGGTGCTTTCACGGTTGTATGAGAGCAACACCAGCTGGATGCCGATTGTCGACGAAGAGGGCCGCTATAACGGCGAGATCTCACAGGATTATATTGCCGAGTATCTCAGCTCCGGCCGTACGCGCCGGGCGCTGAATATTCACAGCGAGAGTTAAGCGAAAACACTCCGCCGGGCGGGCCAGACGTATGGCGCTGACCTGCCCGGCGGCACGCTCCCCTACAGCGCGTTTGCTCAGGCCGACACGGTTCATCGCACGCATACCTTTTGCTAACCCCGCGATTTCCCCTCACAATATTGTATCTCCCACGTTTAATTGCGGCCCATGCAACGTCTTCACGCTTATCCCGACATCCGCGCGATGTTTCGCAGACTTCTGATTGCCACCCTTACCGGCATACTGGCCGCGCTGGCCGTCGCGGTGTTCCGCCACAGCATGTATCTGCTGGAGTGGCTGTTTCTCAGTAACAACAGCGGCAGTCTGGTGAATGCCGCGGCGGCGTTATCCCCGTGGCGTCGCGCGCTGACGCCCGCGCTGGGAGGGCTGGCGGCGGGGTTATTGTTGTGGGGATGGCAGCGGTTCTGGCGCGCCGGGCGGGGTTTTCACACCGACGTTGTTTGTCGGCATGGCCACAGGAATGCTGTTTGCACAACTCTTTGGGCTGTGGTTTCCGGGGTCTGAAACGGTGATTTTGCTGGGGCTGGCAGGCATGGCGACGTTACTCGCCGCGACGACCCATGCGCCCATTATGTCTGTGTTGATGGTCTGTGAAATGACCGGGCAGTATTTCTTGCTGCCCGGTTTGCTGATTGCCTGCGTGATCGCGTCCGTCTTGTCGCGGACGTTACGCCACGACTCGATCTACGGACAACATCCGACCGAGGGAAGAGAGATCGATGTACTGCGCTAATTCACGCTGTTCGGCACGTGGCAGATAAGGCAGCTCGCCCACCAACGGTCCCGGCAGTTTTTTGCTCAGCACGTCGATGATTTCCGCGTAGTGCGCCAGGCCCGGGTTGATACGGTTTGCGACCCAGCCAATCAACGGCAATCCGTCATTGGCAATCGCCTGCGCCGTCAGAAGCGCATGGTTGATGCACCCTTCCTGAATACCGACCACCATGATCACCGGCAGTTGCTCCTGCACCACCCACTCAGAAAGCGGGCGCAGATCGTTCATCAGGCTGCGCCATCCGCCGGTACCTTCCACCACGACATGGTCGGCCATCTCGCTCAGGTTCGCCAGACCGTCGGACAACAGGGTGTAATTAATCAGACCGCTGTGCGCCACGCTGCTTTCATCTTCGCTTAAGGCAATGGGATTGATCGCGTGATATGGCAGTTCCAGTGACGAGACGCTTTGTAACACCAGGGCGTCTTTATTCCGCAATCCTTCGGGCGTCTCTTTACTGCCTTTTGCGACCGGTTTGTACCCTGCAACGCGTTTACCGCTTGCTGCCAGAGCCTGTAGCAACGCGCGGGATACAACGGTCTTGCCGACAGAGGTATCTGTACCCGTAACAAAGAAACGCTTAAGCATGACTCATTCCACCTCTTGGGTATGCTTCGAAAATATAAACCAGAGAAATAATTCAGTGGGGGAAGTCTACGGGATGCGTGCGCTACCCAGCTTGAGATAGCGCAATTTTTCGTACATCTGCGGAAAAGAGTTAACCCTGTAACAGGCGGATCAGCAGCGAGCCGTTATACATGGCGTCCTTGACCAGGGCTGCACCAGCCATGGTGCCCTGATTGGAAAACTGGGTGCTTTCCACCGCAATATTTTTGCTGTAGGCCGGGAGCGCCTGTTGATGAATACAGGCCGAGATAGCCGGGAAGAGAATTTCCGCCGCCTGACTCAGCGGTGAGCCAATCAGGATTTTTTGCGGGTTGAAGAGATTCACCATAATGGCCAGAATGCGGCCAACGTTATTCCCCACTCCGGTAATAATATCCTTTGCCAGCAGATCCCCCTGACGCGCTGCGGCGCACAGTGAATCGACGGTCAACGGTTGTCCGTGTAGCGAAGAGCTCATGGACTGGCTGAGCCTGACCTGCGCCAGCTCCAGCACGCTTTCCACGCTGGCGATGGTTTCCAGACAGCCATGGTTTCCGCAGTAACAGCGCTTGCCGTAGGGATCGACCTGCGTGTGGCCGATTTCGACCAGGCTACTGCTTCCGGCATGCAGAAGGCGTCCGTCGGTGATGACGCCCGCCCCGACGTTATGGTCAATCACCACCTGAATCACGTCCCTTGCGCCGCGGGATGCGCCAAACAGCGCCTCCGCCATCGTCCAGGCGCTGATGTCATGCTGAATATAGACCGGCACGCCGGTGTGATTTTTCAGCACCTCGCCCAGCGGCATCTCTTTGACATCGTCGTAGAACGGCATGCGGTGCACGATTCCATTTTCGGTATCAATAATACCCGGCATGGTGATCGCAATGGCCGTTAAGCGTTCAAGGCGTTGCTGATGGCGAATAAAGAAGTGATCGATATGGGTGACAATGGCATCGAGGAGCGATTGTTCAGCCTTGAGCGGCAGCTCCAGCCGGTCTTCTACCACCAGCTTGCTGCTTAAATCGCGCAGGGCAAGGAAGATCTCTCCCCGGCTAATGCGCAGTGACAGGTAGTGCCACGCTTCGGTCTCCACCACCAGGCCGACCGCCGGACGGCCGCGGCTGCCCGGCTCCTGAATTTCCGTCTCCTGGACCAGGTGGGCTTCCAGCATTTCACGAACAATCTTGGTAATACTGGCAGGTGCCAGTTGTGCCAGGCGTGAAAGATCGATACGCGAAACCGGGCCAAGCTGATCAATCAGGCGATAAACCGCGCCAGCGTTGGTCTGCTTAATCTGATCAATGTGCCCTGGCTGACTATCAGCAACCACCTCGTACTCCCTTATTTTCGAGCATCGAAATAAACTGTGGGCTATGGTGAAGCACTTCAATGGCCGTCGTCAAATATTTACTTAGCCATGTGATTTACTGCACATTTTTACCCACTTTTCCCTCTAAATATTGTCCTGCAGAGGCGCTTAACAGCTGTGCTTTAAACCGCTGCGCTGCATGGCTCTGCTCATGATGTTTCGACCATACCAGCCACATTTCCGAAACAGCATCGTCTTCGGCGATAGCAACCCAGCGCATTTCACGCAATTGTACCCGTTTAAACGAGGCCGGAAGAATAGAGACGCCCAACCCCGCCGCGACCAGCCCAATAATGGTCATCGCTTCCCCGACTTCCTGAGTAATGATCGGGGCAAGATCGTAGCGTCGTAACAGGCCCAGAATATCGTCGTACAGACCGGTACCTACCTGCGGGTCGAAAAAAACAAACGGCTCTTTTGCCAGCTCTGCCAGCGTGACCGCCGAACGCGAGGCGAGCGGATGATCGTGCGGGATCATTGCCATCAACGGTTCGCGCAGAATAACCTGCCACGCCAGCGTATCCGGGAGTTGGGTGTTACGCATCAGACCTAAATCAAGAGAACCTTCATTCAGCGGAGCGATTTGCTCGCGGGTATTAATTTCGCGCGTCTGAATATGCACATCCGGAAAATGCCGGCGAAACGACGACAGGGTCTGCGAAACAGCGCTGATAAACGGTGCAGACGAGGTAAACCCAATCCGCAACTCTCCGGTTTCCCCGAGATAAAGCCGCTCTGCCCGGGCTGCCGCCTCATCCACCATACTGAGAATTTGTCGGCTGTCGGCCAGAAATTGCTTCCCGGCCGCCGTCAGGCTCACGCTGCGGTTGGTCCGTGCCAGAAGGCGCGCCCCGACCTGTTGCTCAAGGATCTGGATCTGCTGGCTTAGCGGGGGTTGTGAGATATTCAGTCTTGCCGCCGCGCGGCCAAAATGAAGCTCTTCAGCGACGGCGACAAAGTAGCGCAGATGACGCAGTTCGATATTCATATTTTTAAAGTATCATTTGAGATTATTAATATATTAGACAGAATATTTACATTTTCCTACTCTGATCGTGTGGTCATACCCGTCACCCGAAACCACGGGGATGTTTAAGCAAGGACATTGTGTGAGTCGTACATCTACCATTGATATCGATCCGGCCAGAGATATTGATGATTTACCCGCAGCATCGCAGCCGGTTCAGTTCATTAAACGTGGTACCCCCCAGTTCATGCGCGTCACGCTGGCGCTTTTCTCAGCGGGTCTGGCAACCTTCGCCCTGCTCTATTGCGTTCAGCCGATCCTGCCTGTTCTTTCCCATGAATTTGGCGTATCGCCTGCCAGCAGCAGTATTTCGCTCTCCATCTCTACCGGCATGCTGGCGATTGGTCTACTTTTCACCGGGCCACTTTCCGACGCCATTGGCCGTAAACAGGTGATGGTTACCGCCCTGATGCTGGCTTCGATTTGTACGTTACTCTCCACGATGATGACCAGCTGGCACGGTATCCTGGTGATGCGCGCGTTAATTGGGTTATCCCTGAGCGGCGTGGCGGCGGTCGGGATGACCTATTGTCAACGCCGCTGGATATAACCTTTTTTCACCGTTTTATTTTGATTGCC
>NZ_JBDKEE010000055.1:0-8049 GCF_051130085.1 Enterobacter sp. PTB
CGTGCTGGCCCGCCGCTATGAGTGGGACATGGACACCGTCTGGCAGGACCTGCTGGCGTATCTGGACCGGCAACCCCGGACTGTCAGACGTCTCCCGAAACTGTCAGCGCAGTTTAGCGAGCTGCTGCGCCAGGCCTGGCTGTGTGCGTCGATGGCGGGGGAAGAGCAAATACGCAGTATCCATCTGCTGATGGCTTTTCGCAGCCATCCGTCGCTGCTGCACTGCGACGGTCTCTGGCCGTTGCTTACCCTGACTACCGGGCAGATAGCGCAGCTGCGTCCGTTGCTGGATGCGCAGTCAGATGAACGCCCGGAAGAGCAGTCCAGAGATGCCCTGCTGATGACGGGTGACGGCGGCGATACCGGCAGCGTGGAATTTATCGGGCGTCCCGTGGATGCTGATTCCCCTGCAATAAAGGAAGGCAAACCCACCACCGCCCTGCTGGCGGTGCTTGACCGTTTCACCACCGACGTGACGGCCAGGGCCCGCGACGGCAAAATTGACCCGGTGTTTGGTCGCGATAATGAAATCCGCCAGATGGTGGACATTCTCTCCCGGCGGCGCAAGAACAACCCGATTCTGGTGGGGGAGCCGGGCGTCGGCAAGACCGCGCTGGTGGAGGGACTGGCGCTGCGCATTGCCGAAGGTAACGTCCCGGAGTCGCTCAAACCGGTTATTCTGCGCACCCTTGACCTCGGTCTGCTGCAGGCCGGGGCCGGGGTCAAAGGGGAGTTCGAGCAGCGCCTCAAAAACATCATCGACGCGGTGCAGCAATCCCCTCTCCCCGTGCTGCTGTTTATCGATGAAGCCCACACCATCATCGGGGCCGGTAACCAGGCGGGCGGCGCGGATGCGGCCAATCTGCTGAAACCGGCGCTGGCCCGGGGTGAACTCAGAACCATTGCCGCCACCACCTGGAGCGAATACAAGCAGTATTTTGAGCGTGACGCCGCGCTGGAGCGCCGCTTCCAGCGGGTTTTGGTGGATGAGCCGGACGACGACACCGCCTGCCTGATGCTCAGAGGGCTTAAGTCCCGCTACGCGGAACACCACGGCGTGCATATCAGCGATGAGGCGGTTCGCGCCGCCGTCACGCTCTCGCGTCGCTACCTCACCGGACGTCAGCTGCCGGACAAGGCGGTGGACCTGCTGGATACCGCCGCTGCCCGCGTGCGCATGAGTCTGGATACGGTCCCGGAGGCCCTCACCCGGCTGGCGGCGCAGGAGAATGCCCTGGTACTGGAGGAGGAGGCCCTGCTGGAAGACCAGGCGGTGGGGCAGCACATTAATGACGCCCGGCTGACAGAGATTGCGCAGCAGACCCGCCAGCTCACCGCAGAGCAGCAGCGTCTGGAAGACCGCTACAACCAGGAGAAAACGCTGGTCACGCAGCTGCTGGAAAGCCGCAACGCGCCCGAATCACAACCACAGACTGCAGAACTGCAGCAACAGTTGCAGCAACTGCAGCAGAACAGCCCGCTGCTGTGCCCGGACGTGGACGTGCGGATGGTGGCGGAGGTCATCGCCGACTGGACCGGCGTGCCACTCTCCTCATTAATGAAGGACGAACAGACGGAGCTGCTGCATCTGGAAGCCCTGTTACAGCAGCGCGTGGTGGGCCAGGACACCGCGCTCACCGCCATCGCACAGCGCCTGCGGGCGTCAAAAACCGGGCTGACGCCGGAGAACGGCCCGCAGGGCGTGTTCCTGCTGGCGGGCCCCAGCGGCACCGGCAAGACCGAAACCGCCCACGCGCTGGCGGACGCGCTGTACGGCGGGGAGAAGTCGCTGATTACCATCAACCTCTCCGAATACCAGGAGCCGCACACCGTCTCACAGCTCAAGGGCTCCCCGCCGGGCTACGTCGGCTACGGCCAGGGCGGTATTCTCACCGAAGCGGTACGCAAACGCCCTTACAGTGTGGTGCTGCTGGATGAAGTCGAAAAAGCCCACCGGGACGTGATGAACCTGTTCTACCAGGTGTTTGACCGGGGATTCATGCGCGACGGCGAAGGGCGGGAAATTGATTTTCGCAACACCGTGATTCTGATGACCTCGAACCTCGGCAGCGACCACATCATGCAGCAGCTTGCAGAAAATCAGCAGACCACGGACGCCGAACTGCACGCGCTGGTCAGACCGCTGCTGCGTGACCACTTCCAGCCCGCGCTGCTGGCGCGTTTTCAGACGGTACTGTACCGCCCGCTCGGCGAGGCACCGCTTCGCACCATCGTGGCGATGAAGCTTGAGAAGGTCACCCAGCGACTCACCCGCCACTACGGCATCGCCACCACCCTTGATGACAGCCTGTCTGATGCGCTGGCGGCGGCCTGCCTGCTGCCGGACACCGGGGCGCGTAATATCGACAGCCTGCTCAACCAGCAGATACTGCCGGTGCTGAGCCAGCAGCTGCTGCATCACCTCGCAGCCGGACAGAAGCCGCAAAACCTGACGCTCAGCTGGCACGATGAGGAAGGCATCGTGATGGAGTTTGTGGCCCCGGAAAAGGCGGTGAACCATGAGTGAGATACTGACCGGTCTGGCGGACCTGGCCGTTCAGACGCTTATCAGCCAGTCCCGTTACCGTCTGGACGTGCATGAATGCCCGCATTTTCTGGATGTGCTGTCGTTCAGGGCCGAAGAATCCCTCAGCTCACCCTGGCATTATCATATCCGGGTGACCTGCGGGGCGGCGGATATCGCCTGTGATGCGCTGTTGCTGAAATTTGCGTCATTTACGTTTCAGGTGCCGGATTTTAACGGCAGGGCCGCCACCCCCTTGCGTACCCTGCACGGCGTGGTGAAGTCTTTCAGACGACTTTCCACTTCGGCGGATGAAACGACGTACCAGCTCACCCTGGTGCCGCGCATTGCGCTGCTGCAGTTCACCCGCCAGAGTGCCATTTATCAGAATGTCACCGTGCCGGAGCTGGTGGAGCAGATACTGCGCTCGCACGGTCTGGAAGGCCCTGATTTTGAGTTCAGCCTGACGCGGGACTACCCGGTACGCGAACTCATCACCCAGTGGCAGGAGACGGACCTGGCGTTTGTGCAGCGCATTCTGGCAGAGGTCGGGATTTTCTGGCGCACGGAGATGGATGAGAAACGCCAGATGGATGTTGTGGTGTTCATGGATACCCAGGCGCAGTATCTGTTCGGGACCCGGCTACCATTACGTTCTCCATCGGGGACGAGTGATAACGGCCAGGCGAGCATCTGGGCTATCCGCACCTCGCATCAGGTGGTAAGCAGCCGCGTGACCACCCGTGATTACAACTACCGGCAGGCGCTGATACCTCAGGACAGCACGGAAAGCCTCAGCGGTGACGACGGTATCACGACAGGAGAGGTCTACCACTATGCGGAGCCTTTTCTGTCGGCAGGGGATACGGATACCCCGGAAGCCGGGGCGTTTTATGCCCGGCTGCGCCATGAGCGTCTCCTGAACGCACAGCACCAGGTCACCGGGCGTTCGACCAGCCCGCAGCTGTTACCCGGCCAGGTGCTGGAGAGCGACGTTTCCCTGCCGGAGAGTCTGAAAGAGGGGATGGTTATCACCCGCATTCGCGCTCGTGGCTCCCGAAGCCGCAGCTTTATTCTGGATTTTGATGCCATTCCCTACAGTGAAACGGTCTGTTTTCGTCCTGCTCTGGTCGTCCGTCCGGTGGTTGCCGGAACACTGGTGGCGCGTGTGGAAAGTGAGACCACGGGCGACAGCTATGCCTGGCTGGACCTCCAGGGGCGCTATCGCGTCCGGGTCAACGTGGACCGCAGCGACAGCGGTGCCGGAGAAGCGTACCTCTGGCTGCGGCTCGCGAAGCCGTACGCCGGATATGAATACGGCTGGCACGCCCCGCTGCTGGACGGTACGGAAGTGGCGATTGCCTTTGATGCAGGCGACCCGGACCGCCCCTATATCGCCAGCGCCCTGCATGATTCAGAGCACCCGGACCCGGTGACGCAGGACAACCATACCCGTAACGTGCTGCGTACGCCGTCCAACAACAAGCTGCGTCTGGAGGACCAGCAGGCGCAGGAACACATCAAGCTGGCAACGGAATATGGCAAGAGCCAGCTGAATATGGGGCATCTGGTCAACGCTGAGCGCCAGGTCCGGGGAACCGGCTTTGAGCTGCGCACCGACGAGTACGGTGCCCTTCGTGCGGCGCGTGGACTGTTTCTGAGCGCTGACGAGCAGCCGAAAGCGCAGGGCCAGGTGCTGGAGATGAGCGCGGCGGTCAGTCAGATAACGCAGGCGAATAACGAAATGCAGGCGCTGCATGACGCGGCGCAGGCGGCTCAGGCGCTGACCTGTGATATCCGGGCCCAGAGGGCGCTGCTTGATGAACGGCTGAAACAGCTGCAGTCTGCGGTACTGCTGGCGAGCGCCCCCCGTGGCGTGGCCTTCACCTCGGGTGAACATGTACAACTGACGGCCAGCCAGAACGTGATGGTTAACGCCGGTCAGCACCTTGACCTCGGGGCGATGAAAAACGTCTCGGTGGCGGCAGAGGCGTCACTGGGGCTTTTTGCGCATAAAGAGGGTATGAAACTGATTGCCGGTCAGGGGGATATCGCCATCCAGGCCCAGCACAATACGATGGCGCTCAGCGCGGAGAAGCAGGTCACCATCACCAGTACAGAGGATGAAATTATCATCAGCACGCCGAAAACGCTGACGCTGAACGGTGGCGGCTCTTACCTGAAGCTGAGCGAGAACGGCATTGAGCATGGCTCTGAAGGGAAGATGATCATGAAGGTGGCGGAGTATCTGGTTCCTGGCTCGGGAGCGAGCCTTTCTGCAGATACCTCAGAGTTCGGCGTATCTACGCTGACGGAAGTGAAGCATATCGACAGCAAGTCATTTCACGACTGACGGAGATAAAACATCGTGTCTGTTATACCCAAAATTGTATGGCCGGTTCCTGCCGATCGCAGGGGAAATGCTTTTAGTCATCAGGAGGATGTGCTTGCTCATCTGAACGGAGAACCTACGGGGCTTTTTCTTGTCGGGCGTAGTGGGATGTGGCATCCCGGGATCCATATCACGCAGGTCACGACCCCCTGGTGTGCGCTTAGTGGCAAAGCGGTATCAGAGCACACAGACTTCCCTGTGGCGTACAAAGGGGAGCAGGCTGTGCGTTGTATGGCCGACGGAGAAGTCGTTGCCTACCGGATCTGCCAGGATTATCTCGATATTCCATGGGAATCCGGGCCGCTATTGTTTTCCGGCTCATTTTTGCTGGTACGTCACTATATTCAGCCGGGGGAGACGGAAAAAAGCGGCCTGCATTTTTATACTCTCTATATGCATCTGGCCCCTTATTCGGCTTATGATGAACTGCAGGATAAACCCCTCTGGACCGTTCAGAATGCACTGTCGGTTTATCACCCTGACTGGCTCATGGTTGCGGCAAGCCATAACCCGGATTCTGTAAACAGTAGTTACCGGGCTGGAACAATCCCGAAAGGTGCCATTGTCGAATGGGATGAGTCTGACGACAGCCTGCATGTGATGGGCTTCAACCAGCGCAAATACGGTCTGGTGACTTACCTGGGACTGAACGAAGAAGCACAAAAAAACAATGTAAAAACATCACTTAAAGCCGGGCAGCAGTACTGGATGCTGGTTGATAACCACAATATCGCCCTGGGGGCCGGTTCTGTGGTGCGGCCTGCATGGTGGCGTTCCTTGATGCCACCAGCGAAAGACAGCATGGTATTTGACCAGGTGGTATGTCCGGAGCCTTTCCCTATACACGCTGGTGATCCGGTTGGGCATCTGGGATATTATCAGTCGCCGAAAGATGGAAGTTATGTTTCGCGTTATCAGGTGCATATTGAGTGTTTCAGTATGGATGATAACCTGCCGCAGTTTCTCAACAATCCGGAAAAGGCCGGTGCTGAACATCCGCTGTGGCTGAAGTATTCGCCGGATCTGGATCTGTACAGTAAAAATATTCGGGCTGGAACGTTCGGGAAAGACGGCAGAGTGACCAACAGGGCCGGATTGCTGAAACTGAGCGACCTGAGAACGGAGACGGATGCTACAACAAACCAGGAGTACTGGCTGTTGCCCCCTGAAAATGGCTATGTCCCCAAAGGTCAGGCTCAACCGGAATTATTATCTCAGTATGACCTGGGGAAACTGGGGTTCAGAACGGAAATAGTAGACCCTCCGAGTTTTGATTACCTTGACGGTAAAACCCAGCCAGTGGGGCTGGTGCGTCGTATTTTTGAATGGATTCTGGAAGTGGCTAAAAACGATCCGCGTCCCAGCCATGCAATGGCAAAACACGGTTACCAGTACCTGCTGAATAAGATTGACAGCGGGGAACCGTATTACTCTTCTGGAGAATACCTGCGGGCGATTCACCGACCGGACTACCAGGATGTTGTGCAAAAAGCGATAGTGAAGCATCCGAGCGACTGGTATCACAAAAAAGGCGATGCAATATGGCAGTCATTTCTGGAACCGTTAAAGAAAGAAGCACCGGAATGGAAGGCTTATAGTGAGGCTTTTATCGATAAAATGGCATGGATGCAGGATGTTACATCTGAAAAACTTGGCCCTTCACTGTGGCATATGCACCCGCTTAGATTCCTGGGCTCATTAAAGGACCAAAATCTTGATGAAATCGCATGGGGTGCTAAAGTTTCAAAAGAATTTAAACTTAAGGTTATTGAAGTTTGTGAGCGACTGGAAATAAACCCAGATTATTTAATGTCATGTATGGCATTTGAAACAGGAGAAACATTTTCCCCAAGCGTTAGAAATCCAAATGGAAGTGCTACTGGCCTGATACAATTTATGTCGAATACTGCGCGGTCTTTAGGTACGACAACTAATGAATTGGCTGGCATGACTTCGGTAGAACAAATGGATTATGTGGAAAAATATTTCAAACCGTACACTGGAAAGATTAAAACAATTGAAGATGTTTATATGGTTATATTCTGCCCCAGGGCTGTAGGAAAACCAGATAGTTACATTCTGTATGATGAAGGTAGAAGCTATAATGATAATAAAGGCTTAGATCTGAATAAAGATAATACAATAACCAAGTATGAAGCAGGCTTTAAAGTAAGAGAGAAATTAAAATTAGGAATGAGAGAAGGATATCGAGGTTAACATGCGAAAAACTCTGTCTTTGATAGTTACACTTTTGCCTATGTATAGTATGGCAAACAGTTTCGACTTGCCTACAGTTCATTCAATAAAAAATGGAAATCAATGTGAAATATCCTTTAATGATAAAGTTGTTTCGAAGCATGACTGTGAGTATGAGTCTCCTTCATATTTGACATCTTACTCTCTCCTTGCTGACTCTTGGACTGGAGTTTGGATATTCCAGGATTCTCCAATGGGAAATGCTTGTGAGGCTGGTGCAATTAGAATTATTTCCTTAGATTCTGAAAATAAAATCCAGGTGCATAAGCCGATAGATTACTGCATGGGTTCTGTTATGATTAACAATGACGGCGATAAAGTCAAAATTAATATTCAAGATATCAGTGATTCTAAAAAGTCTGAAGTGTGGACATTTAAAGGCAACAAACTAGTGAAGCTAAAATAGATATATTCCCTATAATCTCTGTTCGGTATTTTGTCAGTGTTGCTCCAGTTATCAAATTAATTACCTCCAAAAGTAGAGGGGAGTGATTTTAAAAATTCTCGGTAAATTACGGCGCAAAAAAACTGGATTGCATCACGTGAAAATTGGTGTGATGTCCAAGGATTTATAATCGGTTCGCCGATGTACAGCATATGCCGTATGGACATGAATATTTCAAGAGTGAATGAGTTAAATGACTTACTGGAACAGATACAGGATTAATCTGTCTGGAGGCTAGTTACTTTAACCTAATGATAATTATCAACTCATAGAGGTCCTTATTAATGCTCCAGATTATCCGCAAAGGCGATAAAACCACCCACGGTGGTTCGGTATTAACTGCTTCTGAAACCATGAAGTTCGGCGGTATCGGCGTTGCCCGTAAAGGTGACAAAGTTTCCTGCCCGGTTAACGGTCATGGTCCCACCACGA
>NZ_JBDKEE010000056.1:0-6501 GCF_051130085.1 Enterobacter sp. PTB
TTCCAGAACAGAAGCCCCTCCACCGGGAGCTGAACGGTAATTCGGTTGAGCATAATCTTTATTCCGTAATGGTTTTATGCTGGAGAAGATAATAAAAAAACGGATAAATGAAAAAAGCCATTTACTATTACATGTAACCAGACAGATGAAAAATCACCTGGGGGGGAAATCGTCGAGGAACCTATCATTTAATATATAACACTTAATTAACAAATTAAGAATACACTCTACGCATGGCACCATACTTTCCCCATGCTAAAAACAAAGCATTGGTATAAAGCACACATCTCTTCCGCAGCGATG
This sequence comes from Enterobacter sp. PTB, assembly GCF_051130085.1. Taxonomy (NCBI): domain Bacteria; kingdom Pseudomonadati; phylum Pseudomonadota; class Gammaproteobacteria; order Enterobacterales; family Enterobacteriaceae; genus Enterobacter; species Enterobacter sp. PTB. Next base: position 304 of record NZ_JBDKEE010000056.1, read on the forward strand.
AAATTTTCCCAGCACGTCCACAGTGTTACTCCGGAGATGGATAACCCCCTCTCATTCGTCAAGCCGACTTCAGTAATGTGTGGTGGAGTCAAACCTGCTGGCTTAACACGCATGGGAAATATCACCTGGTAATGAAGTATTTCCTTGTCAGTTGAGGTGTACAGCCATTTCCAGTCGTTCGCCTCAAGGTCTTCGTTACTGGTAGCGGAGGCTATGGGAAACGGATAGTTGTTCTAAGTGTTTATAATGTCTCTTCACTTAGGCCGCGGAGGCTAACCAGATACCATAGAATATAAGAATGCATCCAAATGATGCCAGGCATTTCGCCAGCAAAATCAATCCAGGGCCATATCTGTTTGCCAGCGATGACAAAATCGAATAATTTTGCTCCGTGTTATATCGCTGATGAAAACGCATTATAGTTTCAAATATTGTGCAAAGCATAATGACGAAAAACTTAGCCAATAATAGTGTGACAAACGAAGGCGGAATAACGATTAGTACCAACTCACCATCTTCTTTTGTCATCGAGGGGAAAATTTCCCGCAATCCGATCAACACGAAAACCAGAATAAAAGTGCCGACTAATATAAAAGATAATTTTACGAAAAAAACCACCCATTCTTTTTTGTTAAAATTATCTTTGCCATTCCAGATATAGGTAAGAGCGACCAATGAAAAAATAATAAACCCGAGAAACTTCATTGAATCCGCTGCTCCTTATTCGCTCGCCCGACTATGACAGTCACACACTAACAATTGGCGCCATGGCGGGTTGCGTGAGGATGATCACCGTAACCAGTTAACCGAGCTGCCTGCTGTGGTCGATGCACGCATCCGTATCGGGTCGGGTCAAGGGCATGACGCAAAGCGGAGACGCGGTTGCGGTAACAGTAGAAACTAGGGTATCCGTTATGCAACCTTAATCATTGTGCTTACTTTAACCAAAGACCCGAAAACATAAGGAAGCTTCCGAGGGAAATTAAGCTTTTAGCAACGATAAGTAAGCCAGGCGCGACGATGCGTGATATAGACGATATTTTTTCATAATTTTCCACATTGTAGCTTTTGTGCCCCCTCAGAATCCCCGAGAAAACAGTACAGAGCAGCACAACTGTGACCTTTAAACCCCATACGCACAGAAAAGACATAGAAAAAATGATCGAATATTGTTTGGCCGTTGCGATGGAAAACAATGACATCGACTGAGAAAGCCATTTAAACGTAAAGCCAATGACAACTGTGGCTACTAACACCAGAACCAACATCATCCCCGCCAGGAGCCACTTTTTCTTGTTAAAAAAATCTTTTCCATTCCAGATAAGCGCTAGTGTCCAAATCATAAAGAAAATAAAGAAAAACCAATGTATTACAATATTTCCCATTTATCCTCTTTAATCTTTTGTCAAAAGGGCAACACACTCAGCAATAACCATTAATCCCGCCATCTGCCTGAGCGGAAATTACGGCCAGCTCAACCCCTCACTATCCAAATATGAAAACAATTACAAGAAAGTATCTTCAGGAGCCCTGTCGAATAATTCACCTGCCATTCTGGCGATACGTTCGTGTTGTACCAATTTGTCTTTCCACTCCTGTGGGATACCGGAATAACCATACAGCGCACCCGCGATTTGCCCCGCCGTCGCCGCAACGCTGTCAGCATCATCGGCAAGATTGGCGGCCAACAGAATAGCATCTCTGAAATTATCCGTATTCCATACGGACCACATCGCGGCCTCAAGCGTATCGATGACATAACCACTTGAACGAATCTGATCGCGAGTTTTTTGCTTATATTCACCCGCGTTGATAATCATTACACGTGGCTGAAGCGGCATGACGTGTGGAGCAAAAACAAAATCTTTATTGCTGCCATTAATCATATGTACAAGTAAATAACTTAAATACTGTGTGCTATTTATTGCTTCCGCGGCACCGTGCGTGGCGATGCTCTGTTTTTTAGCTTCATAAAACGCTTTGCTTAATGACTTTCTAAAAAAAATTGAGACAGGGGCTTGTCTGATAATAGAAGCATTACCTGCAGTTTCTGGCGAAGTATTACCGCTCCACCCAGGACCAACAGTTAAATATTGTTCTAAGGCAAAGCGAGTTGTATTACCTATATCAAAACAGATGCCATTTGAACTGTTATAACCATGCTGATACCATTCCAGAAGCTTATTCCTGAAGCATATAGTATCAGCATCACCTTTCTCAAGAAGCGTTTCCGCAAGACATAATGCCATGGATGTGTCATCCGTCCATTCGCCTGCGCGAAGTCGAAATGGCCCACCTCCTGTCATATCTTTGACGTATGCTCTGTCACGCGGTAAAAATTCGAGCGTAGTGCCTACGGCATCTCCAACAGCAAGACCAATAAGCGCACCAACAGCACGATCTCGCGATTCCACTAGTGAGATGTTGCATGATGGTGTTAAGTCCCATTGTTTTTGGGCATCGCAATCAAAAGATGATTCTAATAGTTTATCATTATATTTATACTGCATTTTCTGCTGGACTGAAAGACTACTAACAGGTAAGTACTTACGATATCTATCTACATATTTTAACAATACATTCAAATTAGCATGTAAATCAATCACCATCCACCCATAATAAAATATATCTAATATCAACCCTAAAATTCATCAGGATATTTCATTTTAAGATTTTGTTGTTTTATTCTATAATTGGCATCAACCTCATGCGGGAGCCTAACCTTTAATCCTCGGCGGATTTGATCAACAATAAACCAGGCATCCGACAACCTTTCAAAAAACAACTCATCCGAATTATCAAACTCCTTAGCTGCATACATACCGAACGTCATTTTCGATAATTTCGCCTTATCCTTTTCCTTGCCTTCGATTAGGTCCCGCAGAAATAATAATTGTTGTACTGTAGAGTCGTACATTTGCAAAAGCGGGGATTGGGGATTACTTTTTCTAACTTCAGCATATCTCTTTTGAGATAAACTTAATGTTTTTTCAACATAATCCAAGGCTGTTATTTCATTCATTATATTGAGTCAAATTATTAGAGTGAGAGCGCGCCTATTATTCCCGACCACTTCTGTCTGATAAAATCAGTCACCACATTTTATTAAAGGAAGATAATAGAATTAAGAGGGGAAATTAAAAAATCACTTTCTTTATTAATGAGTGACTATCATCAAATATGGTCCACTTGATATTTCGACATATTTCAACACTGGAAAAGTAAGTTGTTTCGTCTCACATCCAACTTCGCATCAACACAACATTTTCTATTCAACTTAATGGCACGCTATAATAGCCGCGCCATATGATTTATACAATTACCAGAAATTATCCTCAAGTGCTCTATCGAATAGTTCACCTGCCATTGTGGCGATACGTTCGTGTTGTTCGAGTTTATTTTTCCAATCCTGGGGAATACCGGAATCACCATATAATGCTCCAGCTATTTGCCCCACCGTCGCCGCAACGATGTCAGCGTCATAGGCAAGGTTGGCGGCCAGCAGAATTCAAAAAAACTGCCTATCACTTACGATATCTTTTTTGTCTTTTCAAATATTCCACATCTTGTTCATGAGGAAGAATGATCTTCAATCCTTTCCCCATCTGCGAAGCTATATAATTAGCATTAGATAAATGCTCAGCAAGTTCGGCATCTGTTGTATCAAATTCTTTAGATGCAAGTACTCCAAGATTCAATGAATGTAATTTACTTTTATCTTTTTCAGCGCCAACCAAAACAGATTTAATATAATCCAACTGGCACTTCACCATAACATACAGTGAAAAATCAGGTTTTGTTTCCAATCGTTTATTGATTATATCAATGGCATCATTGATATAATTCAGCTCGTTATAATTTTCTTTATTCATGAGCACTCTTAGACATATTTTTATCTGAATAAATTCTGTACCCCCCTACCTTTTGGCTGGTAGAGATATTTTTTTAACTAGCCAAATACCAGGTACAGGAAGCAATATTACCGAACTACTCTACTTTTTTTGCATAATTCAGTATATTTTCTATGCTGGCAAAGTGAGTTGTTTTCCTCACATGTTACTTCACATTAACCCAACATTTTCCCTTCAACTCAATGGCACGCTACAATAGCCGTGCCATATGAATTATTCAATTATAAAAAATTATCCTCAGGAGCTCTATCGAACAGTTCACCTGCCATTTTGGCGATACGCTCGTGTTGTACAAGTTTGTTTTTCCACTCCGACGGAATACCAGAATAACCATATAATGCTCCCGCTATTTGTCCTGCCGTCGCCGCAACGCTGTCAGCATCATCGGCAAGATTGGCAGCCAGTAGAATTGCATCATGGAAATTGTCAGTATTCCATACGGACCACATCGCGGCCTCAAGCGTATCTATTACATAACCACTTGAACGAATCTGATCGCGAGTTTTTTGCTTATACTCACCCGCATTTATGATCATTACACGCGCGCATAGTGGGAAAACATGAGGGGAAAAAGCTTCTTCTTTTTTATAACCGTTAATTAAATAGTGTAATACCAATCCGAGAAATTGGCATGCATTAATTGACTCTACCGCGCCATGAGTTGCGCGACTCTGAGCCTGGGATTCGAAGTAAATCGCGCGCAGCGATTTTCGACGAAAGATAGACACCGGAGCTTGACGAATAACCGCAGCATTACCAGCAGTGTGTTTCTCGGTATTACCATACCATGAAGGCCCGATACGCAGATACTGTTCAAGCGCAAATCGCATCGTATTGCCAATATCGAAACACCGACCATTACTGCTATTATCACCGTTAAGATACCATTTAACGAGATATTTTCTAAGTATATCGGTATGCATTCTGTTTTCTGAAAGATAAGTTTCCGCCAGACATAATGCCATGGACGTATCATCCGTCCATTCACCGGGTTTTAAATGAAAAGGTCCGCCACCAATCATATCCGCTACATGTTCACTGTCTCTTTTCTTAAACTCAAGAGTAGTGCCGACTGCGTCCCCAACAGCCAAACCGACCAGCGCCCCAAGTGCTTTATCACGTGAAATATCTTCAGTCGTAATTAAAGGTAATGTTTCATCCCAGGCTTGTGAAGAACTCAAACCATCAATACCGTTATTTTTTATTGCCTTACGGACATTAATTGGCATGTATGTACGATAGCGATCGGCATAATGATTGATTACAGAGTCTTCAGTATGAAGGTCGATCATGGTATTACCCTTAATTCTATATTTGTTATCCCAAGTTCATCTGACCTGCTGATAACCTCAAACGATGTATTAGGCTTAAATAGCACTTCAGTCTCTGTTGCATTGAATTCTGAAAGGAAGTCAATTTTCCGGCCGGAAAAAACATCAACTCCATCTTTTGCCCGCCAGGATGGTCAGCGAGTAAAATCACCGTCTGCTTCTGAAAAATGACCGAGTTATCATTTTTAAACTGATAAAAAAGCTCTACCGCCGGATGACCATTAACAGAAGTCATCTGAGAGGATTCAAGACGAAAGTCGGGCACCGTAATTTCCAGTTCACGCGTCAGTCGGGTAGCCGCATCATGGACTTTATCTTCGTTTTTTGCCGTCGCACAAGAAACAACAAAAGTAAACTCGCTAGCTCCGTTATCACTCATGGTGAATAAATTCATGGTTCTGTCTTTAAATACATCGGGCAAGGCGAGTGTTGCTTCCTGAAGGATATATTCGGCCATTCTGGTTATTCTTATTTATTGGCATTAAAAACAAAAAAACCATCCACTTCCTGCTGGATTTCACCCTGATGGGATGCACCTGGTGGGTCGATGACATTACGTCCGTCATCAGGGTTTAAGTGCAACTCCCCGGAAAGCGTATTAATTTGAGCATTCTGTTTTGCAGTAAAGTTAAAGTTATTACCAATGATATGAACGCTACCGTCTTTTGATAGCTCGATGGCGCTTTCACCACATTCCAGTCTCAGCGTATTACCTGCGGAAAGTATAAAATTATTAACGACCTTATCGTTTCGACTGTTCCCCGTCAGGCATACCACATCGCCTTTAATCCCTGATTTCTGGTTTTTCGCTACCCGTAAGGTTTCATCTTCACCAACAAACTGGGTACGATTTTTTTCGGTAGAGTGAGACTCGTCATTTTTGACGTTAATATCCAGATTCCGCTCAGCCTGGATCCACACCTGCTCTGCGCCCGCCTTGTCCTCAAAGCGCAGGG
>NZ_JBDKEE010000057.1:0-5785 GCF_051130085.1 Enterobacter sp. PTB
CCCCTGGTCGCGCGTAGCGTGGACGGTCTGGCCTGCCTTTTCCGGGCGTCTTTTCGCATCCAGGCGAAAAGGCTTCCGGCCCGCAGGTCGTGCGGCATCCAGCCGCATGAACAAGGTTTGTTTTTCAGTTACTTCTCGCCGCATACGCTCGCCTCATCCTGTCGCCGCATGGCATGAGGCGAGCGCGTGCGGCGAGGGAATGAGGCGATAACTCTCGCCCTGGTTCCTCGCCCTAGGCTGTCGCCCCATACCACAGGGCGAGAGCATGGGGCGACAGAGTGGGGCGAGAAACGCCCAAAAACGCCGCTATTTTTTCATCGCCGGCGACGCCGTCAGATCGGGGTGTCGGGGCTTCGCCCTGACCAGTCTGTTTTGGTTGCACGACGAAGGGCGGTGCTACAAAACACATCTGGTCCCGTCTTTGGGCAGGCCTTTCAGACAGGCGTTTTGTGGGGCGTCACGCAGTGGCGGTTCAACAAAACATATCCTGTCCCTTTGTTGATACGGCTCAGTGAAGTCAGAAAATGCACCCGGCCACCACAACCGAACACCGTTATACTGAGGTGTGAAATGACACACCGTACACACATCAGAAAACAAGGGGTATACAGTGCCCGGTACACAACTCAACCTGACACAGGCTGCACAGGCCGCCGGCATTACCCGGAGAACGCTCTATAACCATATAAAACAAGGGAAAATAAGCACATCGAGGGACAAAAAGAACAACCCGGTAATCGAGGTGGCCGAGCTTATCCGCGTGTACCGAAACCTGACCCTGCCTGAGAAAAAATTACCCGGTGATTCACACCGTGAAAATACACATAAAAATTACCCACATGAACAGCTTAAGACACTGCAAAGAGAGGTTGCAGAACTGAGACAGGCCGTCACCCTGATGCTCGAGGATAAAACAGCACGGGAAAGCGAACGCCGGCTGTTCGATGAAGAAAGGCGAACACTGCAGGAAGAAATCAGCCGGCTGAATGACAGGCTGGAGCGGCAGCAGAAAAAGGGATTATGGGCACGGCTGCGGGGCGGAACAACGGAGTGAACGTGCCCATGCCGGCATAAGACGATATTACGCCTCCTCGCTCATTCGCTCACTGCGTTCGGTCATGAGGCTGCGGCGGGCGTTGCGGGCTCACGAACAACAGGAGGAGCAATGCAGGGACTGACGGGACGGGAAAAAAAGGATGCGGCGTTGCCGTTTTTTCATAGGCTTCGCCCTCCTGCCAGAGTTCACATAAACAGACGCTTTTTGGGTGCATCTGTGGGAGCCGAAGCTCAACCATGAATCCGACAGTACGGGCGAAACCCGACAGGACTTAAAGATCCCCACCGTTTCCGATGGGTCGCTCCCTCGTGCGCTCTCCTGTTCCCACCCTGAGGTTTACCCGTTGCAGTCCGCCGTTCCGTAACTCCGAGGTGGCGTTTTCTCATTCCTACCCGTGCAACTGGGTTCCTGTTAGGTGGTTCGCTCCAAGCTGGACTATATGCACGAACTCCCCGTTTAGTCCGACTACCGCGCCCGTTCAGGTAACTAATCACTTGAATCCAACCCTGAAAGACACGACAAAACGCCAGTGGCGGTAGCCATTGGTAACAGTCGATGTGCGAGAGATTTAGAGAGTACTTGAAGTGTTGACCGGACTGCGGCTACACTGAAAGAACAGTTTTGGTGACTTGTCTCGCACAAGACAGTTACCCGGTTAAGCAGTTCCCCAACTGACTTAACCTTCGATCAAACCACCTCCCCAGGTGGTTTTTTCGTTTACAGAGCAGGAGATTACGCGCAGAAAAAAAGGATCTCAAGAAGATCCTTTTTATTTTGTGGATGACCAGCCGTCATTTTCCGGTAAACGTAGCGCTATTACTCATTCTCATAATCGGACTCGGGTTCATCCCCATGATCCACATCGCACTTATCACCGACTTCAAGCATAGTGAATGTGTTCCTGGTAAAATTATAAGAAATATAATTACATTTCTCAGGTGCATCCGGGTTTGAGCGCGGTGTCGTTGCCCCGTTCATCCATAACATCGTGCTGTCCGGGTAAAAATCAGGCGCAAAATCCTCCGGTACCGGCGTGCCGTTGGCATGATAGGAGTAATACGCAGTATTGCCGTTAAACTCCGGCAGCTCTGACACCACCTTCCCCGTGGTCTTGTCGATGATCCAGCCGCACACCCAGCGATCGTCCCCGCACTCCTTCGGCAGCTCACCGTTCCGGCTGAGATACAGCCGGTAATGCCCGGCAAAGTTCACCGGCTTCACCAGCTCCCGCTGCATGATGCTCTTCCATTTGTCCGTATTGTGCTGCTGCGAGTCAGACAGGCTGACGGTTTTTGCGAAGGGGCCATGACTGACCAGTACTTTATAGTCCCCGGCCTGCGGAAACCCCCACGACAACGGAATGACGCCGAAGAACAAGACCCCGGCCAGTAACTTATTTCCCTTCATTTTTTGACGCCTCCAGCGCCTTAATCATTGCATCCGGTGTAATCAGCGCCCTGTTCAGCCCGTCACCGGCGTAATAGGTCACCCCGTCCTGCAGGGCATACCGCTTTTTATGGACAGGATGTCCGTGTTTGTCAGTGACCAGATGACCATCTGGTGTTCGCTCAAACGCATGCGGGTCCGGGCTGATGGGGCGTCCCTGCTGCACGCCGACCGACGCAAATTCCTCCGCACAGGCATAGGCCGCATCCTCCACACTGCCCTGTCCTTCCAGATACGCAATAATGGGTTTTCGCTTAATCCTGATGATGTATTCCTCAAACATCCGGTCCTGCATCGCCTCGTCATACCGCGCATTCACGTCCAGTTTCAGCCGGTGAACGCTTTCCTGCAGGACGGGCGGGGTTATCTGGAAACGCCCGGTCGCAAACATCTCGCGGTTTTTCTGTGCAGCCATAACCTGCGCAATCGTCATTGAGGTCAGATTCGGATCGGTGTGCACCTCAAGGTGCGGGTGAGTCCGGTTGTAGGCGGTGTAGTTATTGACGGATTCCGCATTGCCAATCAGGTTCGCAAACGGACTGTGCGCCCAGCCTTTCGCCTTCCGTGCATTGATGGCATCGAGAAACACCAGTGGATGCATGTGCCACGGCGAAGGACCCAGCCTCTCTGTCGTCACATCCTGCATCCAGGTCATCTTGTCGATAAAATGCTCGCCGTATGTCTTCCATTCCGGGGCTTCTTTCTTGAGCGGAGCCAGATAGGTTTGCCAGATGGCATCTCCTTTTTTGTGATACCAGTCGCTGGGGTGTTTCACTATCGCTTTTTGCAGCACGTCCCGGTAATCCTTACGGTGAATAGCCCGCAGATATTCTCCTGAAGAGTAATCCCTCTCTCCGCTGTCGATCTTATTCAGCAGGTACTGATAGCCATGTTTTGCCATCGCGTGGCTGGGACGAGGATCGTTCTTCGCTGCTTCCAGCATCCATTCAAAAATTCTTCGTACCAGTCCCGCAGGCTGGGTTTTCCCGTCAAGGTAATCAAAACTTGATGGCTCCGCTATTTCCGTCCTGAATCCCCGCTTTCCCAGATCATATTGAGATACCAGGAACGGCTGCATCTGAGTTTTGGAAACATAGCCATTTTCAGGGAGTAGCTGCCAGTATTCCTCTGTTGTCGTGGCATCCGTCTCCGTTCTCAGCTCACTCAGTTTTAGTAGCCCGCACCTGCCGGTCACTCTGTCGTCTTTCGCGAACGTACCGGCCCGGATATTTTTGCTGTACAGTTCCAGCCCCGGTGAATACCTCAGCCACAGCGGTTTATCCTCATCCACCTTTTCAGGATTACTGAGAAAATCAGGCAGATTGTCATCCATACTGAAGCACTCAATATGCACCTGGTAACGCGAGACATAGCTGCCGTCTTTCGGGGCCTGAAAATACCCCATGTGCCCGACCGGCTCTCCGGCTCGAATAGCAAAAGGCTCAGGACACACCACCTGGTCAAATATCATTCCCCCCTTCGCCGGAGGCATCAGAGAACGCCACCATGCAGGCCGGACCACAGAGCCGGTTCCCGGTTCAATATTGTGGTTATCAACCAGCATCCAGTATTGCTGTCCGGGATTCAGTGATGTTTTCACATGCGCTTCTTGCGCTTCCTCGTTCAGCCCCCGGTAAGTCACAAGGCCATATTTGCGTTGACCGAATCCCGTTACGTGCAGACTGTCATCAGATTCATCCCATTCGACGATGGCACCTTTCGGGATCGTGCCTGCACGGTAACTGCTGTTAACTGAGTCCGGATTATGGGTCGGCGCTGCCATCAGCCAGTCAGGATGATATGCTGACAGCGCATTCTGCACGCACCACAGCGGTTTATCCTGCGTTGCTTCATAAGCCGAATACGGGGCCAGATGCATATACAGGGTGTAAAACTGCAAACCACTTTTTTCCGTTTCCCCCGGCTGAATATAATGCCTGACCAGCAAGAATGAACCGGAAAGTAGCAGCTCCCCGGGCATCCACGGCACCTTCAGATAATCCTGGCAAATACGATAGGCAACAACTTCTCCCTCAGCCATGCATCGAACGGCCTGCTCCCCCCTGAACGCGACAGGGAAATCAATCTGTTCAGTGGCAGCCTGACCACTCAGCGCACACCAGGGCGTGGTGTCACTGGTAAGATGAATACCGGGATGCCACATTCCACTGCGGCCAACAAGATAGAATCCGGTGGCTTCACCTTCAGCGTGAGCAAGCATGTCGTCCAGATTAAGGAAGTCATGTCCCTGACCATTTTTTGGCACAGGAAATACCGTGTGCAGGAGGTGCGAAGTGATTTTCGTTTTACTGTCATTTTCCATCAGAACCAGATCCTTATGGGTTTCTACGCCAAACCGCCGAAATTTCCGCAGATACGATAGGACGCCCCTCCGATGGCAGCATGAAGTTATTTGTTACTAAGTTTGATTTACCATAACGTCGCATTACGCGCACCGCTAAAACGCGCTCAGGGCGTTTTTGCCCCCTGAGCCGTGAAAATGTATGTCTTCCCCTGAAAAAACGCTCAGAAACGCGTACAGCGCGTTTTAAGGCCATGCATGATTATGCATTCGGATGACTGGCGGGCGGTTTCGCGCGTGATCTGCAGCGAAACCGCCAAAAGGTCATCTGTCAGCGCCGGAACGGCTTCGGCTTTGACCAGGTAAATTGCGCGTCCTGCCGGGACTCTGCACGCGCGGCCTGCATCTTCGCCGCATACCGCGCGGATTCTATCTGCGCACGCGCCTGATTCAGCACAATGCGCCGCTGCGGTTGATTCAGTTTTTTCCCTGCAACCCGTTCAGCTTCCGCGACGGCATCATCCAGAAATCGTTTTTCCATCGGGGTTAATTCGGTCAGTCGTGACATAACACCTCCTGCTAAAAGACATCCGGCAAGTCTGCCAGATGGAAAGGGGATCGGGGAATAAACATCCCCTCACACCACTATTGCTGTGGCCGGTAACGGTGAGCGGGGGCGCAATGTATTGCGTGACCGCGAGGCGTTGGACAAGCGCAGCGCGTCAGGCCGTTATGATACCCGTTCAGGGTGAATGCCGTCAGGGGAGCCGCCAGCCGCAGACAACCCCCGTTGGATGAGTCCGCCCACGGACGAACGGCGCAGTGGGGGCAGCGCCCGCCAGACCGTCGAGCAGGCGAGACCAGGGGCTAAAAAAGCAGGTTTCCGGACGTCCCCCGGACGGAGGTCAAAACCGCGTCTTTTTAACCCCTGGTCGCGCGTAGCGTGGACGGTCTGGCCTGCCTTTTCCGGGCGTCTTTTC
>NZ_JBDKEE010000058.1:0-5384 GCF_051130085.1 Enterobacter sp. PTB
GAATCGCTGATCGACGTTCCACGCGAAAACATGATCGAACAGAGCGGAATACGCACCCAAACTCCACAAAATTCAAGTATAATCACTGCCATATGTCATTTTCTGACATACCGAACTCCACTGACTTCAACTCAATGCTATCTTAATCAAGTTGCATCTGGGGGCTTTTCAGGGGGCTCATTGTGTTCAATGAAATTTGAGGCCCCCATATGGCACTGACAGCCCGGCAGGTCGAGACCGCAAAGCCTAAAGAGAAGGATTATAAACTCTCTGACGAACGTGGCCTTTTTCTCCTGGTGACCACCACAGGAAAACGCTACTGGCGTATGAAATACCGTATCGCCGGTAAAGAGAAAAAGTTATCTATCGGTGTTTACCCTGAGGTCTCTCTGGCTGACGCGCGTGTAAAACGCGACGAAGCCAGAAAGGTGATTGCCGACGGAGGTGACCCGAGTGAGAAAAAGCAGCTCGAAAAAATCGCCAAAAAGATATCCGTGGTCAATACCTTCAGGGCGCTCGCCATGGAATGGCATAAGCACAAGTCTATCTCATGGTCAGAAAGCTACGCTGAGAGCGTTATGGAAGCGCTGGAGAAGGATATCTTCCCTCATGTGGGCAAACGCCCTGTCGCTGAGATCCTGCCTCTGGAGATGCTGGAGGTTTTACGCCTGATTGAAAAACGAGGTTCGCTGGAGAAACTCCGTAAGGTCAGGCAGTACTGTAATCAAATCTTCCGCTATGCCATCGCTACCGGACGGGCGACAATTAATCCGGCAGCGGAACTCACCGGTACTCTGACTGCGCCAAAGACCGAGCACTTCCCTCACCTCCAGGCTTCTGAATTGCCTGCGTTCCTTGCCAGTCTGGCTGATTACCATGGCAGTTGCATTACTCGCATGGCAACCAGCCTGCTGTTGCTTACAGGTGTGCGCACTATTGAACTTCGTGCTGCAGAGTGGCATGAGTTTGATCTGGAGAATGCATTATGGACGATCCCCGAGAGCCGTATGAAGAAGCGCCGTAAGCATCTGGTGCCTTTGTCAGACCAGGTACTGGCGATCCTGCATGAACTCCGTACCTTCACCGGTCAGTACCAACTGGTATTTCCCGGGCGCTGCAACATCAACAAACCGATGAGTGAAGCCAGTATTAACATGGTGATCAAACGTATCGGTTATGATGGCAAGGCTACCGGCCACGGCTTCAGGCACACAATGAGTACCATTTTGCATGAACATGGTTTCAACACTGCATGGATCGAAATGCAACTCGCTCACGTGGATAAGAACAGTGTTCGCGGTACATACAACCATGCTCAGTATCTGGATGGCCGACGAGAGATGATGCAGTGGTACGCAGACCAAATAGCCAACATGATAAGTCAAACATAACCCCTGGTGCCTGGCCTTCGTAGTCGGGTGTCTTTTTTATTAGCGAAGGTAACTGTTCTGGTTCCTCTAAGTTACGGACAAAATTATTCATGTAATTTATTATCATAAACGTTATCTGTTGATACCATGTAATTCGTCCCATCACCAATAAGGACTCAATATGTTAAAATATGAAATACAAATTAATAACAAGAACTATATATATACAACCGCCACTCAGGAGTTAAAAGGAAATAGACACACCCAAAGTATTACGGTTGAAGGCATTGGTTCTAAAAATGATCCAGCGATATATGGTCCAGGTTGGCATCGAATTGAGTCTATGGAGTCAACAGCAAGATTGATAGCTCTTGAAATAATTAAAGAAACGGCATGAAATAACCCTCACAAGGCATGTTATGGCAAATCAGGCCCTATCATCAGAGGATTTACATGAGGATTATTCCAATGAAACCACTATTATATTGCGTCTTCTCATATTCCGGGCCTCAATCAATCCCATATCGCCAGAAAATTGTTTCTTGAATTGAGTTCCTCGCGATGACTACCCGGCGTGGCAGTTCATGAGGCTTACACAAATAGCGTTATTCAATTTGCGAAGACGTCGTGTCGCTGCGATGTTATTGTCCGAACGGAAGAGAGGCTTCCGGTCCGAGGCGCTATTATCTCGTGGAAACCGGCGTCAACGGCTTGCCCGGCTACGGATAATAACTTTGTTCTTCGGGGTATAAGGCTCAGCGCTGTAACCTTAGCGCTGATGTTGGCACAAATAGAGGTCTTCGGACTGAGACAGACCTCATGGGGAACTAATGAGAAACTCTCCCTGAGCATTTCATTGCATCAGGGAGGGAAATATCACTTCATACGATCGCGAAGAATCGACAACGCTGTATTCAACATATTGCTGCCGCCCAGTTGATGCTCTTCAGGAGACAAATGCTGCAACATGGCTGGCAGATGGACGCTAATCCAGTTTGTCATGTCGGTCTGAGATATCCCCATGCGTTGCGCAAGCGAAGACAATTCATCAGCGCTGAAAAAACTATTGATATGCTCAGGGGTAAGATTTTCAGCCGTCATCCCGCCTTCTTCCAGAGACTTAAAGCGCGCCAGCAGCGCCGAAATCCCCCCTTCATCCTGCACCCACGACAAAAAAGCCATTAGATTTGGATGCACATCCGTTCCCTGGAATAACCGTCCCAAAATACTGTTCAGTATACTCATGTTGCATCTCCCGCTATTCGGTCAGCCATTGCGCCACACCGCCGTGGCGTGAACAGGAACCACTGTGCTGTTTACTGTGACTGAATGTACCGTCCTGACAACGAGCTGTTGCACCGGATTCTGTACCTGCTGGTGCAGGCGTTGACACCGTCGGGACTTTATCCTTTTTGACGAACCGCCCACTGTTGTCACGCACTGCCTTATCCGGAGTCGTATCAGCCGGTTGGGTAATCGCTTCATCAGTCTTTTGTTTAAGGTGCAGGCGGGGGGCCTTCTTCGGTGCGACTGTATCAATGGTCTGTACATCAGTTGATGGCTGGACATCCTTCTTTGCCGGAGATGCCGCCATCGTTCCGGCACTCCAGATGAGGCCACAGACAATCAGGACAAGAGGTAATTTACGCATACTCAATGTTAACCTTATTAACTGTTAAACCTAAGTTCTGAAAACGGGAGTCGTGTCTGAGCAAGCGTTTTGTAGTACGGGGGCACAAAATCGGGATCAGATCGCGCCTCATGCGCGGGGAGAATTAGAGTTCGCTGAGTAGCATGATTGCAATACTCGCTGCCGGAATAATGAGATCCTGCTGTTCCTTCATCAGCAAAATAGCAACCGCCTCTACCGTTCTTTGCCAAAAATCTGTGACGTTAGTTTTTTTTCTTTCTTATCAGGTGTTCTCGGATAAAAGCGGTCTTTGTAACACTGTTGCTCACCTGAAACACAATGGATACCATTGCTGAATGTATATTCACTCAAATCAAGATTAACGCCATCACCTAATGACTTTTGCAGGTTAGCCTCCACAGACCTTCCCAAGTAGAGTGCCGTCAGCCCCATGGCAACCCCCTGATTATCAACACAAAACCCGGATTTTTTGTCACACAACACACCGCGAGCAGGAGAATAAATATCTGCTGCAAATGAAGAAACTGACGTAATCAGCAACATTGCCATAACTGATAATCTTTTCACAAACTTTCTCCATTCGATGAAATTTACAAGCGCAGCACCACTGCGTCCATAACGGGTTATCACACAGGGAGCCTGCGTTCACAATACAGCAATACGGACCTAATTGTTGTCGGCGGCTTTACAACACATCGCTACCGTCCCGAAAACAATTAAGGAGATAAAAGCGAGGATTGAGAATGTATCGCCACCGACCATTTCTTTTTTTACTATTGCTCGGGTACCAAGCATCGACACTAGCATCCCCTGTCATCCACGCAAAATCACATTCGCCCGGATACAAAAAAACGAACGCCCGTATTTCAGCCAGATTAACGCCTTATTATCCCTTAAAACCGGCACGAACTCGTGTCATCAATACGCTGATGGCTCAACTGGGGAAGCCCTATCGCTGGGGTGGCATATCACCGGAGACCGGTTTTGACTGTAGTGGGCTGGTTTAAACTTCAATACCCGGCTCCCGAGAACGGCTGAAGGCATGTTCAGCATGGCACAGGCACACCCCGTTCAGTTTCAGAATCTAAAACCAGGCGATATGGTCTTTTTCGCCATGAAGGGCGGTGACGTTGACCATGTGGGCGTTTATTTGGGCAACGGATATTTTATTGAAGCGCCACATACCGGTCAGAATGTGAAGGTAGTCAGTCTGGACCAGGATAACTACCGCCGCCATTACCGTGGAGCCCGACGCCTACCGGTACTCGATTCTGACCAGGTATATCCGGTATAAAATGAGTCTGGCCATTCAGTCCCCCTCCGGACAAAACATAACGAAGGACAGGCACTTTGTATAAAATAACAGGGACGATTATCCCCATTACCTTATTCGTCCCCCTTATACTTGGGGTGTTAGCAAGTCAAAACCGGCATGATTACGGCTCCCAGTCGTCCATGATCCGTAAGCGCCTCGTTGAGGACGTAGAGTAATATTTAGTTTACAGGCAGGCTGACGTTCCAGGGCAACAGCTCTTTCACGCGGTTGACTGGCCAGGTATTGATGACGCTGATCACGTGGCGCAGCCAGGCTTCTGGCTCGATGCCGTTAAGTTTGCAGCTTCCGATCAGGCTGTACATCACCGCTGTACTGTCGCCACCACCGTCAGAGCCGAAGAACATGTAGTTACGCCGCCCCAGCGCAACCACCCGGAGGGCGTTTTCACACAAGTTGTTGTCTATCTCCACCCAGCCATTGCGGCAGTACTCATTCAGAGCATCCCACTGCTTCAGCATATAAGCGAGTGCCTTCGCGGTATCTGAGTGTCGCGACAGCGTGTTCATCTGCTGTTGTATCCAGTCGTACAGCGATTGCATCAACGGGACGCTTCTGGCTTTTCTGGCGGCCAGTCGCTCATCTGCCGGACTGCCGCGGATCTCTGACTCGATTGCATACAGCGCACCGATACGACTGAGCGCTTCTGTTGTTACTGTCGTTGGATGACGAACATGTACATCGTGGATCTTGCGTCGGGCATGTGCCATGCAGGCCGCTTCGGTTACTCGCCCATTTTCATAGAGGCCGTTATAACCCGCGTACGCATCGGCCTGCAGGATGCCGCTGTAGCCCGCCAGATGTCGCTGTGGGTGGATACCTTTGCGGTCGGGTGAGTAGGAGAACCACACTGCTGCCGGCATGGTTGAGCCGGCGTTGCGATCATCCCGAACATAGACCCACAGACGTCCGGTGCGGGTTTTGCCGCTTCCCGGCTCCAGGACATTCACCGGCGTGTCGTCGGCATGCACTTTACCCGGCATCAGCACATAGTGGTTCAGCTCGTCATACAGCGGACGAAGCTGCTCTC
>NZ_JBDKEE010000059.1:0-5322 GCF_051130085.1 Enterobacter sp. PTB
GCTCACCGGGCTGGGTCTGTTCCAGAATCACCACGTTAATGTCCTGAATACGCGGCTCGTATTTCAGCAGCGTGGTCGCCAGCGTAGCTTTCAGCGCATGGACGGTGCCGGGCATGCCCTGCAAAATCAGCGTCATATCCGGCAGACCATAGTCCGGCAGATGGGCCACCGAACCGGCACGGGTACTGAGCACCCGCTGCAGGTTATCCAGCACCGACAGGATGTAGTGATTTTCTTCGCTGACCTGCTCCAGGGGCAGGCCTCCGGCAAAGTTGCCGTAGAGTCTTTCGTACAGTGACGGGCGGCGCATGTTATTTCTTATCCTTCAGCGGCAGCAGCGTCAGACGGTTATCACTGGCCTCAATGCGCCGCGCCTTGTCGGGGTCAAGGTCCTGACGGGGGATGACCAGCCGCCAGGTATTACGGGCCTGGTCAGGTGACAGGAACATCGCCGCGACCGCCACATACTGCGTAGCCTCCTCTGCGGGCATATCCACCGCGACCGCTTCGCCGGGCTTCAGGCGGATATCTTTTTCGGCCAGCAGGTCAGCCTTTATCACCAGACCATCACCGGTTGAGAGCGCCTTATAGTCCGCACCATCGAACGCTTTACGGTCTTTCAACTGGTAGATACGTATCATCGTGGGCAGTGGGATACCGTCATCGTTGACGTTCAGCGCCGCGCGGGCCCGGAGGTCCAGATGCAGCGTTCTGACCTGTTTGTAAAAAATGGCGGTGGTCACGGCCTTCGTGCCTTCGGACACTTTCTGCGTCAGGCCACAGCCGCTGAGTGATACGGTTGCCGCCAGCGCAGCACATACGGTAATGACCTTACTCCCGGTAATCGCCATCTTCATCGGTCTCCTTGCGGTGAATGTTCTCCCTGACGCACTGCCAGCGCCCCAGGGGGATTGTGATAACCCGGTTGTTGTCATGTGTCTGAGGACACAATGACCGCAGCACGGCGGTGCGTCCCAGCTGCACGCCGCCACGTTCGGGGTGACAGCTCGCCTGCGCATCCGGCAGCAGGGTGCGGTTCACGCACAGCTGCAGGCGCACGTCCAGCGCACTGCCGAGGTAAACATGCAGCAGGGCCAGCAGGTCGGTATGCAGCTGACCGCCGGGTAACCAGCCCTGTACCTCATCCGGATGACCGGTGGTGAGCTGCAGCAGCACCTGGCGGTTCACGTCGGTGCCGTGGTCACCCATCACCGGACGCTGTCGCAGACTGACCGGGTTGCGGGTGCTCATGGTCACCGGGGAGGCCAGCGGGATACGACAGCGGTCGTGATGCCAGACGGTGGCGCGGGTCTCCGGTGCCAGCAGCGTGACCAGCGAGGCCAGCCCTTCGGCGGTACGCCCCGGCAGCAGCATCACCGGCAGCAGCGCCAGAAAACGCGAGACCGGGGTGGCAATATTCTGCGCACAGCCCGGTATACCCAGCCCTGCCAGCCCCAGCAGGTACTGCGAGGTGCGGTCCTGCCCGCCGGGTTCAAAGGTGGCCGGGTACGAATACTTGCGCCAGATGCGGTAATACTGGGTAATCAGCCGGTGGTTGAAGATATCGAGAAAATCACAGACGGCCTCATAGCCCTCCTGGCGCTGCGTGATGTCGTCGGTGTAGACGGTGGGCAGCGGTGATTCCACGCCGTACAGCCCCATAAAGGTGACCCGCACCGTGGGCGGCAGGTGCGGCTGCTCAGGGATTTCAGCGCCTTTAATTTCGCTGACCGGAAAGCCCATCCCCGGATGCGGACGAAAGCGCACCGGCTCCTGACGCACCTGCCAGCTACTGCCCGCCACGGGCGCGTCCGGATGGTGCTTCTCCACTATCTGGCACAGCCGGTAAAAATTGGTGAAGGGCAACGATGACTGCAGCCGGGTTATCAGCCGGGCAGTCGCGGACTGTGGTTCTCTTTCCACCGGATGCATTTTCCTTCTGGCTGAACGATAAGGGAGAGCTGGTTAAACTGGTTCATATCGGCGTAGAGGGACAGGAAGCGGTTGAGCATTTCGCCAAACAGGTGGATATCCCCTTCACCGGTAAAACCGTTGCTGTCGAGGGTGACCTCGATATCCAGCCCGCGCAGCAGAAACCCGTCCTCGAAGCGCTGAATGCGGTGATGCTGCACGTCCTGAATGGCCGACAGCCGACGGTTATTGAGGTCATCGTCGGTCCAGTTGTACAGCTTCAGCGTGCCGCTCAGCACCTCCGGGCTGCTCATCATGTTCAGAAAGCGGGTGCCCAGGTGGCTCATGATGCGCCAGTGGAAGCTGTCCTCGTCCGGCGGGTACACCGGCAGCGTGGGTCTGCACAGGTTACGCAGGGTCACCGGCGTCTTGATGCGCTCCTCGCAGCGCTCCAGCAGGGTGCTTCGCAGCGCCTGGCGCGGCAGTTGGCCGTTGGTGCCGGTGATACCGAGCGAGAGCGTATCCTGCACCGGCGCGTTCTGCTCGCCGCCGAGGATTATCCAGGTGTCATACAGGCCGGTGACGCTTCGCTTCACCCGGGTATGAAAGTAGCGTTCCGGGGCCTGACGGCGCAGCATGCCGCCCTGATGGCGAAAGCTGCTGAACGGTACGTAAGGGGTTCCGGTACCGGTCACTTCATCGACCGAATAGATTTCGGTATGACCGTCCTGAAGCAGCTTCGGGCGCAGCAGGTACTCGCTTTCCAGGCCGTTCACCCTCAGCGGATCCGCGTCCATCGCGAAGAGGTTTATCACCGGCACGCAGTGCAGCCGCAGGGCATCGGCGGCCACCGGCAGGTCGGACGGCCATACCCGGCTGAAAACCGCTTCAATATCGAAATGGGTGAGACCCGGCGGGAGCGTGATGTTCTCCAGCCCGTTGAGGTGCACAAACATAAACTTTTCGCGGAAGGTGAAATACTCCAGCAGCAACTGATAGCCGCTGAAGGCGCTGTCCCCCTTCGGCCACAGGCGGTCCTCATCGGTAAAACCACCGGGCGAAAACCAGGCGTCCAGACGGATACGCTCCCCGGAGCCGGGCAGGCGCAGATACAGCGCCTCCAGCCGTTTGGTGAGCCACAGGTGCAGCGAACTGCTGACCGGCGCATCGTCGGCCAGATACAGGCACAGGCGCCTCAGGTCAGTCTGCGCCTGGTCGGCTTGCGGAGCGCAGGCAAACCGCGTAATGAGCGCAGAGCGTCCGTCCGGCTCAGCGGTCAGGGTGACGTTCCGGACGGAGAGTGGGTTAAGCATCATAGGCCGGGTGGTTCGATAGCGACAGACGGTGTTTGCAATGCCCACCGGGCGGGAGTAGACCTCCAGTCCGGCGGGAACCTCTTCGGCAATCTTCATATCCTGCAGGTCCGGCGTGAAGCCCACCACCGACAGGGAGGGGATGGTACGCATGTAGTGCGGCCAGAGCATGCTGACCAGGCTTTCCGTCAGCTCCGGCAGGTCGTCATCGATTTTTTGCCGCAGGCGTCCCATGGAAAAGGCAAAGCCTTCAAACAGACGTTCGACGTACGGGTCCGGCGTACCGGCCTTATCGAGATCCAGCATCATCGCCCGGTCAGGGTGGGTCTGAGCAAACTCTTTGGCTGCTTCACGCAGGTAGCGCATTTCGGCGTCAAAATAGCGCAGGGTTAAATCTTCCATGTTTTCCTCAGGATGATGCTGCTGTCGTGATAGCCCGTTCTGCAGGGATATCTGCATGTTCGTCCTGCAGCCAGTCTTCAAACCTACGACCAAACCGCATTCCTTGCCATAATTCGCCTATTTGACTAGTGACATAAGCCACAATCACGCAGACAGAGATAAAATCGCCACAAAAGAACACATTGAATAGCGTGTTTTTTTCATTTTGCAAAAAATAGTGGAGAATGAAATATCCATAATAAATGAAGGCAGCAGCAGAACACGAACCAAATGAAAAATATATCAACAATGTCAACCAGAAGGATTTTTTATTAATAGAAAAACAACCAGTCGCACATCGTGTAATAAAGGTGCGTTTCAAAAAAACATTCAACCTCACGTCCAGTGAACCGATTTCCTCAGAAGCTAAAAAGGAAATTAACTTATGGCTATGCCAGACAGGCAGGTATACCCCCATTTGCTCATACAAAAATCTCATCTGAATAAGTGTATGTGGTGTCAGGGCTTTTCCTTTTAAAATATCGATCTCCTCAATTATTTTAACCTTTTGGTCTATGGGTATTTTATTAAAGCGCTGTTGCTTTGTTTGTTGAGAACCAATGATTATTTTAGGAATGCCGTCAATTATTTTTTTTAGCAGGTACAAAATAATCGGTAATACGATAATGTTTAGAATATCAGAATTCATTCAGTTTCCTTAATTACACAACACGGCGGCTCTGGCCGGATCGAGTGCCACCAGTCCGGCCAGCAGCAACTCCATCTCCGGCTGCAGCCGCGTTTTTTCGGCTTCACTGCGCCCGGCTATCTGGCGCAACAGTTTGAGTTTTCGTGCTTTCACCTCAAACAACAGCACCGGCTCCCACTGTTGCAGCGTCAGGCTGCCCGCCTGCGAATTCAGCTCGCCCAGCAGATGCAGGGCCAGCGTGCTTTTGCCAAACTGCTCAGCGATGCGGGCCATCAGCAACTGCATCAGCCAGCGCTCCCGGGTCGTGACCACGCCGGGGCGCTGCTGTAGCCAGGTCAGCGCCGCTTCCACGCCGTCTCCGTCGGCTTTCTCCTGAGCTTCCGCTTCCAGCGCCAGAATATCGTTGTCGGTGGTGCTGGCCGCACTGACGGCGGATTCCTGCCAGTCTGTCGCATCGCCCGGTACCTGCTGGCGTATCCAGTTCAGCGTCACTTCGTCAGCAAAGGGAGAGCCGTCGTTAAAGGCCAGCGTCTCCAGGCCGGGCATACGGCGGAGCAGCCCCTTCAGGTCATCCTGAATAATGTCGGCTTCCGTCCCGCGCCCCAGCTTCTGCAGCGCCTGGTGGATATACCACTGGACGTCCAGCCACAGGTGTCCCGCGCCGCGTGCGAACAGGCTGTCAGCCTGCTCCCGGAGTTCGTTCCAGCGCTGCTGCTGGTACAGTCGTTTCAGAAGCGCACGGGCATCCGCTTTCGGCGGCTCGATGCGGGTGCGGCCATCGCCCTCCGATGGTGGTAGCTGCGACAGCGTGTCGTGGCGCAGCGTCTTCATCAGCCGGTGGGCGGCCAGCCAGCCGTCCGGCTGTTCGTTCAGCCAGGTGGTCATCTGTCGGGCCAGGTCCAGCAGTTCACGACCTGAAGCAATGGCGGCTTCTGTGGGAAGTGGTGAGGCATCAGGGAAAGATTACGAAACCCCGCAGCCCGCAAGGACTGACGCGAGATACTTCCT
>NZ_JBDKEE010000005.1:0-339359 GCF_051130085.1 Enterobacter sp. PTB
GAAATCATGATCGGCTACGGTGCGAACTGGCGATCGATCACCGTGCGAATATGCAGCTACACCCCTGAGGGGGAGGCGTATACGAAAGCGCAGTCTGATGCCCGCTATCCCACAGGCCACAGAACTGGCGCAAGAACGAAAATCACGGGGCTTACCAGTGTGGGTGACTGGTCCAGCAAAATCCCCCAGGGCGCTGTTAACATCGCTTCCCTGACAGAAGGCAATGACCGCATCACTGACGCTTATTACGCTTATCCCCAGTACCTGATTAACGGCAACTGGGTCAACTTCGCATAAGGATAAAACCGTGAACAACTTAGGAACATTCAAGCGCTACACCCCGGAGTCACCGGAGATTCCAGGGGCAGCTTACATCAAAAACGCCGACGGCACCGACTGGTACTCCATCGCCTGGGATAAAGAGCGTATCACGGGCAATATTTTTGCAGGTACGGATGCAGAGGGGAATATTGTTTGCGTCACGGATGACGGCAGCGCCATGTTTCCTGCCGATATGACCGTCTGGGAAATCCCTGCTGATGAAGCGCCGGAAGGCATTCTCACGGAAGGCTATAACGCTAAAATCATTGATGGCGTCTATATACTGGACAGGGTCATTATCTCCAGTGGTACCAGGTCCCGTCTGCTGGCTGAAGCGGAAAGAATCATCTTTCCTCTTGCGCTGGCGGTTAAGCACGATATGGCAACCGAAGAAGAAAAGCTCCGCCTTGCAGCCTGGGAGAAATACAGCGTACTGGTGAGCAGGGTGAATCCGGAGAAACCGAAGTGGCCGGATAAGCCGGAGTAAATTTATAAAAATGAAATGGAGGTGCCTTGAATATTACACCTCCTCATAATGATTGGAAATGAAATGTTACTTTTCCTACACTGGAATACAGTTCGTTAGGCGTTGTGTTGCCATATAAAATGTTAGCCCCCCAGCCATCAGAATACGATTGCAGGAATATTCTGGTAATTCAGCGTTATATCCAAATATCGGATCAATAACTTTTGATTTACTACCTGAAATATTCCAAATCTCAACGACATCGCCGTCAGATAAATTCAATGTAAGACCATTTGGGGGGAGGGTTAGACGTAGTTCTACGATATAATCATTACTGGTTATGATTTCAGTACCAGGAACACCTGTATATACACGTGCTTTCGCGGAAGACCAGTCCCCCTGAGGGCCTGCAGGTCCTGGAGGTCCTATTGAACCAGATGGTGCCAAAGTCTCATACCAGTACTTCCCTTCATATACAAGTGAAATGCTGGAATATTTATCTAACGTTGTTATTATAGCAATAGAATTCTCGGATCGCAGAGCAGGATTGGTGTAAATGTCCACGGGGAAGGAGGAATTATTTATGATGTTTACCCTTGTTCCTTTGGGTATTATGCCCTCGGGGGTAGGGGTTGTTCTATTTGGGAATAAGTCAAGTGCTCCTTTCATACTTAGATTCTCAAATATCCAAGTGGTTCCCGACGGGAACCGCTCAGTAACACTAGCTGTCGAATTTGAAACATAAACTAATGGTCCATCTTCAATTCTTCCATCACTGTCGGGTGAAATGCCATTGACGGTTTTAACAAAGTCGACAGGTGAATCATTAGATTTCATTTTTCACATCCTTTCACATTTGTTTCATAAAAGTATTAATTAAATGGTGGTGGTCAAAGTTCAGCCTTGGCAGATGTTTTCCTCTAACAATAGTGATATGAGGGTTTAACAACCATGGAGCAGCGCAAACGAAGTTAGCCCAATAGCCTATGACAGCAAAATTGTTAAGCCGTGTCCGGCAAACTGGTAAAGGAACCGGAAAAAACGATACTCACAACGGGAGTTTTTCGTGGCAAGAAAGAATTGGTGGCGGCGCTAACCAGAATGACGATAACGATGGAAACAGGAGTCCGTATAGTTCCGCCTTGAAGCCTGGGAGAAATATAGCAAATTTAGTATAGGGAGTGATCGGATAAGCCGGAGAAAAAAACGGCGGCACAAAATGATGCTTCCGGGTGCGCCGCCGTGGATAGAGAATACCCTACTGGTAGTAGTTGGTGGTGCCGACCATGAGAAAACCAAAATCTTAGAGGATAAAGGTTTAGACGGCACCACCATGTTCAGGATCGCGACTGAACTCTAGAAGAGTGTTAATGGGATCAACCCGGTGTCAATAGGAAAGATGGTGACGAGGAGAATATTAACCCCAAAAAGTTTACTTCATGCATTGTAGAAGGTGCTTCATCGTTCGAAATGATGTGCTAAATTGTTGATTTGATTGTAGCGTGATGTCGCATTTTATTGTTATTTGTCGTCTATTTTATGAACTGTAAATATAGTTAAGTTTTTGATAAATAATGAAATTATAATGTTTGAGGTGTATTTATGAAACAAACCGTTTATACCGCCAGTCCTGAAAGCCAGCAGATCCACGTCTGGCGTTTAAATACCGAGGGTACCCTCACGCTGGTTCAGGTTGTTGATGTGCCAGGTCAGGTGCAGCCGATGGTTATCAGCCCGGATAAACGTTTCTTGTACGTGGGTGTGCGCCCGGAGTTTCGCGTGCTGGCCTACCGCATCTCGCCGGACGACGGCGCGCTGACTTACACTGCGGAAGCACCTTTACCGGGCAGCCCAACGCATATCTCCACCGATCGCAAAGGCAACTTCATCTTCAGCGGCTCTTACAATGCGGGCTGTGTCAGCGTAACGCGTCTGGAAGCGGGCCTACCGGTTGAAACCGTGGAGGTGGTTGAAGGGCTGGAAGGTTGCCACTCGGCGAATATTTCTCCGGATAACCGTACGCTGTGGGTCCCTGCGCTGAAACAGGATCGTATCTGCCTGTTTACCCTGAGCGATGACGGTCACCTGGTGGCGCAGAATCCTGCAGAAGTGACCACCGTTGAGGGCGCGGGCCCGCGCCATCTGGTGTTCCACCCGAACCAGCAGTACGCCTATGTGGTGAACGAGCTAAACAGTTCTGTGGACGTATGGGAACTGAAAGATCCTAACGGCAAGATTGAGTGCGTGCAGACGCTGGATATGATGCCGTCTGACTTCTCTGACACCCGCTGGGCGGCTGATATTCACATCACACCGGATGGGCGTCATCTGTATGCCTGCGACCGTACCTCCAGCCTGATTACGGTATTCAGCGTTTCCGAAGACGGTAGTGTGCTGGCGATTGAAGGTTTCCAGCCTACCGAAACCCAGCCACGCGGGTTTAATATCGATCACAGCGGTAAATACCTGATTGCGGCGGGGCAAAAATCCCACCACATCGCGCTATACGAAATCAAAGGTGCGCAGGGGCTGCTGGAAGAGAAAGGGCGTTACGCCGTCGGCCAGGGGCCAATGTGGGTGGTGGTAAACGCACACTAAAAGGCTTAAAACAAAAAACCTCGCAAATGCGAGGTTTTTTTATGCCCGGTGGGCACCGGGCGAGTATAGCAAAAGACATCAACGCATTCTTTTATTGCTTAGGCTCAGCAACCACTTTGCTACCCAGACCGCGGTTGTTGTATTCCCACATGCGGTTGAAGTTAGCGTCATTCAGGTTGCGCTGCACGTTACCTTTATCATCCACGCTACCGGTATTGCCGGAGAAAGGACGTTTGGAGATAGCGGCATCGGCCCATGGCTTAGCCATGTTGAAACCTTCGTTGATCACGCTGTCACGAATAACAACCTGACCGTTGGTGGCAGAGTCCACATCCAGCGAGCGGCCCAGCTGCGCGACGCCGTCACCGGACGCGTTAAAGCGGCTGTTAACCGCCAGGAAGCCGTAGAACAGGTTAGATTGCGTGGCAGGGGCAAACACATAACCTTCCTGCTGAGTGCGTGAATTCACCACGCGGAAATCGGTGTTCTCAAACACC
Source organism: Enterobacter sp. PTB (assembly GCF_051130085.1). NCBI lineage: Bacteria > Pseudomonadati > Pseudomonadota > Gammaproteobacteria > Enterobacterales > Enterobacteriaceae > Enterobacter > Enterobacter sp. PTB. The sequence continues at coordinate 3,883 of NZ_JBDKEE010000005.1, forward strand.
ACCGCGCCGCGACCGGAGACCAGATCCACGTCACCTTCAACGTAGCTGTTAGTGACCAGCGTACGGGTCAGACGGTTATTCTGCAGCGTGTTCTGAACACCGCTGTTCGTCACGAAGAAGGTGTTCTGACGGCCGAGAATATTCACGTTGTTGATCTGCACTTTATCGCCATCGCTACGCAGTGCAACGGCCTGGTGGTTACCGGCATCAACGCTATCGCCCAGGGTATTCTGAATGGTCAGGTTCTGCAGCTGCAGGCCATTATTCTGAGACCAGACGACCGCAGAACACATCACGCCGATGGTAGCTGCACGCTTGCTCTGGCAGTTGTCAAACATGTACCACGCCGGTTTGCCTGGCATGTATTTACCCGCCGGGTTGACCAGGCGACGCCAGGTGTTGCTGTCGATTTCAGAATCAATCGCCAGACCAATTTTCACGTCGACCGCTTTCTCGCCTGTCCCGTAGAGGGTGATGCTGCCCGGTGCTGCCGGAACGTAAACGGTGCCTTCATATTCCCCAGGCAGGATCGCGATGTACTGGCGAGAGGCGCTGTGTTTGGTGATAGCCGCGTCAACCGCAGCCTGAATCGTCGTGTGCGTCACGCCCTGCGTGCCTGCCGGACCGACAACGAAGTCAGGTTGTTTCGGCAGGTTAATAGAAGACGGTGTCCACGGCGCAGCGTTAGGGTCCATCGCCGAGAAGTAGTGTGCACGGTCAAAGTTCTTCGCTTCATCAGCGGACAAAATCGGGCGAGAGGCGGTACCCGGTGCAACCTGCTCAGAAGGCTGCTGGTCCGGTGGGGTAGAACTGCATGCGGATAATGTCACGCCAAAGGCGAGCGCTAACGCCAGACGGGAAATCCTGGAAATGTTCAAGGTAAAGCTCCTGGGTATGCAAGTCTTAACGGGATAGACGAAATAGCCTGCTTTTTTATACTAAGTTGAGCGAAACGGGAAGATAAAAAGGGTAAAAGATGCATTTTTTACCCGCGGGAGGCGGGAAAGTCATCACAAATAAATAACATTTTCCGCCAGAGCGGTTGACAGCAGGGGGCAGATGAAAATAAATGTCTATACAACCCATGACAAGTGGAATGCCCATGCAGCAGCTTCATCCCGACGATGTAATATGGCGCAATGCGCGACTGGCGACAATGATCCCGGACGACAGCACGCCTTATGGCCTGAAAGCGCAGCACGCCCTGGTGGTGCGCGGCCAGACGATTCTGGCCGTTATTCCCGAATCCGACATCCCTTCCGGCCACCGTCACTGTGTCGATCTGCACGGTCGTCTGGTCACGCCCGGGCTGATTGACTGCCATACCCACCTGGTGTTCGGTGGCGATCGTGCGGCAGAGTGGGAGCAGCGTTTGAACGGCGTCTCTTATCAAACCATCAGCGCGCAGGGGGGCGGGATTAACGCGACCGTGACGGCGACGCGGAGCAGTTCGCCCGAGACCCTGCTCAGGCTGGCGCAACAGCGTCTGCAGCGGCTGATCGATGAAGGGGTGACCACGGTTGAAATCAAGTCGGGATATGGTCTCAACGCCGAAGCGGAAGAGAAGATGCTGCAGGTCGCCCGCCAGCTGGGCCAGAACAATCCGGTAGAGATCAGCCCAACGCTTCTGGCTGCGCATGCGGTTCCGGCGGAATACCGCCACGACGCGGACGCGTATCTCACCAGGGTGTGCGAGCAGATGATGCCCACGCTGTGGCAAAAAGGCTTATTCGAAGCCGTGGATGTGTTTTGCGAAAACGTCGGCTTCACGCCAGCGCAAACCGAGCGGCTTTTCCGCGCTGCCACTGCCCTGGGGATTCCGGTCAAAGGACACGTGGAACAGCTTTCAAATCTTGGCGGCGCGGCGCTGGTCAGCCGCTTTAAGGGGCTTTCCGCCGATCATATTGAATATCTCGACGACGCCGGTGTTCAGGCGATGGCGCACAACGGCACGGTTGCGGTATTACTGCCGGGGGCGTTCTATTTTCTTCAGGAACGTCAGCGTCCGCCGGTTGAACAGCTCAGAAAAGAGGGCGTTCCCATGGCTGTCGCCACCGACTATAACCCCGGCACCAGCCCGTTCGCGAGTATTCATCTCGCGATGAATATGGCCTGCGTGCAGTTTGGCCTGACGCCTGAAGAGGCCTGGGCTGGCGTGACGCGACATGCTGCCCAGGCGCTGGGACGCGGGGCCACGCACGGGCAGCTGCAGGCTGGATTCGTGGCTGACTTTGTCGTCTGGGATGCACATCACCCGGTCGAAATGGTCTACGAGCCGGGACGCAATCCGTTGTATCAACGTATTTTCCGTGGGGAGAGCGTATGAGACTCTGGCGGCCGGTTGCCGAGACCGTCTGGCAGGGGCGTGACGACAGCGCCGAGGCCAGCAATGCAAAACGTATTTTTCAGACCCTGCGACAGATGCCGGTATTTACCCCTCAGTCGTCCGGCATCGCTTTGATAGGATTTGAATGTGATGAAGGGGTAAAACGCAATCAGGGCAGGCCCGGCGCCGTACAGGCCCCGGAGGTGCTTCGCAAAGCGCTGGCGAACATGGCAAGTCATCATGGACATGACCGGCTGGTAGATATGGGGTCGGTGTATGTCGAGGGCGATAATCTGGAAGCGGCTCAGCGGGCGTTAAGCGATGCCGTGCAGGCCTGCCAGCAGTCCGGCATGCGTACGCTGGTTTTTGGCGGGGGACACGAGACCGCCTGGGCGCATGGCCGCGGGGTTCTGGATGCTTTCCCGAACGCGCGCGTGGTGGTGATAAATCTGGATGCACACCTTGACCTGCGCAAGGCGGACCACGCGACCTCCGGCACGCCGTTTCGTCAGCTGGCACACTACTGTGCGGAACAGGCGCGCGATTTTCAGTATGCCTGCCTGGGCGTCAGCCGGGCGGCGAACACGCAGGCGCTGTGGGATGAAGCTGAGCGACTAAACGTCACACTGGTGGAAGACCTTCATTTCAGGCGAGATGCGTTATCGGCTCTGGACAAGGTCCTCGCCCAGGCCGACCGCGTTTACCTCACCATTGACCTCGATGTTTTGCCTGCTGGCGAAATGCCAGCCGTCTCAGCGCCCGCGGCGTTAGGGGTACCCGCGCTGGATCTTCTGCCGGTGATTGAACACATCTGCCGCAGTGGAAAACTGCAGGCTGCCGATCTGGTAGAATTTAACCCGCAGTACGATCGGGACGGACAGGGGGCAAAGCTTGCCGCCCGTCTGGCCTGGCAAATTGCTCACTGGTGGGCATAACAACGTTTAAGGAGTCAGGATGTTTTCACGCTCACCGCTGCCGCAGTCCAGCCCTCCCGCGCCTTTCTATGAAAAGGTGAAGCAGGCCATCAGCGAAAAAATCGCAACCGGCGTCTGGCGGCCGCACGATCGCATTCCGTCCGAGGCCGAACTGGTCGCACAGTTTGGTTTTAGCCGAATGACCATCAACCGGGCGCTGCGCGAGCTGACCGATGAGGGCCTTCTGGTGCGTCTGCAGGGGGTCGGGACCTTCGTCGCGGAGCCGAAAGGGCAATCGGCACTGTTTGAGATCAGAAGTATTGCCGATGAGATAGCCTCGCGTAACCATCAGCACCACTGTGAAGTGTTGGTGCTCGAAGAGACACAGGCCAGCGCCGAGCAGGCCGTGGAGCTGAATGTCAAAGAGGGAAGCCGCATCTTTCATTCCGTGATGGTGCATTATGAAAACGACATCCCGGTGCAGATTGAAGATCGCTGCGTGAATGCCGATCGGGTGCCCGAGTACCTGGATCAGGATTACACCCAGACCACGCCGCATGCCTATCTTTCGCTCATCGCGCCGCTGACGGAAGGGGAGCACATCGTGGAAGCCGTTCGCGCTACGCCGCAGGAGTGCGAACTGTTGCGGATCAAAGAGCACGATCCTTGCCTGCTCATTCGTCGCCGTACCTGGTCTTCGTCGCATATTGTGTCGCATGCCAGACTGCTGTTCCCGGGAAATCGATACCGGTTGCAGGGCCATTTCATGTCGTAAGGGTCATACGTTTTAAAAGCGTGATAGCTAACGCAATATAACAAAATTGTATCTTTTTTGTTAAATCTGACCTTGTGTGTGCTTGTCTATACAAGTATATCTGAATACATCATCTGTCCCGTATGAGGAGCACACAATGTCGTCAGGTAAATACCGCCAGCAGGATGTCCGCGCCGCGCGCGGCACCACACTTACCGCCAAAAGCTGGCTCACCGAAGCCCCGCTGCGCATGTTGATGAATAACCTCGATCCTGAGGTCGCGGAGAACCCCCACGAGCTGGTGGTGTATGGCGGCATAGGCCGCGCCGCGCGCAACTGGGAGTGCTATGACGCGATTGTTGAATCCCTGACTCATCTGGAACATGACGAAACCCTGCTGGTGCAATCCGGCAAACCGGTCGGCGTGTTCAAAACCCACAAGAATGCACCGCGCGTGCTGATCGCCAACTCTAACCTTGTCCCGCACTGGGCGACCTGGGAACACTTTAACGAGCTGGACGCCAAAGGGCTGGCGATGTATGGCCAGATGACGGCGGGAAGCTGGATCTACATCGGCAGTCAGGGGATTGTGCAGGGCACCTACGAAACCTTCGTGGAAGCCGGTCGTCAGCACTATAACGGTTCGCTGAAAGGTCGCTGGGTACTGACCGCCGGTCTGGGGGGAATGGGGGGCGCACAGCCGCTGGCCGCGACACTTGCCGGTGCCTGCTCCCTGAACATCGAATGTCAGCAGAGCCGCATTGATTTCCGTCTGCGTACCCGTTACGTCGATGAACAGGCTGATAACCTGGATGACGCGCTGGCACGCATCAAAAAATACACGTCAGAAGGCAAAGCGATGTCGATTGCGCTCTGCGGCAACGCGGCTGACATTCTCCCTGCACTGGTGGCCCGTGGCGTACGCCCGGATCTCGTCACCGACCAGACCAGCGCGCACGACCCCCTTCACGGCTACCTGCCATCGGGCTGGACGTGGGAAGCGTATCAGCAAAACGCCGAAAGTGACCCGGAAGGCACGGTGCTCGCCGCTAAACGTTCCATGGCGGAGCACGTGAACGCCATGCTGGCCTTTAGCCAGATGGGCATTCCGACATTTGATTACGGCAACAATATTCGCCAGATGGCGAAAGAGATGGGCGTGAGTAACGCCTTCGACTTCCCGGGGTTTGTGCCTGCCTATATTCGTCCGCTGTTCTGTCGCGGTATTGGCCCGTTCCGCTGGGTGGCCCTGTCCGGCGACCCGGAAGATATCTACAAAACCGACGCCAAAGTGAAGGAGATCGTCGCCGACGACGAACATCTGCACCACTGGCTGGATATGGCTCGCGAGCGCATTAACTTTCAGGGCTTGCCGGCGCGGATCTGCTGGGTCGGGCTGGAGTGGCGACAAAAACTGGGTCTGGCCTTTAACGAAATGGTGCGCAGCGGTGAAGTCTCCGCGCCGATTGTTATCGGACGCGACCATCTCGACTCGGGCTCTGTTGCCAGCCCGAACCGTGAAACCGAAGCCATGCGCGACGGCTCCGATGCCGTCTCCGACTGGCCACTGCTGAATGCCTTACTGAATACCGCCAGCGGGGCGACCTGGGTGTCGCTGCATCACGGTGGTGGCGTAGGAATGGGCTTTTCCCAGCACTCGGGAATGGTCATCGTGTGTGATGGTACGGATGAAGCGGCAGCGCGTATCGCTCGCGTGCTGCATAACGACCCGGCAACCGGCGTAATGCGCCACGCGGATGCCGGTTACGAGATTGCGATTGAATGTGCCAAAGAGCAGGGCCTGAACCTGCCGATGATCCCTGCCACACAAGGAAAGCATTAATGAACGCCTTAACCCTCATTCCCGGCTCACTGACGCTCAAACAGCTGCGTAACGTCTGGCGTCAACCGGTCACGCTCTCACTTGATGAAAGCGCCCACGCCGCGATTAACGACAGCGTTGCCTGCGTTGAAGCCATTATTGCCGAAGGACGTACCGCCTACGGCATCAACACCGGATTTGGTCTGCTGGCGCAGACGCGTATCGCCACGCACGATCTGGAAAATTTACAGCGCTCGCTGGTGCTTTCGCATGCGGCGGGTGTCGGACAACCGCTGGATGATGACATTGTCCGCCTGATGATGGTGCTCAAAATCAACAGTCTGGCGCGTGGGTTCTCCGGAATTCGCCTCAGCGTGATCGAGGCGCTGATGGCGCTGGTGAATGCGGAAGTCTATCCGTGGATCCCGGCAAAAGGTTCCGTCGGTGCATCCGGCGATCTTGCGCCGCTGGCTCATATGTCGCTGCTGCTGCTCGGTGAAGGTCAGGCTCGCTGGAAGGGCGAGTGGCTCCCCGCGAAAGAGGCGCTGAAAAAAGCCGGATTGACCCCGATAACGCTGGCGGCGAAAGAGGGACTGGCGCTGCTTAACGGGACCCAGGCCTCGACGGCGTTTGCGTTACGTGGTCTGTTTGAAGCCGAAGATCTTTTCGCCTCCGCGGTCGTGTGCGGTGCGCTGACCACCGAGGCGGTGCTTGGCTCACGTCGTCCGTTTGACGCCCGTATCCACGAGGTGCGCGGCCAGCGCGGGCAGATTGACGCCGCGGCGATGTACCGTCACCTGCTGACCGAGACCAGCGATATTGCAGACTCTCACCATAACTGTGACAAGGTACAGGATCCCTATTCGCTTCGCTGTCAGCCCCAGGTGATGGGAGCCTGTCTGACGCAGCTGCGCCACGCGGCAGAAGTGCTGCTGGTGGAGGCGAATGCGGTGTCTGATAACCCGCTGGTGTTCGCTCAGGAAAACGAAGTGGTCTCCGGGGGGAATTTCCACGCCGAGCCTGTGGCGATGGTGGCGGATAATATCGCGCTGGCGATTGCGGAAGTGGGGGCCTTATCCGAACGTCGCATCGCGCTGATGATGGATAAACATATGTCCCAGCTGCCGCCGTTCCTGGTCCGCAACGGCGGGGTTAACTCCGGATTTATGATTGCCCAGGTGACGGCCGCGGCGCTGGCGAGCGAGAACAAGGCCCTGTCGCATCCGCACAGCGTGGACAGTCTGCCAACATCAGCGAACCAGGAGGATCATGTCTCGATGGCCCCGGCCGCAGGACGTCGTCTGTGGGAGATGGCCGCCAACACCCGCGGCGTGCTGGCGGTGGAATGGCTGGCCGCATGTCAGGGCGTTGATCTGCGTGAGGGTCTGACATCCAGCCCGCTGCTGGAACAGGCGCGTCATCTGCTGCGTGAACAGGTCGCGCATTACGATGATGACCGTTTCTTTGCGCCGGATATTGATAAAGCGATCGCGCTGCTTGAGAAGGGAAGCCTGGTGGGCTTGCTGCCTTCGGTGCTCTAAGATTTGCCCGGTGGCCCGGACACGTACAGGCCACCGGTTTTTTTACGAATACATTGCCGTGATCGATGCGCTACCCAGCGAATGAAAATGGACGTTAAAGCCGACCATTGCGCCACTCGCGCCCTCATCCACCTCAATCGTGTCCACATCCAGCGCGTGAACCGTGAAGATATAGCGGTGCGTTTCCCCTTTTGGCGGCGCGGCGCCACCGTAACCCGCTTTGCCAAAATCGGTTCGGGTCTGGATAGCGCCTTCAGGCAGCGCCACCAGGTCAGAGCCGGAACCTTGCGGCAGAACGCGCGTATCCGCAGGCAGGTTCGCCACTATCCAGTGCCACCACCCTGAGCCTGTAGGGGCATCCGGGTCATAGCAGGTGACAACAAAGCTTTTGGTTCCCGCCGGAACATCGTCCCACGCCAGATGCGGAGAGATATTATCCCCCTGATAACCCATGCCGTTAAAAACGTGGCGTTCAGGCAGTTTTTCCCCGTCGCGCAGATCTTTACTGATGATTTTCATACGATTTACCTCGGTACCCGATTATGCAAAAAGTGTAATGCATAAACAGAGTACCGACGTTAACGCTCAGGGTTAAATCGCAAAATGTGCGGGAATGTTAACAGCGTCAACTACCGCAGCCGTTAACTGACGTAGCTGAGCCGGCGAGATAACATAAGGCGGCATCAGATAGATAAGCTTGCCGAAAGGACGCACCCACACTCCCCGTTCCACGAAGAAACGCTGCAGCGCCGCCATGTTAACCGGATGGGTGGTCTCAATCACGCCGATGGCACCCAGCACGCGCACATCCGCCACGAATTCAGCCGCTGACGCTGCGCTCAGCTCCTGGCGAAGCTGCGCTTCAATCGTCGCGACCTGCGTTTGCCACTCGCCGCTCTCGAGAATGGCCAGGCTTTCGCTCGCCACCGCGCAGGCCAGCGGGTTGCCCATAAACGTTGGGCCGTGCATAAAGCAGCCCGCGTCGCCATCGCTGATGGTGTCGGCAACGTGGCGCGTTGTCAGCGTGGCGGACAACGTCATGGTGCCGCCGGTCAGCGCTTTACCCAGACACAGAATATCCGGTGCGATCCCCGCATGCTCGCAGGCGAACAGCTTGCCGGTGCGGCCAAAGCCGGTGGCGATCTCATCGGCAATCAGCAGAATGCCCTCGCGATCGCACATCTTACGAATGCGCGTCAGCCACGCCGGGTGGTACATCCGCATCCCGCCTGCACCCTGCACAACCGGCTCAAGAATAACGGCGGCAATCTCATGGCGGTGGGCAGCCATCAGCCGCGCAAAACCGACCATGTCCATTTCATCCCACTCCCCGTCAAAACGGCTTTGCGGTGCCGGGGCAAAGAGGTTCTCTGGCAGATAGCCCTTCCACAGGCTGTGCATGGAGTTATCCGGATCGCACACCGACATCGCGCCGAACGTGTCGCCGTGATAGCCGTTGCGGAAGGTGAGGAACCGCTGGCGGGTCTCACCTCTGGCGTGCCAGTACTGCAGCGCCATTTTCATCGCCACTTCCACGGCAACAGAGCCGGAATCTGCAAGGAAAACGCACTCCAGCGGGGCCGGGGTCATCGCGACCAGACGCCGGCACAGGTCAACCGCAGGCTGATGGGTGATACCGCCAAACATCACGTGCGACATCTGGTCAATCTGCGCTTTCATCGCCGCATTCAGACGCGGGTGGTTATACCCGTGAATAGCCGCCCACCAGGATGACATGCCGTCCACAAGCGACTCACCGCTGCTCAGGGTCAGTTCGCACCCGTGAGCCGAGGCGACCGGGTAAACGGGGAGGGGGCGGGTAGTGGAAGTGTATGGGTGCCAGATATGCTGCTTGTCGAAGGCGAGATCGTCCTGGGTCATAATCGACTTGTAAACCATTTTGAAAAGTTTTAGGTTTACGAGTATAAACCGATCTGAAAATTAACAAAACCCTTTGGAGAAGCCCCATGGCTCACCACGCACGCTGGACGATGTCGCAAGTTACTGAATTATTCAATAAACCTTTCCTTGAGCTGATGTTTGAAGCCCAACAGGTGCATCGTCAGCACTTCGATCCACGCCATGTGCAGGTCAGTACGCTGCTGTCGATCAAGACCGGCGCATGCCCAGAAGATTGCAAATACTGCCCGCAGAGTGCGCGCTATAAAACCGGGCTTGAATCTGAACGTCTGATGGAAGTGGAGCAGGTGCTCGACTCTGCCCGTAAGGCGAAAAATGCAGGCTCAACCCGATTCTGTATGGGCGCGGCATGGAAAAACCCGCACGATCGCGACATGCCGTATCTGGAGCAGATGGTGAAAGGGGTGAAAGAGATGGGGCTGGAAGCCTGCATGACCCTTGGCACGCTGAACGAAGAGCAGGCGCAACGCCTTTCCGCGGCAGGGCTGGATTACTACAACCACAACCTCGACACCTCCCCTGAATTTTACGGCAATATCATCACCACGCGGACCTATCAGGAGCGTCTCGATACGCTGGATAAAGTGCGTGACGCCGGCATCAAAGTCTGTTCAGGCGGGATTGTGGGACTGGGCGAAACGGTGAAAGACCGTGCGGGTCTTCTGCTGCAGCTGGCGAACCTGCCCACGCCGCCGGAAAGCGTGCCGATCAACATGCTGGTGAAAGTTAAAGGTACGCCACTGGCGGATAACGAAGACGTGGATGCATTTGATTTTATCCGCACCATTGCGGTGGCGCGTATCATGATGCCGACCTCCTACGTGCGCCTCTCGGCGGGTCGTGAACAGATGAGCGAACAGACGCAGGCGATGTGCTTTATGGCCGGGGCCAATTCCATCTTCTACGGCTGCAAACTGCTGACCACCCCGAACCCGGAAGAGGACAAAGACGTCCAGTTGTTCCGCAAGCTGGGGCTGAACCCGCATCAGACAGACGTCCTGACGGGGGATAACGAGCAACAGCAGCAGCTGGAGCAGCAGATTTTCAACGCCGATACTGACCAGTTCTACAACGCGGCAACCGTATGACCTGGCAGGCACGTATCCATTCTGCGCTCGAAGAACGGCGGGCGGCAGATGCCTTTCGCGTTCGCAACGTGGTAGAAAACGGCGCAGGCCGTTTTCTCACCCGCGAGGGTCGGCAGTTTTGCAATTTCTCCAGCAATGATTATCTCGGGCTGAGCCAGCACCCGGCAATCGTCCGCGCCTGGCAGCAGGGGGCGGAGCGGTTTGGCGTCGGCAGCGGCGGTTCGGGGCATGTCAGCGGCTACACCACGGCGCATCAGGCGCTGGAGGAGGCCCTTGCCGACTGGCTGGGGTATCCGCGTGCGTTGCTGTTCATTTCAGGTTTTGCCGCCAACCAGGCGGTCATCACCGCGCTAATGGGCAAGGACGACCGCATTGTTGCCGACCGCTTAAGTCACGCCTCGCTGCTGGAAGCGGCAAGTTTAAGCCCTGCGCAGCTCCGCCGCTTTGCCCATAACGATGCGGCTCAGCTTGCTGGCCTGCTCGATAAGCCCTGCACCGGACAGCAGCTGGTGGTCACAGAAGGGGTGTTCAGCATGGACGGCGACAGCGCACCGCTGCGTCCGCTGCATGAGACGGCGCAGCGACAAAACGCCTGGCTGCTGGTTGATGATGCGCATGGTATTGGCGTGATGGGTGAGGAAGGGCGCGGTAGCGTCTATCAGCAAAACGTGAAGCCGGAACTGCTGGTGGTGACTTTCGGGAAAGGTTTTGGCGTGAGCGGGGCGGCCGTGTTGTGCAGCGAGTCTGTCGCCGACTATCTGCTGCAGTTCGCCCGTCATCTCATTTACAGCACCAGTATGCCGCCCGCACAGGCCGTGGCGCTGTCTGCATCACTGGCGGTGATCCGCAGCGCTGAAGGTGCGGAACGACGGGCGCGTCTGGCGGAACATATCCGTCGTTTTCGCCAGGGGGTACGCCATCTCCCGTTCCAGAGCACCGATTCGCAGAGCGCAATCCAGCCGGTGATGGTGGGGGAAAACGGTCTGGCTCTCACGCTGGCGCAGACGCTTCGCGAGCGGGGGATATGGGTGACGGCTATTCGTCCACCAACCGTACCGCCCGGCACTGCCCGACTGCGTCTGACGCTCACGGCGGCGCACGAAGCAGAGGATATCGAGGCACTTCTGGAGGCGCTGCATGACACCCGTGAATAAACAGGCGATCGCGGCGGCATTTGGCCGGGCCGCGCGCAGCTATTCGCAGCACGATGAACTCCAGCGTCAGAGCGCGCAGGGGCTGCTTGCTTTACTCAACGAGACCCGGTTCCCTCAGGTGCTGGACGCCGGGTGTGGGCCGGGTGCCAATAGCCGACACTGGCGTGCGGCCGGCAGCGAGGTGACGGCCATCGACCTGTCGCCCGATATGCTCGAGGAGGCCCGTCAGCAGCAGGCCGCGCACCACTATCTGGTTGCCGATATTGAGTCCATTCCGCTGCCGGATGCGCGGTTTGATCTGGTCTGGAGCCATCTGGCGGTACAGTGGTGCAGTAGTCTCCCGCAGGCATTAAACGAGCTTTATCGCGTGGCGCGCCCGGGTGGATGCGTGGCCTTCACCACGCTGCTGGAAAGCTCTTTACCGGAGCTCAATCAGGCGTGGAAAGCGGTGGATGAACAACCTCACGCTAACCGTTTTTTGCCGCACGAGCAGGTCATCCACGTGCTGGCGGGATGGCGCTATCGCTGTGCTGAGCAGACCATTACGCTGAATTTCGACGATGCCTTCAGCGCCATGCGCTCCCTGAAGGGCATTGGCGCGACCCATCTGCATGCGGGGCGTGAAAAGAAACCTCTTACCCGCGGCCAGTTACAGCGTCTGGAGCTGGCGTGGCCGCAGCAGCGGGGGCAGTTCCCGCTCTCATATCAACTTTTTCATGGGATTATTGAACGTGACTGAACGTTATTTTGTCACCGGAACAGATACCGAAGTGGGCAAGACGGTTGCCAGCTCAGCGCTGCTGCAGGCGGCGCGCATGCAGGGCAAAACCACCGCCGGATATAAGCCTGTCGCCTCCGGCAGCGAGATGACCGCGCACGGGTTACGCAATACCGACGCGCTGGCGCTCCAGCGCAACAGCACGCTTGAACTTGCCTATTCAGCGGTGAATCCGTACACCTTTGCCGAGCCCACCTCGCCGCATATTATCAGCGCCGATGAAGGTCGCCCGATTGATTTTGCCGTGCTTTCTGCCGGGTTACGCGCCCTTGAACGCCAGGCTGACTGGGTGCTGGTGGAGGGCGCCGGTGGCTGGTTTACGCCACTTTCGGCGGACCAGACCTTTGCTGACTGGGTGCAAATCGAGCAGCTGCCGGTAATTCTGGTGGTAGGGGTCAAACTCGGCTGTATCAACCATGCGATGCTGACTGCCCAGGCCGTTCAGCAGGCCGGGCTGCGCCTGGCCGGCTGGATAGCCAACGACGTGGTTGCGCCGGGCAGGCGACATCAGGAGTATCTGGCAACGCTGAAGCGGGTGCTTCCTGCGCCGTTTCTTGGGGAGATCCCGTGGCTGGCTGACACGGCCGGGTGCGCTGAAACCGGGCATTACCTCGATCTCAGCGTCTTGCCTCCAGCGACATCCAGTGGGCGATAAGCTCGTCATCCAGCTCGTTAACGTGGCCCTGGGCCACGTTACGCCCGCGATACAGCATACAAAAGCGCTCCGCGACCCGGCGGATAAACGACAGCTGCTGCTCAGCTAACAACACCGTCATTCCCAGTTCCCGGTTTAACCGCACCAGCAGCTGGCTCAGCTTCTGGGCGAAGCTGTGGCCCGCGCCATGCATCGGTTCATCCAGAATCAGCATCCGCGGACGGATGACCAGCGCATTGGCCAGCGCCAGCTGATACTGGTCGTCTGGCGAAAGCGTGTTGGCCCGGGTTTGTCGCAGCGCATAGAGTTCCGGAAAGAGGTCGTAAACGTCACTTTTCGCTTCAGGGTCAGGTTTCCCTGTCGCCCGCATGGCGATATGCAGATTTTCATCAATGGTTAGCTGGGAGAAAATCCGCCTGTCCTGCGGGACATAGCCTATTCCCGGGCCAGCGAAGGGTTCTGGCGTCTGGCTAAGCAAATCTCGCGGCGGTGCACCGGCTTCGTGCCAGATGATGGTGCCGCTGTCGACAGGCACTTTCCCGGCGATGCAATTCATCAGGGTCGTTTTGCCCATCCCCGGCAGGCCAACAACGCCTGTACACATGCCTTTGGGAAAATCTAAATCCACGTTCCATAGCGTATGTTGGCTTCCGTAAAACTGGTTAACTGCACGCAGACTCAACATCTTTCTCTCCTTAAAAATCTGTGTGGATGAGGCTCATTGTGGGATGTGCAAAACTCCTGCCAGAAACCCTAAATTGATTAAAAAAGAGACTTTTTTAGGAATTTGTCCTGGATAAGCGGTGTGTGATTACCCCCTTTGCACATCTGCGGTGCCGGACGTGATGAGTTGTGGTGCAGGGTTAAAATGGTGGAAATGTGAGCAAGATCGCATCGGTTGGTTATGAATGACACAACTGTTTATCAGCAAAAAATAGCTATAAAAAATTTTTGCTGCCGTTTCGTGGGAAAAGTCGGGAATTTGCTGAGCGGCGGTCTGCACGGGCTGGAAGCAGTTATCCACTATTCCTGTGGATAACCATGTGCATTAGAGTTAGAAAACACGCGATAAGCGAGAGAAGACGCGGGTTACGACCAAATTGGCGCGAAACGCGGCTTTAGAAAATATCGCTTAATATTTAATTGGTTAGATAAAAGCAATTGCCGTAATGAAAGTGTCACCTGTTGCCATAAAACTATCATTACCTGGCTTGACAAATGTTAAAAAAGAAAAAGTTCTGGGGATAACCCGTCCTGACTGGTGTTTTATGTTGTCACGGTCCAAATTTTGACCGCTATCGCGCTAATCACCCTGCCGGTACTCTAAATATCCTGACATGCTACTGGTTTTTCATCCAGTGTTTTTTACTGGCATTCCTGGCAGCAACGAGTAAAATTACTCACCTGCCGCTTATAACGTCATCAGGTTGTCGCCCATGAGTAAACCGTTCAAATTGAATTCTGCATTCCGTCCTTCCGGCGATCAGCCTGAGGCGATCCGACGTCTCGAAGAGGGGCTGGAAGATGGGCTGGCGCACCAGACGCTGCTGGGGGTAACCGGTTCGGGCAAAACGTTTACCATTGCTAACGTTATCGCCGATCTGCAGCGCCCCACGATGGTGCTGGCCCCAAACAAAACCCTGGCCGCTCAGCTTTACGGCGAGATGAAAGAGTTCTTCCCGGATAACGCCGTGGAATATTTTGTCTCCTACTACGATTACTACCAGCCTGAAGCGTATGTCCCGAGCTCTGACACCTTCATTGAGAAAGATGCCTCGGTGAACGAACACATTGAGCAGATGCGTCTGTCGGCGACGAAGGCGCTCCTTGAGCGTCGCGATGTGGTGGTGGTGGCGTCAGTGTCGGCTATCTACGGTCTGGGCGATCCGGATCTCTATCTGAAGATGATGCTGCACCTGACCCAGGGGATGATCATCGATCAGCGCGCTATTTTACGCCGTCTGACAGAGCTGCAGTACACCCGTAACGATCAGGCGTTCCAGCGCGGTACCTTCCGCGTGCGCGGCGAGGTGATTGATATCTTCCCGGCAGAGTCGGACGATATCGCCCTGCGCGTTGAGCTGTTTGACGAAGAGGTTGAACGCCTGTCGCTGTTTGACCCGCTGACCGGCCACGTCGAGTCGGTCGTTCAGCGCTATACCATCTACCCGAAAACGCACTACGTGACGCCACGTGAGCGTATCGTGCAGGCGATGGAAGAGATCAAAGTTGAGCTGGCAGACCGCCGTAAGGTGCTTCTGGCGAATAATAAGCTGCTGGAAGAGCAACGCCTGAGCCAGCGCACCCAGTTTGACTTGGAGATGATGAACGAGCTGGGCTACTGCTCCGGTATCGAAAACTACTCACGTTTCCTCTCCGGGCGTGGTCCGGGCGAGCCACCGCCGACGCTGTTTGACTATCTGCCGGCAGACGGTCTGTTGGTGATCGACGAATCTCACGTGACTATCCCGCAAATTGGCGGGATGTATCGCGGTGACCGGGCGCGTAAAGAGACGCTGGTGGAGTATGGTTTCCGTCTGCCATCTGCGCTGGATAACCGTCCCATGAAGTTTGAAGAATTTGAGGCGCTGGCACCGCAAACCATCTACGTCTCGGCTACGCCGGGCAACTACGAGCTCGAAAAATCGGGCGATGAGGTGGTTGACCAGGTCGTGCGTCCGACCGGGCTGCTGGATCCGATTATCGAGGTGCGTCCGGTCGCCACTCAGGTTGACGATCTGCTGTCAGAAATCCGTATCCGCGCGGCCATCAACGAGCGTGTGCTGGTAACGACGTTGACCAAGCGTATGGCGGAAGATCTCACCGAGTATCTTGAGGAGCACGGTGAGCGGGTGCGTTATCTGCACTCGGATATCGATACCGTCGAGCGTATGGAGATCATCCGCGACCTGCGTCTGGGCGAGTTTGACGTGCTGGTGGGTATCAACCTGCTGCGAGAAGGCCTGGATATGCCAGAAGTCTCGCTGGTGGCGATTCTGGATGCCGACAAAGAGGGCTTCCTGCGCTCTGAACGCTCCCTGATCCAGACCATTGGCCGTGCCGCGCGTAACGTTAACGGTAAAGCGATCCTTTACGGTGACAAAATTACCCCGTCAATGGCGAAAGCAATTGGCGAAACGGAGCGTCGTCGTGAGAAACAGCAGCGTTACAACGAAGAGCACGGCATTACGCCGCAGGGCCTGAACAAGAAAGTGGTGGATATTCTGGCGCTGGGTCAGAACATTGCGAAGACCAAAGCGAAAGGGCGCGGGAAGGCGCGTTCAGTGGTTGAGCCGGATACCGTCGAGCTGACGCCAAAAGCGCTGCAGCAGAAAATCCACGAACTGGAAGGGCAGATGATGCAGCATGCGCAGAACCTCGAATTCGAAGAGGCCGCGCAAATCCGCGACCAGCTGCATCAGCTGCGCGATCTGTTTATCGCCGCCTCCTAGGTAAAAGCAAAATGACAGCCACAGGCTGTCATTTTTTTAGTGGTTGCTCTCTCCCGTGGGAGAGAAGTTGGGTGAAGGCATAATCTCTATCCCAGGTCCTGAATCGCCTTCTCCAGCGCTTCACGCAGCAGGTGACGGTCGTGGCGATATTTGATATCGCTCGCTTCCAGCGGCTCCTGCACCACCACGCGATCGCCAATCCCTGATACATCAACTTTCGGGCCGACCACCACGCCATCGATGATTTTCTTCCCGACGTACTGCTCCATCAGATTCAGTTTGTCCGCCAGCGACAGGCTGGCCGCCGCCGGGCTCAGCTCACGGCCTAAATTGCCGATGTAAACCATGGGGGCTGGCGTTCTGCGCAGGGCCTGTGCCAGCTCTTTGACCAGTAAAATGGGCATCAGACTGGTGTAAAAACTGCCCGGCCCAATCAAAATCAAATCCGCTTCGCCGATGGCCTCAATGGCTTCACGCGTGGCGGGCACGCTTGGGTAGGTCATCAGCTCTTTTGGCGGCACGGTAAGCTGGTCGATGTTTACTTCGCCATAAACCTCGTGCCCTTCCGCATCGATCGCCATTAAATCGACCGGTTGTTCGGACATTGGGATCAGGAACGCGTCAACCTTGAGCAGGTTTCGGATCAAATTGATGGCTTCCAGCGGGCGCACTGACAGGTGATCCAGCGCTTTAAGCATCAAATTTCCAAGGTTATGGCCGGAAAGTTCGCCGTTACCGCCAAAACGGTACTCAAACAGCGCCGAAGCGACGCTCGGCTCGGTAATTAACTGGTTCAGACAATTACGCATATCGCCCCAGGCGATACCCCCTTCCGCGCGTCGAATACGCCCGGTGGAGCCGCCATTATCCGTGGTTGTCACTATCCCTGTCAGCCTTGAGCCAAGTGAGGACAGAGAAGACATCACTCGCCCCAGACCATGGCCTCCGCCAAGAGCGACAACACGGTCAAGATCCGCAAAAGTGCGATTGCGCATACACATCCCTTATCACGTTCGATCTGCGTAACACTACCCTAACTACCCCTAAAAGACGATGCCTCACCCGGCGCAAAATGACGTATATCAATGTGAATATGCTGTTTTTAGGTATTCTGTAGCGAAAATACACGATTATGTCGTTATGTACATGGTTATATAGCGTTAAGTGATAATGGCGAAGGGAAGATTTCCGCGCTACTATCGCCATAACCACGTTTTCAAATTTGAAAACATACACTCGAGCCCTGGCGCCTGTGTCGAAAGATATGGCGTCCTGGCCGTGGCGAATATGCCACCAGGGTACAGAAAGAAATGACTGTGCCTCCCGTCTCTGGAAAGGTGTACATGGCTTCACAACTTACTGATGCATTCGCGCGTAAGTTTTTTTACTTACGTCTGTCGATTACCGATGTGTGCAACTTCCGTTGCACCTACTGTCTGCCCGATGGCTACAAACCGGGCAGCGTCACCAATAACGGCTTTCTCTCCGTGGACGAAGTGCGCCGCGTTACGCGCGCATTCTCTGAACTCGGCACGGAAAAGGTCCGCCTGACCGGAGGGGAACCCTCTCTGCGTCGTGATTTCCCCGATATCATTGCTGCGGTGCGTGAGAACGATCGTATCCGTCAGATTGCGGTCACCACCAACGGGTACCGCATGGCACGCGACGTTGCGGCCTGGCGCGACGCGGGCTTAACCGCCATCAACGTCAGCGTGGACAGCCTCGATGCCCGCCAGTTTCATGCCATTACCGGCCAGGATAAATTCCGCCAGGTGATGGACGGAATTGACGCGGCGTTCAGTGCCGGGTTCCAGAAGGTCAAAGTCAATACGGTGCTAATGCGTGACGTCAACCATCACCAGCTTGATACCTTCCTGGCGTGGATCAAATCCCGCCCCATCCAGTTGCGTTTTATCGAGCTGATGGAAACCGGCGAGGGCAGTGAGCTGTTCCGTCGGCATCACATCTCCGGGATGGTGTTGCGTGATGAGCTGCTGAAACGCGGCTGGATCCACCAGATCCGCCAGCGCAGCGACGGCCCGGCGCAGGTCTTTTGTCACCCGGATTACGAAGGGGAAATCGGGCTTATCATGCCGTATGAGAAAGACTTCTGTGCCAGCTGTAACCGTCTTCGCGTCTCCTCCGTTGGTAAGCTGCATCTGTGCCTGTTCGGGGATGGCGGTGTCGACCTTCGCGATCTGCTGGCGGAAGACGCCCAACAGGCCGCGCTTGAAGCGCGGATTTCTGAAGCTCTGACGCACAAAAAACAGACCCACTTCCTGCATCAGGGCAACACCGGCATTACTCAGAACCTGTCCTACATTGGCGGGTAATCAGGCTTAAGAAGGAACCAGAAGATGAGTCAGGTTAGCGCGGAATTTATCCCGACACGCATTGCTATTCTTACCGTTTCCGACCGCCGCGGTGAAGAGGATGACACCTCCGGCCACTGGCTGCGCGATGCGGCACATGATGCCGGGCACAGTATTGTTGATAAGGCGATCGTGAAAGAGAACCGTTATGCCATTCGTGCCAGGGTCTCTCAGTGGATTGCCAGCGATGAGGTGCAGGTGGTGCTGATCACCGGTGGCACCGGCTTTACCACAGGCGACCAGGCTCCCGAGGCGCTCGTCCCGCTGTTTGACCGGGAAGTGGAAGGCTTTGGTGAAGTGTTCCGCATGCTCTCGTTTGAAGAGATTGGCACCTCCACGCTGCAGTCGCGTGCGGTGGCCGGTGTGGCGAACGGCACGTTGATTTTTGCCATGCCCGGCTCGACAAAAGCGTGTCGCACCGCGTGGGAAAATATTATTGCGCCGCAGCTGGATGCCCGTACTCGTCCGTGTAATTTCCATCCCCATTTAAAGAAATAAGTTATGTCGCAACTGACCCACATTAACGCCGCTGGCGAAGCACATATGGTGGATGTCTCCGCCAAAGCCGAAACCGTGCGTGAAGCGCGTGCTGAAGCCTTCGTGACCATGTTGCCAGAGACCCTGGCGATGATTATTGACGGCAGCCATCACAAAGGCGACGTCTTTGCCACCGCCCGCATCGCCGGGATCCAGGCTGCGAAACGCACCTGGGACTTAATTCCGCTCTGCCACCCGCTGATGCTGAGCAAGGTGGAAGTTAACCTGCAGGCGCAGCCGGAGCATAACCGCGTGCGCATCGAGTCGCTCTGCCGCTTAACCGGGAAAACCGGGGTTGAGATGGAAGCCTTGACGGCGGCCTCTGTCGCCGCGTTGACTATCTATGACATGTGCAAAGCGGTACAGAAAGATATGGTGATTGGCCCGGTTCGTTTGCTGGCGAAAAGCGGTGGTAAATCCGGTGATTTTAAGGTGGACAGCCATGATTAAGGTGCTCTTTTTTGCTCAGGTCCGCGAGCTGGTGGGCACCGACAGCCTGACGCTTGATGTCCCCTTTGATACCGTTGCCGACCTGCGTGCGCATCTTGCCGCGCAAAGCGACCGCTGGGCGCTGGCGCTGGATGAAGGCAAGCTGCTGGCCGCGGTTAACCAGACGCTGGTGGAGCTGACCCATCCGCTGACGGCCGGGGATGAAGTGGCCTTCTTCCCGCCGGTGACAGGGGGCTAAGATGGCTGAAACCCGAATTCTGGTAGGTCATGACCGTTTCAGCGTTGGTACAGAATATGACTGGCTGGCAGAGCGTGACGAAGACGGTGCGGTTGTCACCTTCACCGGCAAAGTGCGTAACCATAATCTCGGCGACAGCGTAAAGGCGCTGACGCTGGAACACTATCCGGGCATGACGGAGAAATCCCTCGCGGAGATCGTTGAACAGGCGCGTGGCCGCTGGCCGCTCGGGCGAGTGACGGTTATCCACCGTATTGGTGAAATGTGGCCTGGTGAGGAAATCGTTTTTGTCGGCGTGACCAGTGCCCACCGTAGTAGTGCGTTTGCAGCAGGGGAGTTCATTATGGATTACCTCAAAACCAAAGCGCCATTCTGGAAACGTGAAGCGACGCCGGAAGGCGACAGGTGGGTTGAGTCGCGTGACAGCGACAAAGAAGCCGCCAGTCGTTGGTAGTCGGTTTGCGTGAATGTGTTAGTCTTAACGTGTGTGTCTACTTAATCAGGAGTGAATCATGGACCGATTTCCGCGTTCCGATTCAATAGTACAGCAGACCCGTACCGGGCTGCAGACGTATATGGCTCAGGTTTATGGCTGGATGACGGTCGGTTTACTGCTGACCGCCTTTATCGCATGGTATGCAGCCAACACGCCTGAGCTGATGATGTTTATCTTCTCAAGCAAAATCACCTTCTTTGGGCTGATCATCGCGCAACTGGCGCTGGTCTTTGTTCTCTCCGGCCTGGTGCAGAAGCTGAGCGCCGGAATGGCGACCACGCTGTTTATGCTCTACTCGGCACTGACGGGGCTAACGCTCTCCAGCATCTTCATCGTGTATACCTATTCCTCCATCGCCAGCACGTTTGTGGTCGCTGGCGGGATGTTTGGTGCGATGAGCCTCTACGGCTACACCACGAAGCGTGACCTGAGCGGTTTCGGCAGCATGCTGTTTATGGGGCTGATTGGGATTGTGCTGGCGTCGCTGGTGAACCTGTGGCTGAAGAGTGAAGCGCTGATGTGGGCGGTGACCTATATCGGGGTGGTGATCTTCGTCGGTTTGACGGCCTACGACACTCAGAAGCTGAAAAATATTGGCGAACAGATTGACGTACGCGACAGCTCAAACCTGCGCAAATACGCGATTCTGGGCGCCCTGACGCTGTATCTGGACTTTATCAACCTGTTCCTGATGTTGCTGCGTATTTTAGGCAACCGTCGTTAAGGGTATTTCCCTTACCCGACCTGCGTTGCGCAGGCCGGGTAAGTTCCCTCGCCAGACCTCACTTCGCTAACGCTTTCTCATTCTTCGCCCGCAGTTTCTTCGCCCGACTCTCCAGCACCAGATAACACACCGTTGCCAGCGCCAGCGGCAGGAAGTAATAGAGCATACGGTAGGCCAGCAGGGCGGCAATAATCGTACCCTGTGAAACATGCTCTCCGGCGAGCAAGGCGATAAATACCGCCTCCAGCACCCCAATCCCCGCCGGAATATGCACGATCACGCCGGCAATGCTGCTGACCAGCAGCACGCCCAGCACAAAGAAGTAATTCACATCTTCACCAATGAGCATCCAGATAATCGCCCCCATCGCCATCCAGTTGGCGCTGGACACGGCCATCTGCAGGACCGCGAATTTCCACGAAGGCAGCACCAGTTTTTGCCCCTTGATGGTCATGTGTCGGCGTTTGGCAAAGGCGCAGGCCCAAAGATAGAGCGCAATGATGAGCAGTAATGCAAAGCCTAAAATCCGCAGCGTGGTTTCATCGATGTACCAGTGCGCAGGCAATTGCACCACGCCGATGGTGAAAATCACTCCGCCGAGCAGAATGTAACCCAGCCAGTTGGTGGTGATGCTGAGGGAAAAAATGCGCGTAATGGTCCCGCCCGGCAGGCCGAGGCGCGAGTAAAGGCGATAGCGCATGCCGATCCCGCCCACCCAGGTACTTAATGTCAGGTTAAAGGCGTAGCAGATAAACGACACCAGCATGACCTGGCGCTTCGCGAGCTTATGGCCGCAGTAGGCGCGGCCCAGCAGGTCATAGCAGCCGTACATGAGGTAGCTTACAATCACCAGCCCCACCGCGCCCAGCAGCACCAGCCGGTTATAGTTGCGGATAACTTTCCACACCTCTTCCCAGTCAACTTTCTGGGCGTAAACCACCAGCAGAACCGCGACGGCGATGAAAAACAGCCAGGTGAGGATCTTTTTAGCCAGCCGCCAGCGTGGATGTGATTTCGACATCAGGTTTTCCCTCCATCTTCCGCTTCAACGCGGTCCTGGGTTTCCATTTCGGGCTGGACAGGCGGATCCACCAGCGCAAGTTTTGGCGTGTGCGCCGGCAGCCAGCCCACCATCGCCGGGAAATGACGCAGGAAGTGGAACACCACCACGCTAATGCCCAGATTCCACCAGGTGCGTTTGGGCACCATGGATTCGTCCACGCGCACGCAGTCGTTCACGATCAACGCCTGCAGGTTATCCCTCAGAGTCTGGTTGAACTGGCGATCGTGGATGATCAGGTTAGCTTCAAGGTTCAGTGACAAACTCAGCGGATCGAGATTGCTGGAGCCCACGGTGGCCCAGTGATCGTCCATCAGGGCAACTTTGCCGTGCAGCGGCCGGCGGCGATATTCGTAAATTTGTACGCCACCTTTCACCAGATAGTTGTACAGCAGCCGGGCACCGATTTTGACAATCTGCATGTCCGGCTCGCCCTGAACAATGAGCTTCACGCGCACGCCGCGTCGGGCCGCATTGCGCATGGCATGCAGCAGGCGATAGCCCGGGAAAAAGTAAGCGTTGGCGATGATCACTTCGCGCTTCGCATTCGCCAGCATCTTCAGGTAATGCCGCTCAATGTCGTCCCGGTGCTCACCGTTATCCCGCCAGACAAACAGCGCCTGCGCTTCACCGGGGTGACGGTTCTCTTCCGGACGATGATGGCGGCGCTGCCACCAGCGGCGGGCAGCCTCTTTACCGGGCAGGTTTTCCAGCTCAAAGAGCAGGATATCCTGCACCACCGGTCCTTCAATGCGAATCGCGTAATCCTGCTTGGCTTCCGGGCCGTAATCGGACATATGTTCAGCGGAGTAGTTAATGCCGCCAACAAACGCTACCGTCTCATCCACCACCACAATTTTGCGGTGCATCCGGCGGAAAAGATTGGTACGCATGCCGAAAAGGCGAGGACCAGGATCGTAATAACGGAACACGACGCCTGCTGAGGTGAGCTCATTGACGAACGCATCGCTGAGGTCCGGTGAGCCATAGCCATCCAGCAGCACTTCGATTTTGACGCCACGCAGGGCAGCACGCAGCAGCACGCTGTGCAACTGCTTACCGACGTCGTCTTCGAACCAGATAAACGTTTCAAGGATCACTTTCTGCTTTGCGTGGTCAATCGCGTCAAACACCGCGGGGTAATATTCATCCCCGTTGACCAGCAGCGTGATCCGGTTGCCTTCCTGCCATGAACATTTCATAAGTGGATCTCCGCGCTGAGCGGCGCATGGTCGGAAAGATGTCGCCAGTTAAGTAACGCCAGTGCGGTCGGGCTGCTGGCATGGGCGTTTTTCACGTAGATTCTGTCGAGTCGCAAAAACGGGAACCGTACCGGAAAGGTGCGTGCAGGCCTGCCGTTTGCACGGGTGAAAATCTCCTCAAGTCCGGCATCAACCTTCAACGGATGGTTAGCCCGCTGCCGCCAGTCGTTGAAATCACCGGCCACGACCACAGGTTCACCTTCGGGCAGGGCATTGGTCCATTCGGCCAGCATTTTTAGCTGTGCCTGGCGATGGGCTTCGCGCAGGCCCAGATGAACACAGCCCACGTGCACCGGGAACGCCAGGTCCGGCGGGGCGATACGGCAGTAAAGCAGCCCGCGTTTTTCACTTTCACCCACAGAGACGTCGCGGTTCTCGTAATGTTCGATGGGAAAACGTGACAGCACCGCATTACCGTGATGCCCTTCCGGGTACACCGCGTTGCGCCCGTAGGCGTAATCACTCCACATGGTGTCGGCCAGGAATTCGTAGTGCGGGGTGTCCGGCCAGTTTTCAAAGTGAAGCGGATGCACTTCGTGCGCGCCCATGACTTCCTGAAGACAGACAATGTCCGCGCTGACGGTGCGAACCGCGTCGCGTAGCTCCGGTAAAATGAAGCGGCGGTTAAATGCTGTGAAGCCTTTATGAATGTTTATCGTCAGCACTTTAAGCGAGAAATGCTGCATTTTTTTGGTCATACGTTCCTTCCAGGGTGACTATCCCGATGAAAATAAAGTGTAGTAGGCGTCACAAAAAGATGCGGTGTTACGGAATTTTCCGTAAAGTGCGGTAGTCTGATTAAGCAGAGAAAAATCCTTCAGGAGAGAAGCCATGAAGTGGCAACAACGCGTTCGTGTCGCAACTGGCCTGAGTTGCTGGCAGATAATGTTGCATTTACTGGTCGTGGCCGTACTGGTGATGGGCTGGATGAGCGGCACGCTGGTGCGGGTCGGCTTAGGGCTATGCGTCCTCTATGGCGTCACCGTACTGTCGATGCTGTTTTTACAGCGCCACCACGAAGCACGCTGGCGTGAGGTGGGTGATGTGCTCGAAGAGCTCACCACCACCTGGTACTTTGGTGCGGCGATGATTGTGCTTTGGTTGCTGTCGCGTGTGCTGCAAAACAACCTGCTGCTGGCCCTGGCCGGTCTGGCAATCCTCGCAGGGCCTGCCGTGGTCTCGTTACTGACCAAAGAGAAAAAGCTACGCGATGTTTCGTCTAAACATCACGTACGCCACTGAGCCCGTCGTGGCCGCTATGATCAGTAGCGGCCACAAACTTCCCCAGACAATGTCCAGACTCGCATCCTTCAGATAGATCTGCTTGGTGATATCCGTGAAGTGCCGAATCGGGTTTATCCACGTCAAATCCTGTAACCATACCGGCATGTTCTCGACGGGCGAGACGTAGCCCGAAAGCAAAATCGCCGGCATCATAAAGACGAACACGCCAATAAATGCCTGCTGCTGGGTAGAGCAGAGCGCGGAAATCAGCAGTCCAAACCCGACCAGCGACAGCCCGTAAATCACCATCGTGAAGTAGAACAGCGCCAGCGAACCGGCGAACGGGATCTGGTAGGCCCATATTCCCACGCCCAGCACGATGGTGGCCTGGAAGGTCGCGACAATCAGCGCCGGAACCGCTTTGCCGACGAAAATTTGCCATGTTGCGAGCGGGGAAACCAGCAGCTGATCGAGCGTCCCCTGTTCGCGCTCACGGGCGACGGAGAGCGACGTTACGATCATCACTCCGATGGTGGTGATCATGGCGATCAGCGATGGCACCACGAACCATTTGTAATCCAGATTCGGGTTATACCAGTTGCGCACCACCAGCTCGCTGTTGTTGGGTTTCGGTTTCCCGTCCATCAACTCCTGTTGGTAATCTTTCACCACCTGCTGAAGATAGTTGGCTGCAATCTGGGCGCTGTTGGAGTTGCGCCCGTCGAGGATTAACTGCATTGGTGCCGTCTGGAAGGTATCCAGGTTGCGGGAAAAATCGGCCGGAAAACGCACCAGCAATAACGCTTTTTGCGTATCGATGGTGGGCTGGATCTCCTGCGGGCTTTTCAGTAGCAGGATGTGGGTAAAAGCCTTCGCGCGGGCGAAACGCTGCGTCAATTCGACAGAATGTTTGCCGTTATCTTCGTTGTAGATAGCAATGGTGGCGTTAGTCACCTCCAGCGTGGCGGCAAACGGGAAGAGCAACACCTGAAGCAACACCGGTAATACCAGAATGGCGCGCGTCTGCGGCTCGCGCAGCAGCGACTGCAGCTCTTTGCGTATCAATGTCCATAAACGGTGAAACATGTTCGCTCCTTAATCCAGACGCCGTTTGGTCTTTATCCACGTCAGCCCAATAAACATCGTTGCCGATGCCAGCAAAAACAGCGTGTTGATGATCAGCACCACCGGAATATTCCCCGCCAGGAACAGGCTTTGCAGCGTACTCACGAAGTAACGCGCCGGAATAATGTAGGTCACGGCACGGATCACGGCGGGCATGCTGTCTATCTGGAAAATAAACCCGGACAGCATAATCGACGGTAAAAAGGCGGCGTTCAGGGCCACCTGCGCGGCGTTGAACTGATTACGGGTGATGGTGGAGATAAGCAGCCCCATCCCGAGGGTGCTCAGTAAAAACAGACTGGTGATAAAGAACAGCACCACCAGCGATCCGCGGTACGGCACGCCGAGGATAAACACCGAGACCAGCATGCAGAGCAGCATCGCCAGCATGCCGAGGAAGTAGTAGGGGATAAGCTTACAGAGCAGCAGTTCAACCCGTGTGACCTCGGTAGACAGCAGCGCTTCCATGGTGCCGCGTTCCCACTCGCGGGCAATCACCAGCGAGGTCAAAATGGCGCCAATAACCGTCATGATGATGGTCACTGCACCCGGGATAATAAAATGCTGGCTAATGGCCGCAGGGTTAAACCAGTAGCGCGTCTGCACGTCGATCAGCGGTTCGAAGGTTTCCCCGCGATCTTCGGCGCGCTGCATTTGCCACAGCTGCCAGATGCCCTCCACATAGCCTTGTACAAAATTCGCGGTGTTTGGCTCGCTGCCGTCGGTGATCACCTGCACCGGCGCACTGGCATCGGTGCGCGCCATGTTGGCGGCAAAATCCACCGGGATCACCACCAGCCCGCGTATCTTCCCGGCCTGCATCATCTGGATTAACGCCTGCCGGTTGTCGCTGATGGTGGCGTCGATGTAAGGGGAGCCGGTCATGGTGTGGGTGAAATCAAGCGCCTCTTCGCTCTGCTGCTCCAGCAAAATCCCGACCCGCAGTTTGCTGGAGTCGAGGTTGATCCCGTAGCCAAAGATAAAGAGCAGCAGCAGGGGGATCACCACAGCGATCAGCCAGCTGCTGGGGTCACGCACGATCTGGCGCGTCTCTTTGATACACAACGCACGCACCCTGCGCCACGAAATGGCGTTATTGCGCATGGGCATTCTCCTTATCCCAGTCGTGGATGAGGGTAATAAACGCCTGTTCCATGGTCGGGTCCGGCACCTCATCATCGGCGGCCTGTTCTTTCAGGTCGTCCGGCGTACCGTGGGCAATCAGCTTGCCGCGATACACCAGCCCGATGCGGTCGCAGTATTCCGCCTCATCCATAAAGTGGGTGGTTACCATGACCGTGACCCCTTTCTCCACCATGCTGTTAATATGCAGCCAGAACTCGCGGCGGGTGAGGGGGTCAACGCCGGACGTCGGCTCATCGAGAAACAGGATATCGGGCTCATGCATTAATGAGCAGGCCAGCGCCAGCCGCTGCTTGAAGCCGAGCGGCAGTTCGTCGGTGGCATGGGAAGCAATGCCCGTCAGGCCAAAGGCCTCGCTCATGCGGTGGATTTTCTCGTTCTGCGCGCGGCCCCGCAGGCCGTACACGCCGGAGAAAAAGCGCAGGTTCTGCTCGACCGTCAGGTTGCCATACAGCGAGAATTTCTGCGCCATATAGCCCAGATGCTGACGCGCCTTGCCGGAGCTGACCTTCAGGTCCATGTCAAGCACCAGCGCTTTCCCCGAGGTCGGTACCAGCAGGCCGCACATCATCTTAAAGGTGGTCGATTTCCCGGCGCCGTTTGGCCCGAGCAGGCCAAAAATCTCACCGCGTTTCACCGCGAAATTGACGTTATCGGTGGCGGCAAAATCCCCAAATTTTTTGGTGAGGGATTTGGCCTCAATCACCGTTTCACCCGGCGTACCTTCAACCGTGTGCAGGATCGCGGCGAGGGGGGATTCTGATGTCCCTGCGCCGCCGAGCAGATCGATAAACGCATCTTCAAAGCGGGGCGCGGTCTCCTCCATCTCAATTTCAGGCATACCCGGTGCACGGCGTATATCGTCCGCGGTCGCCTCTTTCGTGAGGATCACGCGCACCGAACGGCCCTGAATCATTCCATCGCTGACCTGAGGTAGCTTTAGCACCCGCTGCAGCAGCTGACGGTTGGAGGCCTGGGCGCTGTGCAACAGGAAGCTGCGACCAGCCATGCTCTGCGTCAGCGTGGTCGGCTCTCCCTGATAAAGCAGCTCACCTTCGTTCATCAGCAGAACGTCACGGCACTGTTCCGCTTCATCAAGGTACGAGGTGCTCCAGAGGATCAGCATCCCATCGCCGGCTAACTCATGCACCATCTGCCACAGCTCGCGGCGCGAAATCGGGTCGACGCCCACGCCGGGTTCATCGAGCAAGAGAACTTTCGGCTCGCCCACCAGCGTACAGGCCAGCCCCAGCTTTTGTTTCATCCCGCCGGAGAGCTTGCCCGCCAGCCGGTCGGTGAAGGGGCCAAGCGAGGTAAATTCCAGCAAACGGGCAAAGGTCTTCTGACGGGCTTCGCCAGTGACGCTGCGCAGGTCAGCATACAGATTGAGATTTTCCATCACCGTCAGGTCTTCATACAGACCAAACTTCTGCGGCATATAGCCCAGCATGGCATGGAGCGCGCCATCGTCTTTAATCGGGTCGAGTCCGAGCACGCTGGCGGTTCCTTCATCGGGCTTTAACAAACCCGCCAGCATCCGCATCAGCGTCGTTTTGCCTGCGCCGTCCGGGCCAACCAGCCCGGTCACATAGCCTTTCTGAATGGTACAGTTCAGAGGGGCGACGGCAGGTTTTTCCATTCCCGCGAAGCGTTTGACCAGATTGTTGAGCTGAATAACCGCGTCATTCATGTCGTTCCCCGTCGCTGACTTTTACGGTGACAGGCATGCCCTGACGCAGCGCGTCGTCGGCATCGGTCACGATGATGCGCAGGCGATAAACCAGGTCGGTACGCAGATCCGGCGTTTCAACCGTTTTGGGGGTGAATTCAGCCGTCGGTGACACAAAGCCAACTTTGCCATGATACGGTTTATCCGGCCGACCGTCGGTGTAGAGCAGCAGCTCGCGGCCCGGCTGCATCTGGCCGAGATTAGGCTCATCAATGTAGGCGCGCACCCATACCGGACGCGTCAGAGAAAGCGTCAGGACGGTGCTCCCCGCGCTTAACATGCTGCCCGGCTCCACGGCGCGGGTCATCAGCGTGCCGTCAGACGGGGCAATGAGCGTGGTATCGTGCAGATCCAGTTCCGCCTGTGCCAGCTGCGCCTGCGCCTGTTCCAGGCTGGCTTTTGCCTGGGCGATGTCCTGCGGGCGATTACCGGTGTGGTACTGGCTTAATTTATCCTGGGCGGATTTCAGCGTCGCCTGGGCCTGGTCGCGGGAGGAGCGGGCGTTTTCCAGGTCGTTGGCGGAAATGGTGCGGCTTTTCCACAGCCCCTGCTGGCGGGCATAGAAGTTTTGTGCGTAGTCATAGGCGGCCTGCGCCTGTTTGACCGCGGCGGCGGCCTGAGCAATCTCTTCGTCACGGTAGCCGGCCAGCATCAGGTCATATTGCGCCTGCGCCACGGAAACGCCTGCTTTCGCCTGCATCAGCGCGTTCTCGTACGGGGCCTTGTCGAGCATCCCCAGCATCTGACCGGTTTTGATGGTATCGCCTTCATCAACGGTGAGGGAGGCCAGGCGCCCCCCGACGCGGAAACTCATATTCACGGTGCGAATATCGACGTTACCGTACAGCGTCAGGCCTCTGTCCTGGTGACTTTGATACCACAGCCAGCCGCCGATACCTGCGGCAAGCAGAACAACGACCACCAGAATGATGGCGACAGGTTTTTTCATGACTTCAGGCTCCTTTGCGTTAAGCCTTGCAGGATCAGATCGAGATGACAGGTGATGACCTGGCTAATCTGCGCGGCTTTATCCTCATCAAATTGTGTCCAGCCGGTGCGTAACAGGATCGTTTCGCGCCCAAGACGGAAGGCGAGAATTTCACCCAGCAGGGCGTGGGTATGCAAAATAGTCTCGGTATCGTCGGCGTCTCGTCCGGTATAGGCCGCGATCAGCCGGGTCAGGTGCGTATGCATCGGAGCAATCACCTGATCGTGCACTCGCTGGTAAGCCGCCGTAGGGGAGAGCTGCTCACGGGAGATGAACTTACTCAGGCTCAGCGTCTCGTCGTGGGTCAGCAGGCGAATCATATTGTCGCAGGCGCTGATAATCAGCTGCCTGATGGCGGCGCGATCCGGCGACGGCTGGCTCAATAGCCCGCTGGCCTCTTCAACGTGTGGCCGAAAATGGTTACCGATAAAGTCGGCGATCCACTGGGCACAGGCGAGGTACAAATCCTCTTTTGAGCCAAAATAGTAGGTGATAGCCGCAATGTTTTGCCCGGCCTGCGCCGCGATGTCCCGCGTGGTGGCATGCAGACCATATTCGCCAAACTGCGCCAGCGCGGCGGCAATAAGCTGGTTTCTGGCCTGTTCACCTTTCGATGTCGTTGGGGTCGTATTCATGGCGGTTTTAAAAATTAATCAATCGATTGATTAACATTATGCCCGGTTGCCCATTTTGTCCAGTGACCACACGGTGGGAAATCTTTCGTCAACGCAGCGCCGCGGGATATTTTATGCGCCACGTCACAAAACCTGCTACACTCCGCTGCTTCACGACATTGTGGTTTTTGTCCTTCCCTATTCGTTATATCTCCCTGAAAACTACACCTGTGATGGTCGGGGCGGTTCGGAGTTTTTATGTCTTTTGATTCCCTTGGCCTGAACCCTGAAATTTTGCGCGCTATCGCAGAGCAGGGCTACGTCGAGCCAACCCCAATCCAGCAGCAGGCTATTCCGGCCGTTCTGCAGGGCCGCGACCTGATGGCCAGCGCCCAGACCGGTACCGGTAAGACCGCGGGTTTTACCCTGCCGCTGTTAGAGCTGCTGGTAAAAAATCAGCCGCATGCCAAAGGACGTCGTCCGGTGCGTGCCCTGATCCTCACCCCAACGCGTGAGCTGGCGGCCCAGATTGGTGAGAACGTGCGTGAGTACAGCCGCTATCTCAACATTCGCTCGCTGGTGGTTTTCGGTGGAGTAAGCATTAACCCGCAGATGATGAAGCTGCGCGGTGGCGTGGACGTGCTGGTGGCAACGCCGGGTCGTCTGTTGGATCTTGAGCACCAGAATGCCCTGAAGCTTGATAGCATCGAAATCCTGGTGCTGGACGAAGCTGACCGCATGCTGGATATGGGCTTTATCCACGACATTCGTCGCGTGCTGGCTAAGCTGCCACCGCGTCGTCAGAACCTGCTGTTCTCTGCCACCTTCTCTGATGAGATCAAGGCGCTGGCGGAAAAACTGCTGCATAACCCGCTGGAAGTGGAAGTGGCGCGCCGCAACACCGCCTCTGAGCAAATTACCCAGCACGTGCACTTCGTTGATAAAAAACGTAAGCGGGAACTGCTCTCCCATATGATTGGTCAGGGCAACTGGCAGCAGGTGCTGGTCTTTACCCGTACCAAGCACGGCGCTAACCATCTGGCGGAACAACTGAATAAAGACGGTATCCGCAGCGCGGCGATCCACGGCAACAAAAGCCAGGGGGCACGTACCCGCGCGCTGGCTGAATTTAAATCCGGTGACATTCGCGTCCTGGTTGCGACCGACATTGCTGCCCGCGGTCTGGATATTGAAGAGCTGCCGCACGTCGTCAACTACGAGCTGCCAAACGTACCGGAAGACTATGTTCACCGTATCGGTCGTACCGGTCGTGCGGCGGCAACCGGTGAAGCGCTCTCGCTGGTGTGTGTGGATGAACACAAACTGCTGCGTGATATCGAACGCCTGCTAAGAAAAGAGATCCCGCGCATCGAAACCCCGGGCTATGACGTGGACCCGTCCATCAAGGCGGAGCCTATTCAGAATGGCCGTCAGGGCGGCGGCGGTCGTGGTCAGGGTGGCGGGGGGCGCAGTCAGCAGCCGCGTCGTTCTGAAGGCGGTGCACCGAAAGCCGCGGGCAAACCTCCGCGTCGTAATACAGAGGCTAAGCCAGGCGGTGAAAGCCCATGGCGTAGCGGCGAGGGGAAACCGGCAGGGGAAGGGCAGCGCCGACGCCGCCCGCGTAAACCTGCTAACCCGCAGTAATCTGGAAGCCCGGTCGTAAAGCCGGGCTTTTCTTTTGCGGCAGCGGAAAGAAAGTGCCACAATAGTGGCTGTTTATACAGTATTTCAGGTCCTCCGATGGCTTTAACCGCGGCGCTCAAAGCGCAAATTGGCGCCTGGTATAAGGCGCTACAACAGCAGATCCCCGATTTTATCCCCCGAGCGCCTCAGCGGCAGATGATTGCTGATGTGGCAAAAACGCTCTCCGGGGACGACGGACGACATCTGGCGATTGAAGCCCCGACGGGTGTCGGGAAAACCCTTTCGTATTTAATCCCGGGCATTGCCATCGCGCGGGAAGAGCAAAAAACGCTGGTGGTCAGCACCGCTAACGTGGCCCTGCAGGATCAAATCTTCAGCAAAGACCTGCCGCTGCTGCGCAAAATCATCCCTGAACTGCGATTTACAGCCGCCTTTGGCCGCGGGCGTTATGTGTGTCCGCGCAATCTCGCGGCTCTCGCCAGCAGTGAGCCCTCTCAGCAGGATCTGCTGGCCTTCCTGGATGATGAACTGACGCCGAACAACAAAGCGGAACAGGAGCAGTGCGCGAAGCTAAAAACCGAGCTCGACAGCTACAAGTGGGACGGCCTTCGCGATCACACCAGCCATGCCATCAGCGATGATTTATGGCGCAGGCTCAGCACCGATAAAGCCAGTTGCCTTAACCGCAACTGCCACTACTACCGCGAGTGCCCGTTCTTTGTCGCACGGCGGGAGATTCAGGAAGCGGAGGTGGTTGTCGCTAACCACGCGCTGGTCATGGCCGCGCTGGAGAGTGAGGCCGTCCTGCCGGAGCCCAAAAACCTGCTGCTGGTGCTCGATGAAGGCCACCATTTGCCGGATGTGGCGCGGGATGCGCTGGAAATGAGCGCCGAAATCACCGCGCCGTGGTTCCGCCTGCAGCTGGATCTGTTCTGCAAGCTGGTGGCGACCTGTATGGAGCAGTTCCGCCCGAAAACCACGCCGCCGCTGGCGGTGCCCGAGCGGCTGAGCGAACATTGCGAAGCGGTCTACAGCCTTATTGCTTCCCTGAATAACATCCTCAATCTTTATCTCCCGGCGACCCAGGACGCAGAGCACCGCTTTGCGATGGGAGAGCTGCCCGACGAGGTGATGGAGATCTGCCAGCAGCTGGCGAAGCACCTTGAAAAGCTGCGCGGGCTGGCGGAGATGTTCTTAAACGATCTCAGTGAGAAAACCGGTAGCCACGACGTGGTGCGTTTGCACCGCATTCTGCTGCAGATGAACCGTGCGTTGGGCATGTTCGAAGCCCAGAGCAAGCTCTGGCGTCTGGCCTCGATGGCGCAGGCGTCCGGAGCGCCGGTCACCAAATGGGCAACCCGTGACGTGAAAGACGGACAGGCGCACCTGTTTTTCCACTGCGTGGGGATTCGTGTTGCCGATCAGCTGGAAAAGCTTATCTGGCGCAGCGTGCCGCACGTGGTAGTGACTTCCGCGACGTTGCGTTCCCTGAACAGTTTCTCCCGTTTACAGGAGATGAGCGGGCTGAAAGAGAAAGCCGGCGACCGTTTTGTGGCGCTGGATTCGCCGTTTAACCACTGTGAACAGGGCAAGCTGGTCATTCCGCGCATGAAGTATGAGCCGCTTATCGACAACGAAGAACAGCACATTGCCGAAATGGCAGCGTATTTCCGCGAGCAGCTGGAGAGTGAAAAATATCCCGGCATGCTGGTCCTGTTTGCCAGTGGAAGGGCGATGCAGCGTTTTCTGGAGCACGTTACCGACCTGCGATTGCTGTTGCTGGTGCAGGGCGATCAGCCCCGCTACCGGCTGGTAGAGCTGCACCGCAAACGCATTGATAACGGGGAACGTAGCGTACTGATCGGGCTGCAGTCATTCGCGGAGGGGCTGGATCTGAAGGGGGATTACCTGACGCAGGTGCATATCCATAAAATCGCCTTCCCGCCCATCGACAGCCCGGTCGTCATCACCGAAGGTGAATGGCTCAAAAGCCTCAATCGCTATCCGTTCGAGGTCCAAAGCTTACCCGCGGCATCGTTTAATCTGATTCAGCAGGTGGGGCGTCTCATCCGTAGCCACAGCTGCTGGGGAGAGGTGGTGATTTATGACAAACGTCTGCTCACCAAAAACTACGGCCAGCGGTTACTCAACGCTCTGCCTGTTTTTCCGATTGAACAGCCGGACGTGCCCGACGTTAAAAAACGTCCGGCAAAACCTGCCGCCGGGCGGCGTAAAAGCATCCGTACGAAGGGGCGCGGGCCTACTGGTAAGTAAAGGTCACCTGGACCACGCTGTTAAACGTTCCGGCGGTGACGGGCAATGCGCTGGCATAATAGCGGGCAGCCAGAGGAAACGTTGCCGTGTGGTCCACTGAGTTAACCGGAACGTTAAAGGCTGCCTGCGGGGCAATGAGTATATTGTCCTGGCGGTCTGCCAGTTCCAGAGCCAACCCTTTCGCACTGCCGATATTGGCGAATTTTGTCGGGTGCGTACTGTCGGCCTGACCATAGAAAAAGGCGGTCGCCAGCGCAAGTGTGGGAGGGCAATGTGAGACCGAGAGCGTAAAGTCTTTCCACGCGCCGGTATCGCCCACATTTTTAAAATCCCCTGTTACCGCCTGGCCTAAATCCACCGTCAGGTTGCGGCTGGCGCTGTCAATAATGCAGGTGTTGGCGTAAATATTGCCTGTCATCTGGATCTGAATATCGTCCGCCTGTGCCCGGACAATCAAGCCGAGAATCAGGATCGCAAGTGTCTTTTTCATGTTGGTCACTTATAAGCCAGAGTGATCGTCGCCACGGTATTGGCCGGCCCCGGTGTCACCACGTTGCTGACCTGTTCGTAACGAACCTCGAACGGTATTCGCAGGGTTTCGTTGGCGATGGCCTGGCTTCGGGTACTGACATAGGTGTCAAAGGTGGCGAGATGGTCATCAAAGAGCATTCTCACGCCCACGCCGGTTGCCATGCCGTTCTGCTGAGTCAATTTGATCACCCCTTCGAATGCCGTTTCGTAGCCGTTTGCGCTGGTCACCTTTAGCTCAGGCTGGACGGTGCTGTCGCAATTAATCGTGACGTCAAAGTTTTGTGCAGGGCTGGATAGCAACCCGATACTGATAAAATCACTGACGGGAAAATCGCCCAGGTTCACGGTGAGATTTTTAGGCAGGACAGAGCAGGTAACCGTTTCGAGATTCACATTGCCCGCATAGGAAATCGTATTAGGATCGCTGATGCCTTCATGCTGATAAACCCCGACACCAAATTTAGACTCCGCCTGAGAAAGCGAACCTGATTTGACCGTATTGCTCGTTTTCACCAGTTCCAGCGTGACATTAAAGTTAAAGGCCTCAGAAATGTCGTTGGAGACATAGCCCAGCGGCGTGCCGCTTGAATTACAGTAAATTCCCCCGGCACCGGTAATTCGCTGGCCTTTGTCATTCATCAGCGCTACGCCAATTCCTTCCAGCCCTGATTCATACACCCCAGAAAGACCGGGGATCTCCAGACCTGCGCCGTAATAGCACGCAACAATCGGAAGCCCGAAGTCAGAAGGGTTATAGCAGTTGCCCGCTACGTGAACGGTCTGCTCGGTGCCCGGAATGGTGGCACCTACCGGCAACGTGCTTGAGACGGATACGGAGGCCACATTAATCTGTTTTGGCAGATCGGAGGAGGTACAGAGCGCGTTAGCATGTGGCATAAATAACGCGGCGGTTCCCAGGACCAGGAAGAAAAAGCACTGTTTAATCATTTGCATAATGGTTTGCCTGAACGGTGAATCAGTGGCACTGCGCAGCAGCGTTAAGGATGTTGGTTTTCTCTGTCTCATCCGTAAGGACGTAGTCGGCCTCGCAGTGCTCGCTCGCATCCTGTCCCCAGGTGACGGCGAGATGCCCTTGCTTTGGCAGGCCGGAGAGATAGGTCTGGCCGTCATTGCCGACAATAAATTCGCTGTCCTTATCCTCCGTTGTTACCGTCGCACCGAAGGGCAGCGGTTTACCGTTGTGCGTCAGCGTCATCAGGACCCGGCTGCCCACGCGGGTATTAAAGCTGGCGCGCACCACGGCCCCGCGTGTCGGGGTAACAACGTACGCTGCGTGCGTCACGTCGGCCTCGTCGGGCAGGGTTTCGGTATCCAGCGCAATGGTATTGTGGCGATAAGGGGTAACAAACGGCACGACGGTATAGCCGCGGAAGTCGGTCTCAACGCCCGTCTGATTGGCGATATGGGTACCGTGTGTTCCCGGTGCTTTCACCAGCGCAATGGTCTCTCCGAGCGGCTGGCTCAGGGTTATCCCGTTGGCGTGCACGATCGCGCCACCCTGCAGCCCGACGTTTACGGTTTGCTGATATTTATCCTGGCTTACCCCGCCGCTCACTTCGCCATAGGTCGCTTTATAATCGGCGTTCATGCTTGTGGAGCTTCCGCTACCGGTGCTGCTCAGCCCCTCCTGAATATTCCAGTTCAGGTTGTCTCCCTTCAGCGCGGTACCGTTAAGGCCGATGTTCTGCGTCGTACCGTCTTTGGTGTTGTTGAGGTTGTAGGTGGCCCAGGTGTTATGCATCCAGCGATCCAGTGGAACGGAGACGTTTAACGAGAACTGGTTGTCGTTCATCACATCCTCACCGTTCGTATCGCTGTCCTGGGTGTTTTTGTTCATGCTGTAGCTCAGGCTGTAGCTGACGCCGTGCCAGCTGTTGTTGTAGCTGACGCTCATGGAGGTCATATCCTGGCTCTGGCTCCAGTAGGTCTCTTTGACCAGGCTCAGGGTGACAGAGCCCCAGCCCGCGGGCAGCGTCTGGTCGACGGTGGCTTCCGTTCGGGCACGTCGCTGCTGCGGCGCAGACCCGTTGTCTGAACGGGTGTAAGACTCCATCGTGTCTTCCAGGGTGTAAAACCCTTTGCTGTTGTAGCGATAGCCCGCCAGGGAGAAGTGAGTGCCCGAGGCGACAAAATCTTTGCTGTAGCGAACGCGCCAGGAGCGGCCTTTGCTGGCCTGCTGCTTTTTCAGCAGCGCTTTGGCGCGGGTGACATCAAGGGAGAAAGCACCCAAATCGCCCAGGTTTTTCCCGACGCCCAGCGCCCGGGACTGATAATGGCGACTCTGCTGCGCACCACCGTAGGCGGTGAAACCCAATGGCATGCCGTAGATGGCGCTGCCCTCGGCAAACGGGGTTTGTTCGACGTCCTTGTCGTAAGACCGGTAACGCCCGGCGGTCACGCTGTAGCGGAGATTCTTTTCACGCTGCAGGACCGGGACCGAGGCGTAAGGCACGACAAAGTGACTTTCGCTGCCGTCGGTCTCTTTCACGGTGACCTGCAGATCGCCGCTGCTGCCGGTGGGATAGAGATCGTTAATTTCAAACGCACCGGGTGCAACCGTGTTCTGATAAATGACGTAACCGTTCTGACGAACCATCACCAGCGCATTGCTGTGGGCAGTGCCGCGAATAATCGGCGCATAGCCTTTTTCACTGTCCGGGAGCATGTCGGTATCGGATTTCAGCTCAACCCCGGTATAGGGCACGCTGTCGAAAACGTCCGACGGGGAGGTGCTTTGCCCGACGGTCATATCGCTTTTCATCGCCACGATATCGCGTTGAGCATAGGTGTAGACGGAGGAGAACCTGTGCTCTTCCTCGTTGCCCGTTGTGCTGCGATTCCACGTGGAATAATTGCGTATGCGCCAGGCCCCCACATTGAGGCCCGGGCGCAGGTTAACGTACTGGCTGCTGTTATCCTGCTCTCCCTGCACACGGGCATGGCTCTGGCTGGCGGTGGCGCTGTAGTTCAGCAGACCTGCGGTGATCCCTTCGTCGAACGTTTTCGGGTCGATATACCCGCGCGGGACCTGGCCCAGCGCCGTTTGTGGAATACTGAGCAACAGTTGCTGATGTCGAACCTGAAACGTTGCGGATGCCGCGGGAATGGCGCTTATATCGGCGCACTGGCCTTTAGCCATCAGCGCGGGATACTGCCGGGTTTTGATCCCAAGGTTTTTTAGCTCATCCAGGCTAAAGCAGGGTTGAAGAGAATGATTGCCCTGCGCGTCTTTTATTAATTTGAACGTGACATCACGGGTATCAATTTTATTATTGTTGATGAAAATGTTGACCTGATATTTCCCGGGGGCTTGTCCCGGTCCTTTTTCATAAACAGACAGGTCGGTTTTCCCCTGTTGAGGATTATCAATATCCAGTAATGCCGGGTTGAAATAATCATCAGCCATAACCTGCTGCGCAAAGATCGCCAGTGCCAGGCCACATAAAATGACCAGCATTGAAGAAAGGCGATGGATGAACGGCTTTTTATGGCTGTACATGATGATATTAATAGCCTGAGTGGGTGTTAATGAACGGATGCCGACCAGGTCTGACTGATGCTGCCGTAATCAGTAATAATGGAGTAGGTGACGGTCGACCCGCTGGCATTATCGGGTAAGGCAAAGTGCGTTTCCGTTTTGGGGACTGCCCAGGTGGCTTTATCCACTTTATGGCCGTTAAGCATCACCGTCTGGAAATTCATATAGAAAGGCGTCGGGTTATTCACAACCAGGTCGTGACCTTCACGATGCCACTGAAGCTTGTCCGCCACAGCCTCGGGTTTGCCTGTTATTGCTGACGGGCGATACAACAATTTAATGCGTGTATTAATGGCAATCTGCAGGGTATTTACCCCTTCGACGTGCTTTGACGAGGGAATAGCTTTGATATTAAGCCAGTAAAGAGATTCACGATCCTCGGGCAAATTTCCGCCGGTGCGCACGACACGCAGGACGTTATCCTCTTTCGCATCGAGACGAAACAGCGGTGGGGTGATCAGGAAGGGGGCTTTAGCCGGGTTTTTACCGCCAGAATCAACCCAGGACTGTACCAGATAATCCGTGGCATCTGGGTTTGAAAGACCCAGAGACGACTCCTTTTTGTCGCCCTGATAGACCAGGCGTGTGCCATTAATAACGACACCGGCATGGGAAGTGGCGGCTACCAGTAAAAGAGCACTCAGTAAATAACCGTGGCGCATAAAGGTATCTCAATAAAAGAAGAGATATTAACTCTCAGAACAGAGCTAATATCTCAGGATGGATAATATCAGTTATAAATAACGGTGAAGGTCGACACGGCGTTTGCCAGTCCTGCGGTGATTGCGGCCTGGGTCTGAATATAACGGGCTCCAAACTCCAGGTTATTGACCGCCGTACCGGAGGCTAACGGATATTGCTGAGAGGGCGTATACAAACTCACCGGTTGCTCAGACGCGTCCACCAGTTGAATAGCGACACCTGTTGCAGCATCTACATCCGGCGTTAATGCCAGCGTAGTGTTGTTATCCGGATCCGGCGTGCCGCCGAAGTTAATGGCGGCGGAAGTCACGGTCTCCGGGCAATTCTTTAATTGAATATCAAACTTGGTTAATGTGCTGGTAGATCCAGCCCCGGTAAATACCGTTTTAGACACTTTGCCTAACTGAACATTTAATGGATTACTTAACCCGTTCACTACCTGACAAGCAGAATCAATAATTTCACCGGTGAAGTTAATCTGACCTTCACCGTTTGTTGCCGCAAATGCGGATGCAGAACATCCTGCCGTTGTGGCGATAAATAAACCTATAGCAACCTTGTTCATAACAAATCCTGGTATGTTTCTGGTGAGAACGTTGCCTGGACGTTTTCACCGTTGACCTTAAATGATTTTCCGTTGGTTATTTAATCAGAAACGGGTGGGGTAAGAATCTTCAACGGCAATCACAAATAATTGAAATAGTGCTTGAGTTTCTTTTTTCATCATAAAAACAGAAGGATGATCCGGTTCAAAAACACTAACGGCCAGACGTTCTTCAGGGCTATATTGTTAACAAGATGAAGCTGTCAGGAGAGATGTCGTGGATTATCGCAAAATTATCAAAGAGGTAGGACGAGGGAAAAATCATGCCCGCGATCTGGACCATGAAACCGCTCGTGCGCTCTATACGCATATGCTCAACGGTGACGTACCCGACCTTGAAATGGGCGGTATCCTGATAGCGCTGCGTATCAAAGGAGAAGGCGAAGCGGAGATGCGTGGCTTCTACGAAGCAATGCAGGCGCAGACCCTGCGCTTAAACGCGCCAGTGGCAAAACCGATGCCGATTGTGATCCCGAGCTATAACGGGGCACGCAAGCAGGCCAACCTGACGCCGCTGCTCGCTATTTTATTGCACAAGCTGGGCTTCCCGGTGGTGGTGCATGGTGTAAGCGAAGATCCAACCCGCGTGCTGACCGAAACGATTTTCGGCATGCTGGGTATCGAACCCACACGGCATGCCGGCCAGGCACAGGCGAAGCTTGATGGCCATCAGCCGGTTTATATCCCTGTCGGAGCCCTTTGCCCCCCGCTGGAGAAGCAGCTGGATATGCGCTGGCGCATGGGCGTGCGTAACAGCGCGCATACGCTGGCGAAACTGGCTACGCCGTTTGGCGAAGACGCGGCGCTGCGTCTTTCCAGCGTCTCTCACCCGGAGTACGTGACGCGCGTGGGGAAATTCTTTGAAGACATAGGCGGCAGGGCCTTGTTGATGCACGGCACGGAAGGCGAGGTGTATGCTAACCCGCAGCGCTGCCCACAGATGATGCTGATTGATTCCGCTGGCACGCGCGCCATTCTCGAGCGAGGGGAAGAGCGTTCCGACGCGATCCTGCCTGACGCAAAAGATCCGCATACCACCGCCCACTGGATTGAGCAGTGCCTGGCCGGAAAGGTTCCGGTACCGCACGCGATCAAGTTGCAGATGGCCTGTTGCCTGCTGGCGACCGGTGAAGTTGAATCCGTAGAGGCAGGGATGGAACGCGTCGGGGAGATGTTTTAAGCCCAAAAAAAAGCCCGTCCAGTGGCGGACGGGCAAGCAAGGGTAACAACAACAGGGTCAATGAGGGTTGGAGCAGCTCACCAGAGGGTATGGCGAGGGTGGAGCATTCAGTCAATTACTTATAGATAACCGCAGTACCGCTCAGTTTGTTATTGGTGTTCGCGGAGGTGATGGTGTATCCGCTTGCACCGGCAGCAGCAGCTTTCTCAGCCAGTTTCGCTTCCAGACCGTCCAGAGTGGTCGCGCCTTCAGCACTTACCACACCGAGTTTGTTCATGCTCTGCGCCTGAGATGGAGACACAGGTTCTGCAGCAAAAGCGCCGAAAGACAGAGCGGACAGGGCAACAGCAGCAACAGCATATTTGATGGTTTTCATAATTAATCTCTCGCAGGTGATTCTGTTAAGGGGACGATGTTCCGTCGATGTGATAAGTATCACGTTTTTTTATGCGAGAGAAAATCGAAGAGAATTGACGTGGTTGCTCAAAAAAATTGAATGACAAATAACTTATTGAATATTAATAAATTCAGAGGACGACTTTACACTTCTTGTAGCTGCGCTTTACAGAAGCGACGAGAAGGGCACATTTTGCTACGCGGTTCACAAAAAACCGTGAGCGTAAAGGTAACCGCTTGCGCCGTTAACTTCGGTAAAGGAAAGTCAACGTAGCTGGCTGTCTTTCGATCCTCTGCGATTATATCCTGAGTGCGCGCTATTTTTCGAATCTTTCTCCTGCTGGCAGGCGATGCATAACCGCACGCCCGGTATGGCTTTGCGCCGCGCTTCCGGGATCACTTCTCCACACTCTTCACATTCATAGAGACTTTCACCGCGCGGAATTTCACCGCGAGCGCGCGCAACCGCATCTTCAATTGTACTGTTGATTTGTTCGTTAACGGCGTCATCATTCGCCCAACCGGAAGCCATGGTTTACTCCTGGGATCTGTTAAGCCCTGTTTTTACTATGGGGTGAAAAAACGTGCAGTCAAGGCAGAAGGAACTGCATCTGTCAGGCAGATGCAGTTTGTTTATAGAAAGAGACGTTATTTATAAATGGTCGCCGTGCCATACATATGGTTATCCCCGCCCGCGGCGTTAACCACGAAACCTTTAGCCCCTTCCTGGCGGGCTTTTTCGGCGAGTTTATTCTGGAGATCGTCAAGGTTACTTGCGCGGCTTACCGAGACGGTGCCCGCAGGCTTAAGCTGGCTGGTGTCTGTATTGTCGGTCAATGACTGTACCGCCATGGCAGAGAATGACGCGGTAGCCAGTGCACCCGCGAGAACAACAAGGGTCAGGTATTTTTTCATAATCACATCCTCATGAGGAAACAACAGGTGATTCCCTTTAAGTTTAGAAGCCTGGCGAGTGTGATTTAGCGCAAAAATTTGATGATGATCTGCTTATTTTTTGAACGATAAAAACTGACGTTTTACTGACAGATCATAGACATAAAGGTGTTTGATTTATGACGGGTTTTTGAGCGTCGCAGAGAAATATTTACCGTTGAGCCTGCAAAGGGTATCTTACGCCGCTGTTTAAAGGAGAAAGCCATGACTTCCCAAAAGCCGGGATTGCACCCACGAAATCGCCATCGTAACCGCTATGACATGAATGCGTTGTGTCAGAGCTGTCCTTCGCTGCAGGACTACATTGTGCAGACACCTGCCGG
Organism: Enterobacter sp. PTB; assembly: GCF_051130085.1. Lineage (NCBI taxonomy): Bacteria > Pseudomonadati > Pseudomonadota > Gammaproteobacteria > Enterobacterales > Enterobacteriaceae > Enterobacter > Enterobacter sp. PTB. The sequence continues at coordinate 46,416 of NZ_JBDKEE010000005.1, forward strand.
TGAACCTTCGGTCAACTTTGCCGATCCGCAGGCGGTTAAAATGCTCAATAAAGCCCTGCTGGCACACTATTACGGTGTGGCGCACTGGGATATTCCGGAAGGCTTTCTCTGCCCACCCGTGCCGGGGCGGGCCGATTATCTCCACCATCTTGCCGATCTTCTCGCTGACGATCGCAACGGTGTCATCCCTGAGCAAGCATCCGTGCTTGATATCGGGACCGGGGCGAACCTGATTTATCCGTTGATTGGCGTTCATGAATATCACTGGCGCTTTACCGGCAGTGAAATCGGTAATGAGGCGTTTTCCAGCGCACAGGCGATTATCAACGCCAACCCTGGGTTAAGCCGGTCTGTCCGCTTGCGTCGGCAGAAAGATGCCGCATCGATCTTCAACGGGATTATCCACAAGAACGAAAGCTACGATGCCACCCTGTGTAACCCACCGTTCCATGACTCCGCGGCCACCGCCCGTGCGGGCAGCGAGCGCAAACGCCGCAATCTCGGTCAGGCGGAAGATGCCGCGCTGAACTTTGGGGGGCAGCAACAGGAACTGTGGTGCGAGGGGGGAGAAGTGGCATTCATCCTGCGAATGATTGAGGAAAGTAAAGTATTTGGCCGTCAGGTTAAATGGTTCACGACGCTGGTATCCCGTGGGGATAACCTGCCCCCCCTCTACCGTGCACTGACCGACGTGGGCGCCGTTAACGTGGTGAAAAAAGAGATGGCGCAAGGCCAGAAGCAGAGCCGCTTTATCGCCTGGTCTTTTATGGACGCTAACAAGCGCAGTAAATAACCCACAGGCAGGCCGGGTAAGGCGACGCCGTTACCCGGTCCCCACGCTATAAGGTGGGCTCCTGTGGCGGTGTGGGGGACGCCGGTGAGGGCAATACCTGATAGGTCTGCACCGGCATCCGCACCGCGGCCAGGTCAAAGTGTTTTTTCACCATACTGTCGAGCGCAAAGCGCACCGTCCACTGCTTCAGTGGCTGCGTGGTGAACGACACGCGCAGGGTAAATGCCGTGTTCGTCAGGCCGACAATACCGGCAAACGACGGCTCTCCAATCACCAGCCCGCGAATATCCTCCATCGCCATCATCTCTTCCACGGCGTCCCGTAGCGCCTGTTTCGCTTTATCTGCATCTTCATGACGGTCAACGTCGTAGTTGGCCACTACCGAGCCAATGCCTCGGACAAAGTTAGCGAAGGTGGTTATCGATGACCATGGAATTATGTGGTACGCCCCGGTGTCCTGGCGCACGCCGACGGAACGAATGGACATGCGTTCTACCGTGCCGGTTAACGGCCCAATCGTGACCAGATCCCCGGTGTTCATCCCGTTCTCAAACTGGATAAAGACGCCGGTGATTATATCCTTCACCAGGGTTTGCGAACCAAAGGAGATAGCCAACCCCAGCGCGCCGGCACCTGCCAGCAGCGGCGCGATGTTCACGCCGATTTCCGAGAGCACAATCATGATGGTGATGGTGCTGATAATAACCGCCAGCGCATTGCGAAACAGCGTCAGCAGGGTGCGGGCACGGGCGCTGGGCAGGGGGCGGCCGTGAATGTCGGACACCAGACGGTTCTCGATAAGGCTCGCCAGCAACGTCCAGCCAACCGCAGAGAAGAAGAGGATCAGCGCGATGCGAATTAAAATATCGACGGTCTTTTCGCCCGCGCCGTTGTGCAGCCAGTTCCAGAAGTCAAACAATCCCCATGCGTTAAGCAACAGCATAATCGCCACGCAGACGGTGAGAATGCGCGCCACTTTCAGTGATACCGAGATCCAGCCGTTGACCCTTTTTTGCAGTTCCGGATAACTGCGCTGCACCTGTGGCGAGAGGGTGAAGGTTTTCGATAGCCAGCGCGACAGCAGGCCAGAGACAAATGCCGCAATGCCAATGATGGCCAGGCTCTTGAACGTCGCCCCCATCATAAATTTCAGGCTGTTGCCCGGGTCGAACAGCGAGAAGAAGCACAACACGATAAAGTAGGCGCTCGCCAGCCAGTGCCACACCAGCGCGAAGGCGCGGATAAAGAGACTGAAAAACGACAGGGAACGATCGGCCAGATGCAGCAAGCTTTGGGTAATGGTCTTTTTGTTATGGAAGATAAGGTACAACGCCCAGACGGTAATGCAGATCATAATCAGCACATTCGCCAGGGCGCCAAACTGCACGTTGACCTGGTTGGAGATGATCGGCACGGCAACCAGCAGACCGTAACCAATCAATCCACTGAGCACGCTGAGGCGCAGCGCCCAGTATCTGGCGCTCTCATCCCGAATTGAGAAGGGGCGAAGATCCGGTACGTGCGGGCAAAATATCAAACGCAGCAGCGCCTTAAAGAACTCGATCAGCGCAAAGGCGTTGAGGAAGAGCGCCTGCTGGAAAGCGATGGTTTTATTGCCGGCGTTAAGCCTGTCGGCCAGGACCTGGCCCATAAACAGCGTCAGCGCCAGCAGCAGTAAATCGATGATAAATGCCGACGCTATCATCAGCGGCAGGTGTAACCAGCTGCTTTTCTGCTGGTTCTTCTTGCGTCCCCATTGCCCCATCTTACGGTAGAGCGGCCATGCGCACAGGCGTACCAGCCAGTAAAACAGAAATACAGCGCCCGCCAGCATCAAAAACTGCGTGGCGGCTGTCGTAAACGTATGGGGATTAAACGGTTTATGGGGCGAACCAATCAGGTTGCGATAGAGTTGGGCAAAGCGCGAGGAGAGCTCGCTTCCATAGTGACGGCTCACGTCGGTGACATTTTCCAGCACCGTTTTTTGTTCTTCCACTTGCGGAGGGGTAATTGTCGGCACCGGTTCCTGCGGCGGCGTGGCGGCGACTTTTCGCAACTGTCCGATTAACTCCTGCCGGGAGGTATCGTTTTCAAGCACATCGGCAAGGGCACTGTAGGCGGCTTTTTTCTGTTCAACATCCGGCTCTGGGGGCGGTGTCGTTTGCTGTGTGGCGGTCGTGCCGGTGGTGACGCCGGGGATGGAAACGGCGAACGATGGCGCACAAAACAGGCTAAGCAACAGCAAGATCCACGGCACGGCATCCTCCGGTGAAAATAATGAACAAAAAGATAAGTATAGAGGGCGAGGCGCGCGGGAGGATTTTTGGGAACAATCTGGCGTAAAAAAGCCGGGCATGCCCGGCTCAGAATGGCGTAGCTGAAGCGCTATCAGGAGACGTGCTGCAGGAACTCCTGCAGGCGCTGGCTCGGTGGATTGGCGATCAGCGCTTGTGGGTTACCGTCTTCAGCGATACGGCCCTTATCAATAAAGATCAGGCGGGAAGCCACTTTCTCAGCAAAGCCGATTTCGTGGGTCACGATGACCATTGTCATCCCTTCTTCAGCCAGATCCTGCATGACTTTCAGCACTTCGTGACGCAGTTCCGGGTCAAGCGCCGAGGTTGGCTCATCAAACAGCATCATCTTCGGTTTTACCGCCAGTGCGCGGGCGATAGCCACACGCTGCTGCTGTCCACCGGACAACTCAGATGGGTAGTGATGAGCACGTTCCGCGAGGCCGACTTTAGCCAGCAGATCTTTAGCCAGCGTTTCCGCCGCCGCTTTGCTGGCGCCACGTACGCGCAGTGGACCAAACATTACGTTTTCCAGCGCCGTCAGGTGCGGGAACAGGTAGAACTGCTGGAACACCATGCCAGCTTCCTGACGAATCAGACGGTCGTCGACTTTCGGGTCATTCACCTTCAGGCCATCGACAATCAGATCGCCGCTGGTGATCTCTTCCAGCTTGTTGATGCAGCGCAGCAGGGTCGATTTACCGGAGCCGGATGGCCCGATAATTACCACCACTTCACCCTGTTTGATGTTCAGATCGATATTGTGCAGCACCTGGGTTGGGCCAAAGTGCTTGGAAACGTTTTTAAATTCAATCACAGGATTTTCATCCTTCTTTCAAGACGACGCAGAACGAAACTCAGAACCAGAGTGATGATCAGGTAGACAACGGCTACCGCACTCCAGATTTCCAGCGCACGGAAGTTGCCCGCAATGATCTCCTGGCCCTGACGGGTCAGCTCAGCAACGCCGATAACGATGAACAGCGACGTATCCTTAATACTGATGATCCACTGGTTCCCCAGCGGTGGCAGCATGCGGCGCAGGGCCAACGGCAGAATGACGTGGCGGATCGTTTCGCGACGAGAAAGGCCTAACGCCAGACCCGCTTCACTGAAACCTTTATGAATCGACAGGACCGCACCACGGGTAATTTCCGCGATATAGGCACCTGAGTTGATCATAATGGTCACGACAGCGGCGCTGAACGGGTCAATGCGCAGGTCGGTGAAAGCCATTGGCAGGGCGAAGTAGATGAACATGACCTGAACGACAATTGGGGTGCCGCGGATCACTTCGATGAAAACCAGTGCGATGTGGTTTGCAATCCAGCCGCCGTAGGTGCGGGCGAAACCGGCGACAAGACCGATAATCAACCCACCAACCAGACCGAGGACCGAAATCCACAGGGTCATTTTAGCGCCTTCAAGCAAGATAGGAATGGCAGGCCAGATGGCGCTCCAGTCAAACTGCATGATAGTTTCCTGTTACTGTTACCGTGTTTCTAAAATAGCAGGGGCGAAAGGTCGCCCCCGAGTGAACGTCATTTTTAAGAATTATTATTTAGGCTCGGTACCGAACCATTTTTTATAGATTTCGTTGTAGGTGCCGTTCTCTTTCAGGGTTTTCAGCGCGCCGTTAACTTTCGTACGCAGGTCGTCGCTGCCTTTCGGGAACGCTATACCGTACTGCTGGGCTTCCAGAGAATCACCGACGGCTTTGAACTTGCCGTTGCCCGCCGTTTTGATGAAGTACAGGATGTTAGGGGTATCGTGCAGCACCGCGTCAGCACGGTTGGTACCCAGCTCCATGTAGGCGTTATCGATGTTCGGGAACTGACGCAGGTCTTTGGTTTTGATGTTTGCTTTCGCGTAATCAACAGAACCGGTACCGCCTTTCACCGCGACGACTTTACCGTCGAGGTCTTTCACGCTTTTTACGTCGTTATTATCGGCTTTCACCATCACCAGCAGGCCGCTTTTGTAGTAGCCGTCAGAGAAGTCGATCGCTTTTTTACGTTCTTCAGTAATGGTGATACCGGCCAGGGCCAGATCAACGTTTTTCGTTTGCAGTGCCGGGATGATGCCGCTGAAGTCCATTGGCTTCAGGGTGTAATCCAGTTTGAGTTCTTTTGCGATAGCAGCCCACAGATCAACATCAAAGCCAACGTACTTATCACCCTGTTTGAATTCAAACGGAACGAACGCCGTGTCGGTCGCCACAACCAGTTTGTCGGCAGCCTGGGAAGAGACCGCAAAAGCCAGGGTAAGTGCAGCCAGTGAAACTTTTAATACAGACTTCATAGCATTTCCTTTTATATCCACGGGGCGATCCCCTGCGAGAACGAGTGGCACAATGAAAAAATCGTGCCAACTTTACAAGCTGTTGTTTTACAAAGGGGATGATGTCATGCATTGCACAGAAAACGGGGCAATGAACTTTTATTGCACCAAAGTGGAGCACCGTTTTGGTGCGCGTCATTTGGCTCAACAGACGAAGCGTTATTTAGCGTAAATTCTGACGAAAAAACAATCTTCCGTTAACGGTTGTGTGAGGTGATTATTACAATTTTTTCACTTTTGCAGCGTCTCAGGCCAAAAACGTGCACCATAGATGTGCAAAACCCTCACCGGAGGGCGAGGGTTGTATAGGAAATTCTTATGAATTATTCGATGTTGGACTCAATAAACCACAGGAACTGATCCAGGTCGCGGGAAGCGGCGGTGAAGATATCGGCTGTATCTTCGTCTTTCGCTTCGCCGATAGCTTTACGCACATCATTAGCCACTATCGCGTAGCGGTCTGCCAGCTCTTTCAGGTGATCCTGAACGGTATGGATATCCAGCGGATAACTTTTCAGTGGCGTCTTGCTGTTAATCACCTGTGTGGTACCCAGTGCTACACCGCCTAACTGTACGGCACGTTCGGCCATGGTATCGAGGTGGGTAACCAGTGCTGTGCGGAAGCCATCCAGCATTTCGTGAACGGCAATAAAGTTTGCACCGCGCATATTCCAGTGGGCCTGTTTGGTGATCAGCGAAAGATCGATGAACTGGATCACCTGGCGATTCAGCAACTCAATGGTCGCTTTTTTGTCGCTATCCGATACATCGTTACGGGTATAAAGCAGATTAGACGCTTTCGTTTTCACCAGTTTAGCGGTACTCATAATCTCATATCCTCTTGATGTTTGTGTCCCAGGTAATTGCGGGATTAAGTATAGCACCGGATTTTTTCACTGTGGGGATGCTCTGCCTATCAGTTTAATAGTGAGAAGGACGTTGTGTTTACAATGCTATGAAATTAAAGGGATTATTTAAAATTGATGCAGATCAATCCTAATTCAGGAAAACGTTATCGACAGCGGGGGAAATATTTCACGAAGAGTGCAAAGTATGTAAAAAAATATTTTAAACGGGAAACTGGCCTTTATTCTGCATGGCTATAAAGCCACGCAGAATATAGGGCGCTAATTGAGGTCAATTTTCTCAACTTTAGGTTCCGGGCGCATCGTCAGCGTTGAGCCCATTGAGGCGGCGATAATCGAACACAGGGCCAGCGTCTGGGTGAAGGTCAGGGTTTCCCCGAGGAAGACCATCCCTGACAGGGCGGCGAGCGCGGGCTCCATGCTCATTAGCGTGCCGAAAATGCGCGTCGGCAGGCGCGTAAGGGCTATCATCTCTAAAGAGTAGGGGAGTGCTGTGGAAAGAATGGCGACCGCCAGCCCGATGGGCATGACTGACCATTGCCAGATGGACTCGGTGGCCTGAGCCATACCCACCGGCACAAAGATGATAGCGGCAATCAATGAACCGATTGCCACCGTCGCCGGGCCATGCTCTTCCCCGGCGCGCTGTCCGGTCACTATATAGATAGCCCAGCAGGCACCCGCCCCCAGAGCCAGCGCCGCGCCCGTGAGATCGATCTCTGAGACGCTCTGGCCCAGCGGCAGCAGGAACCACAGGCCAAGAACGGCTAAAATTACCCAGATAAAGTCAACGGGACGACGGGACGAGAAAAGCGCTACCGCCAGCGGGCCAGTAAACTCCAGTGCCACGGCAATCCCCAACGGAATTGTCTGGATGGAGAGATAGAACATGTAGTTCATCGCTCCCAGGGACAGCCCGTAAAAAAGCAGCGGTAAGCGTTGTTCTTTTTTAAAGCGTAAACGCCAGGGTTTGAAAATCACCACCAGGATCGCGGTTCCGAGGGCAATACGCAGGGCCGTGACCCCAGGCGCACCGACCAGCGGAAAGAGGGATTTGGCCAGCGAGGCACCGCTTTGAATGGACAACATGGCGATGAGTATGACGACAACCGGCAACCAGACCGACGACGAGCGGGATAACCCAGGCATCCTTTCTCCTGTCAACTTATGTCAAATGAAGTAAAGGTTGCAGTGTAAAGGAAATAAGCTGCAACGGTTGAGAGACCGTTGAAAAAAAAACGTGTAAATTCCGTAAAATGGTTAAGCGCTGGTGGATTTATCGCCTGTCAGATTAGGAATAATCTGGATGAATGTAACTGCGCAGACGCGCAGTATGAGCGTTTTATAGCGAAAATTGTATGTGATTTGAATGAGATAGCTGACGCTGGAAATGTTCTGTTACAGGAAAGGTTCAGTTAGACATCACGAATCACAAAGAGTTTCGCAAATTTTTTTGATATATTTAAAACTTACGGACTTACTTGAAGCACATTTGAGGTGGTTATGAAAAAAATTGCATGTCTTTCAGCACTGGCCGCTGTACTGGCTGTTTCCGCAGGTACCGCTGTAGCTGCTACTTCTACTGTAACTGGTGGTTACGCTCAGAGCGATATGCAGGGCGTGATGAACAAAGCTAACGGTTTCAACCTGAAGTATCGTTACGAGCAGGATAACAACCCACTGGGCGTGATCGGTTCTTTCACCTACACCGAGAAAGATCGTTCTGAAAACGGCGCATACAACAAAGGCCAGTACTACGGCATCACCGCTGGTCCAGCTTACCGTCTGAACGACTGGGCAAGCATCTACGGTGTTGTAGGTGTTGGCTACGGTAAATTCCAGCAGACCGAAAACCAGGGTCTGAACCGCACTGCAAGCAACAGCGACTACGGCTTCTCCTATGGCGCGGGTCTGCAGTTCAACCCAATCCAGGACGTCGCTCTGGACTTCTCTTATGAGCAGAGCCGTATCCGCAACGTTGACGTTGGCACCTGGATCGCGGGCGTAGGTTACCGCTTCTAATCACTTCGGTGAGCCAGTAAAAAATCCGCCCAATGTGGCGGATTTTTTTTTACATTAATCCCTCGCCTTGCAGGAGAGGGTAGCAGATTGCCCGGATTATTTACTCTTAATATCGAAGATATCGGTTCCCAGATGGTTATAGTCAACTTTCTGTAACTTGAAGTTGGTAACGTAAACTGGGGGAGCCTTCTTGTTAGAGACAAACGGGTACGCATTTTTTATCTGCTGTGCCGAAATCCCCGTCCACTGCGAGAAGAAGGTCAGGAAATCATTGGCCGAACGCCGCGCTTTAATAATGCGATGCGTTTTATCATCACTCGACACAACCATAAACGGTACCTGGAAGTTCTGCTGGAACTTGTCGTCGTGCGCCAGATACTGCACCTCTTTACCGCGCTCTTTAAACGCCAGCCCGTGATCCGAGAAGTAGACCATCGAGAAACTGTCACCCGTATTGCGTAACTGATCGTACAGTTTGCTCAGCAGGTCGTCGGTTTGCGTCATGGTGTAGAGATAGCATGAGGTCTCTTTGGATTGCACAAACTCTGCGTATTTACCGCCGGTCCGATCGCAGGCCTGCGGGTGAGACCCCATCAGGTGCAGAACAATCAGCTGCGGCTGGGTACGCGGAGAGGCAAAGACCTGCGCCGTCATTTTCAGCAACGCTTCATCTTTCGTGTTCTTGTCCGCTTCAAAATCACCGTTCTTCAGGAACTGCACTTCGTCGGCGCGTCTGGCGATACTGGCAATGGCCGTATCGTATTCGCCAATTTGCCCCTGATTGGAGAACCACCAGGTCTGGAAACCTGCGCGGTTCGCCAGGGTAACAAAGTTATCCTGAAACTGGGGTTTGTCATCGACCACCCGGTTCAGCGTCAGGCCGAGAGATTTCTGCGTTGAGCCGCTGGCCGCAACATAATCGGTAAACAGGGTGCCTTTGACCGAACTGGCGAACGGCGTGTTGTCCCAGTGTCCGCCAAAGGCTCCCATGGCGTCGCGACGTGCACTTTCACCAATCACCACCACATAGGTGTGATATTTGGGCTTCACGGCCAGCACGTTCCAGGTGTCTTTCATATTTGAAAGCTCAGCCATACGTGCCTGTTCGTCGAGCACCTCTTTATTGTTAACGACGACGTCTTTCACAAAACGGAACACCGGATAGCCGGTATCCTTCAGCTTGAAAACCCCACCCCAGGCCAGGTTTTGTACTGGTGCGACAAAGAATGTCACCACGCTGAACGCCAGGCACAGGTGCTCAATTTTTCCCCACGTTTTTTTCTCTTCCGCTTTACGGCGAACGGCTATCACGCCAAGGGCAAAGATAAAGAGGCCGACCACGTAGCTGTACCAGGGGAAGATCGTCAGGATCTCTGTCGACTCTTCCATATTGGTCGAGTGCAGCGCCAGCAGGGTATTAAAGTTCGGCGAGCCGTAAGCCTGACCAAACGGGAAATAGAGTGCAGCGACCAGAGAACAGATTCCGACTAACGTTTTTTGCGCACGCGGAGCCGTTCGCCACAGCACATGCAATATGCAGGTAAAGGCCACGGCATAAAGCAGGCTAAAGGGATAGCCCAGCGCAAAGTTAATCAGTAATGACTGCAAAAAGTAAAATCCCGTCCACGGGCTTAGGGCCCGGCTACGGGTAACAACGGTGTCTATCAGGGTTAAATTCATAGGTCACTATCATGGATAAAAACGCCATGTGCTCACCCTGGCGTCAAGGGTCATAACCTGCCTGACAGTGCGTGGAGAGGGAATGAGGGTCCGCTTCAGCGAGCCGCAAATTGTGCAGGGCTGCAAGAAGATAGTGCGAGCGCTAAATAATAGCAACAGTTGCTAAGCAGATGTTTTGCGAAGGGGATTGCAAATCCGTAAAAAAGATCGGGAATAGGGCGGCTAAAAGCCAGTGTACAGAGGGTTTGTGACGGAAAAATGAAGCGGCGTACCGCAACACCGCTTAGTGGGAAGGTTTGTCGTCCTGATGCGGGGGTTTGTTGTTAAACATATCGCACAGCATGTTCAACAGCATCAGGCGTACTTTAAAGGGAGAGTGGGTAAACACGTTCATACACCTCTTGAATTCGTTCATGAGACCTCCTGATTTTTGATCCCTTCGATCCGTGAAGGGTGACTGCATTACATACAGATATAGCACAGGCTATATTGTATAGCTATGGCTATTTCGTTAATTTTTTGTGCTTGTAGAGGGATGGTTTACAATGTGCGCTCTCGATACCGGGCGCTGGAAGCGTCACCCCACTGAGGAAGTACAATGAACCGTCGCGCAGGTAAGCCAACAATCAGAAAAACGACGCAACTGGTGAATGTTGAAGAACATGTCGAAGGTTTTCGCCAGGTACGTGAAGCGCACCGTCGTGAGCTGATTGATGACTATGTTGAACTGATTTCCGATTTGATTCGCGAGGTCGGGGAGGCGCGCCAGGTGGATATGGCTGCACGGCTGGGCGTTTCCCAACCGACAGTGGCAAAAATGTTAAAACGTCTGGCCTCCGTGGGCCTGATTGAAATGATCCCCTGGCGCGGCGTCTTTCTGACGCCGGAAGGGGAGAAACTCGCCCAGGAGAGTCGCGAGCGCCACCAGCTCGTCGAAAACTTCTTACTGGTGCTGGGCGTAAGCCCGGAAATTGCCCGCCGGGACGCGGAAGGAATGGAACACCACGTCAGCGAAGAGACGCTGGTTAAGTTTCGCGAATTTACCCTTAAATATGGTCCCTCCGCTGAATGAACATCCCCGGACTGCAGGCCCTGGCACGCGATCGTTTCTTCCATCTCTTATTCATCATTGGCGCAGTATTAAGCATCTTTGTGCCGTTTGCGCCACACACCTGGCCTGCGGTGATTGACTGGCGCACCATCATTACCCTCAGTGGCCTGATGATGCTCACCAAAGGGGTAGAGTTGAGTGGCTATTTTGACGTCCTGGGACGTAAAATGGTGCGCCGCTTTGCCACTGAACGCCGCCTGGCGCTGTTTATGGTGTTCTCTGCTGCGGTGCTGTCGACGTTTCTGACCAACGACGTGGCGCTGTTTATCATCGTGCCACTCACGCTCACGTTGCGTAAGCTCTGCGAGATCCCGGTTAGCCGGCTGATCATCTTCGAGGCGCTGGCCGTTAACGCCGGTTCGCTTCTGACCCCTATTGGCAACCCACAAAATATTCTCCTGTGGGGACGCTCCGGGCTGTCGTTTGCCGCTTTTACCTGGCAGATGGCTCCGCTGGCGCTGGTGATGATGGTGTCGCTGCTGGCGGTCTGCTGGTTCGCGTTCCCGGTCAAAAAACTGCAGTATCACAGCGGTACCACGGGCCCGCAGTGGCAGCCGCGTCTGGTGTGGAGTTGTCTGGCGCTGTACATCGTTTTCCTGTTCGCGCTGGAACTGAAGTATGAACTGGCGGGCGTACTGCTCGTCGCCGCCGGTTTTTTATTCCTGGCGCGGCGCGTGCTGATCAGCGTGGACTGGACGTTATTGCTGGTCTTTATGGTGATGTTTATTGATGTGCATCTGCTTATCCAGCTTCCGGTTCTGCAACACGTTCTGCACAGCGTCAGCGGCCTGTCGCAGCCGGGATTGTGGCTCACGGCGATTGGTCTGTCACAGTTCATCAGCAACGTGCCTTCCACCATTTTACTCCTCAACTACGTTCCCCCTGACACGCTGCTGGCGTGGGCGGTGAATATCGGTGGGTTTGGGCTGCTGCCCGGTTCGCTTGCTAACCTGATTGCCCTGCGTATGGCTAACGATCGTCGTATCTGGTGGCGTTTCCATGTCTGGTCGATCCCGATGCTGATTTGGGCCGCGGCGATCGGTTTCGGAATTTTCCTTCTCATATAGTGCGCAATTTGTCAGTTTTTCCTGGCAAACGTATAGCAACGTCCTAGCTTTAGTGAACGGCATAGTGTGATGCCGCTCACTGACAGGACTGTTGCTGACCTATGGCTGAAGATCAAAACCTGCCTGCTGACGAGCAGGAAAACAACACTAAACAGCGTAAGCGCCCGGGCAAAAAACCGTTAATCATCCTTGGCATTGTCGTGGTGGTGATGGTTATCGTGGCGCTGGTCTGGTGGTTTTTAACCCGTAACGAAGAGACCACTGACGACGCCTTTACCGACGGTGATGTGGTGACGATTGCCCCGAAAACGGCAGGCTATGTCACCGAGCTGCGCGTGCGCGATAACCAGCGGGTGAAAAAGGGTGACCTGCTGGTGGTTATCGATCCGCGTGATACCACCGCCCAGCGCGATCAGGCGCAGGCCCAGCTTGGGCTGGCGATAGCCCAGCTGCATCAGGCTCAGGCGCAGCTGGCGCTGTCAAAAGTCCAGTATCCCGCTCAGCGTGATGAAGCCAAAGCGCAGGTGATTAAAGCGCAGGCCGATCTGGCCAATGCGCAGGCGGAGTATCGCCGCCAGCGAGGCGTTGACCCGCGAGCGACCACCCAGCAAAGTATTGATACCGCCAATGCCCAGCTGCGCAGTGCCCAGGCGGGCCTGGCAAGTGCGCAGGCGCAGCTTGAAGTGGCAGAGCAGGTACAGCTGCAGATCCGCCAGCAGGAAACCAATGTGGAAGCGCGTCAGCGCCAGGTCGATCAGGCCAAAGCGCAGCTGGAAACCGCGACGCTGAACCTCTCTTACACCGAAGTCCGCGCCCCGTTTGACGGTTTTGTCACTAAACGCAACGTCCAGCCCGGCACCCTGGTGCAGGCGGGTACCGCGCTGTTTTCACTGGTCTCTCCGAATGTGTGGGTGGTGGCGAACTTTAAAGAGTCGCAGCTCGAACGCATGAAGCCGGGCGATAAGGTCGAGGTGTCCGTAGATGCCTGGCCGGATATGGCGCTCGAAGGCCATGTCGACAGTATTCAACAGGGCAGCGGCTCGCGCTTCTCCGCCTTCCCGTCGGAAAACGCTACCGGTAACTTTGTCAAAATCGTTCAGCGCGTGCCGGTGAAGATCGTGATTGATAAAGGGCTGGATCCCAACAAACCGTTGCCGCTTGGGCTGTCGGTTGCACCGAAGGTGACAGTGGAATGACGGATCACAGCCACGACAACTGGCGACCCGCCAGTAATCCGTGGGCGGTGGCGATTGTGGTCACGCTGGCGGTGTTTATGGAGATCCTCGACACCACTATCGTTAACGTGGCGCTCCCGCATGTGGCCGGGTCGCTCTCGTCCAGCTACGACGAATCCACCTGGGTATTGACCAGCTACCTGGTGGCAAACGGCATAGTGCTGCCGATATCGGCTTTCCTGAGCCGGGTTTTTGGCCGCAAGCAGTTCTTCCTCATCTGCATCGTGATGTTCACCGTCTGTTCGTTCCTGTGCGGGATCGCCACCGAGCTGTGGCAAATCATTCTCTTTCGCGTAATGCAGGGCTTTTTCGGCGGGGGGCTGCAGCCCACGCAGCAGTCGGTGCTGCTCGACTACTTTAAACCCGAGGACCGGGGTAAAGCGTTTGGCCTGTCGTCAATCGCCATCATCGTTGCGCCGGTACTTGGCCCGACGCTGGGCGGCTGGATCACCGATAACTACTCCTGGCGCTGGGTTTTCTTCATCAACATTCCGGTGGGGATTGTAACGGTGCTGGCGATCTACCAGCTGCTGGAAGACCCGCCATGGGAAAGCAAATCGAAAGAGAAGCTGTCTATCGACTGGACGGGGATCGGCCTGATCGCGCTGGGGCTGGGCTGCCTGCAGGTGATGCTCGACCGGGGAGAAGATGAGGACTGGTTTTATTCGAACTTTATTCGCACCTTCGCCGTGCTGACGCTCATCGGCATTATTGGAGCGATTTACTGGCTGGTGTATGCCAAAAAACCGGTGGTAGATCTGCACTGCATGAAAGATCGCAACTTCGCCATCTCCAGCCTGCTGATGGCGGGCATGGCGATGATTCTGTACGGCAGTTCGGTGGTGATTCCGCAGCTTGCACAGCAGGATCTGGGCTACACCGCCACCTGGTCGGGGCTGGTGCTTTCGCCGGGCGCCGTGTTGATCGTATTGACTATCCCGCTGGTGCTGAAGCTGATGCCGGTGGTGCAGACGCGCTGGATTATCGCTTTCGGTTTTACCTGCCTGGCGGTGTCGTTCTTCTGGTCACGTACGCTGACCCCGGATATCGATTTCGAAACGCTGGTGTTGTTCCGCAGCGCCCAGTCGATAGGGCTTGGGTTCCTGTTTGTTCCTCTCACCACCATTGCTTTTATTTCGATACCGAGGCGGCTGAACGCCGATGCGGCGGCGCTGTTCACCATGTTCCGCAACGTGGCGGGCTCAATTGGCATCTCGCTTTCTACGGCGGCCATTACCGAACGTTCCCAGGCGCACAGCGCGCATCTGGCCTATCACGCGTCACCGTTTAATGAACAGTTCCAGCTGGCGATACGCGAAAGCGCACAGGCGATCCAGAACTTCACCACTCAGGTCGGGGACCCTACCGGTATCGCCACCGGGCGCATGTACCAGACCATGATCGAGCAGTCGCGCTTCCTGGCGTATATCGACGTGTTCACCATTCTGAGTGTGGTAGCCATGTTACTGATTCCGTTTTGTTTGTTGCTCTCGCCGGTTAAGAGCGAGGGGAGTGCAGGAGCACATTGATGATACACAGACGTTTAACCCCCCTGATGATCATGCTGCTGGCAGGCTGTGCCATGGGGCCGGATTACCAGCCGCCGGCGTCGCAGACCCCGACACACTGGAACGACCCGGGTGACAGCGGCGTGAAGTCAAAAACGGCCTCGACGGCAACCAACCCACGCTGGTGGAAAACCTTCGGTTCACCGCAGCTGGACAGCCTGATAGAGCGCGCGATCGCGGGAAATTTATCCCTGCAGCAGACGGTATTGCGTATTGCCGGGGCGCGCGAACAGATTAACCAGGCGGGTGGGGCGTTTTACCCTTCCGTAAACGGTAATCTGCAGGCCACGCGCCAGCAGCTTGGGCTGGAGGGAGAGCTGAAATCCCACGGCGTGTACGACCAGCTTGATAACGTGGATCCTGAACTCAGGGGCGCGCTAGGGCCGCTGACGCAGCCGATCAATCTTTACCAGGGGAGCTTCGATGCGCAGTGGGAAATCGACCTGTGGGGCAAGGTGCGCCGACAGGTAGAGGCTGCCGAAGCGCAGCAGAAAGCGGCGATAGAGCAGCGTAACGACGCGCTGGTGTCGCTGGAGGCGGAAGTGGCGCGCGCATGGCTGCAGCTGCGGGGTGCGCAGAGCATCATTGCCACGCTGAACACCCAGATTAAGAGCGCGCAACAAACCCTGGAACTCACCGAAAGCCGCCAGCGGGGCGGGCTGTCACCGCAGATGGACGTTGAAAATGCGCGTGCCCAGTTGGGGAACCTCGAAGCGCAGCTTCCTCAGTATCAGGCCCAGGCACGGCAGGCAATGAATGGTCTCGCGATTTTACTCGGCAAGCCGCCGGGGGCGCTGGATGCGGAGCTGCAGTCGGCGCAGCCGATGCCCGCCCTGCCGGATATCGTACAAACGGGTATCCCCTCTACGCTGGCCCGTCGTCGTCCTGACGTGCGCGAGGCGGAAGCCAATCTCCACGCCGCCACGGCGCAAATTGGCGTTTCCGTGGCGCAGCTGTTCCCGAGCTTTACCCTCTCCGGGCAGTTCGGCCTGCGAAACAGCGAAACCAACTGGCTGACGGACTGGAGCAGCCACTTCTACAGCTTCGGCCCGCAGGTCTCGATACCGATTTTCCAGGGCGGAAGACTGGTCTCGAGCGTGAAGGTGGCGCGTGCGCAGCAGGGCGCGGCAGTGCTCGACTACCGCCAGACGGTGCTCACCGCGCTCGGGGACGTAGAGAATGCGCTGGTGAGCTACCGCACCGATCAGCAGCGTGAAGCCGGCCTTGCTAAAACCATCGATGCGTTGCAAAACGCGTTTGATTTGGCAAGCGACAGCTACCGGCAGGGGATCGCCAGCTTTATTGACGTGCTGGATGCCCAGCGGCAGCTGGCGCAGGCGCAGCAGCAACGCGCGCAGGCGCAGGTACAAAGCGCTCTCGATCTGGTTGCGCTCTACAAAGCGCTGGGCGGCGGCTGGGAGCCGTATCAGCAGGTGCAATTACCGGATTACAAGGTCTTTGGTGAGGCTCCGCGCGGATAAGATTCAGAGGATTGGGCAAGAAACGGACAGGAACACCACATTCGCGATGGCTATGGGGCGGGTATAACTATCGGGTACCCATCGAACGACATGCGAGGATTATCTTATGCGTTATCAAAAACTGGGCAATACCGGTCTGTTTGTGTCTGAACTGTGCCTTGGCACCATGACCTTCGGCGGAGAAGGCGGCATGTGGGGCAAGATTGGTCAGCTGCAGCAAAGTGAAGCCGAGCAGCTGGTGGGCCGTGCACTGGATGCCGGAATTAATTTCATCGATACCGCGGATGTGTATTCGGAAGGGCGCTCGGAGGAGATCACCGGCCAGGCGCTGAAGAACCTGAAAATTCCGCGCGAAAATGTGGTGGTTGCCACCAAAGTGTTTGGCGAAACGGGCACGGCCGGGGTGAACTCCCGCGGCAGTTCGCGCTATCACATCATCAGTAGCGTCAAAGAGAGCCTGCGCCGTCTGCAGCTTGATCATATCGATCTGTATCAGCTCCACGGTTTTGACCCGGCAACCCCGGTCGAAGAGATGCTCTACGCGCTGGATAACCTGGTGCAGCATGGGCACGTGCGTTATATCGGCGTCTCTAACTGGGCGGCGTGGCAGATTGCCAAAGCGCTGGGCATTTCCGAACGCCTTGGACTGGCGCGTTTTGCTTCGCTGCAGGCGTATTACACCATCGCCGGGCGCGATCTTGAGCGTGAACTGATACCGATGATGCAGAGTGAAGGCGTCGGGTTGATGGTCTGGAGCCCACTGGCAGGCGGTCTGCTTAGCGGAAAATATGGCCGTGACGGGCAGAGTGAATCCGGCGGTCGCCGCCTGGAATTTGACTTCCCGCCGGTGAATAAAGAGCGTGCTTTCGATTGCGTGGATGTGATGCGCACCCTGGCCGAGCGCAAAGGTGTCTCAGTGGCACAAATTGCGCTGGCGTGGTTGCTGCATCAGAAGGCCGTAACCAGCGTCATTATTGGTGCCAAACGTGTCGACCAGCTGGACGACAACATTGCCGCCACCGGGATCCGTTTAAGCGAAGATGAGCTTAAACAGCTTGATGCCGTCAGCGCGCTGCCGCGCGAATACCCGGGCTGGATGCTGGAGCGGCAGGGTGAATATCGTCGTCATCAGCTCGCACAACAATAACCGTCCTTCTCCCCGGTCTCGCTTCGCTGACCGGGTTTTTTTCCCGCCTTGCTCACAAAAAACGATCCTCCTCTTTGATTGATTTTTCGTCTTCGCCTATATGACTAGTCATGAAATTTTAAATGACTAGTCATATAGGGAGCGATCATGAATCAATTTCTGCCAGCCAATTTTTTATGGGGCAATTCCGTATCCAGTATGCAGACGGAAGGGGCCTGGAATGAGGGAGGAAAGGGAATGTCGGTATATGACATTCGCGAAGCCGGGGAGAACGTGTCTGACTGGAAAGTCGCGACCGATTCCTACCACCGCTATCGGGAAGATTTCGACCTGATGCAGGATCTGGGCATGAACTGCTACCGCTTTCAGATCGCCTGGAGCCGCGTATGTCCACAGGGCGACGGTGACTTCAACGACGAAGGCATCGCCTTTTATGACCGCTTTATTAACGATTTAATTGCCCGCGGCATTGAGCCGATGATCTGCCTCTACCACTTCGATATGCCGCTGGCGCTGGCGCAGGAGTACAACGGTTTTAACGATCGCCGTGTGATGGACGCGTTTATCCGCTACGGCAAAAAGATGATCGACTGTTACGGCGACCGGGTGAAGTACTGGCTGACGTTTAACGAGCAGAACATCTTCCACATGCCGGAAGCCTTCCGGATCTCGGGCTATATGAAAGGCGAGAAAACCCTGCGCGAGCTGTATGAACTGCAGCACCACACCATGGTCGCGCATATGACCCTGACCGAATACCTGCACCAGACCCGTCCGGGCCAGCTGATGGGCGGTATGCTGGCGCACCAGCTGGTCTATCCGGCGACCTGTAAACCGCGTGATATCTTCTGCGCCCAGCAGTATGACGAATTCCTCAACCAGAACCTGCTGCGCGTCTTTGCCGGCCAGGGTTACAGCCCGGCGGTGATGGCGGTCGTTGAACAGCAAGGTTTTGCGGATATCTACCGCGCTGAGGATCTTGCGCTGCTGGCGCGTACCAAAAACGACTATATGGCCTTCAGCTACTACGCCAGTAAAACCCTCGACAGCGATGCGATCCTCGAAGGAACGCCGGTCAACGATTACCTTCTGCACGGTGATAAAAATAACCCGTACCTGAAAGCGACCGAATGGAACTGGCAGATTGATCCGCTGGGCTTTCGCACCATCATCACCCGCTATTACAACGACTGGCGTATGCCGGTATTCCCGATTGAAAACGGTATTGGGGTGATCGAGTCCTGGGACGGTGTGAATCCGATTGAAGATATCTACCGTATTGACTACCACCGGGCGCATATCGAGGCGATGAAACAAGCCATGTTTGAGGATGGCGCAGAGGTGATCGGTTACCTCGGCTGGGGCTTAATCGACATTCTGAGTTCACAGGGAGACATGCGTAAGCGTTACGGCGTGGTCTATGTGAACCGTGAAAACCACGACCTCAAAGACTTAAAGCGCGTACCGAAGAAGAGCTACGCATGGTTGAAACAGGTTATCCATACCAACGGACGCGAGATGTAAGCCGTACGCTGCCGGGCCGTTTTTGTGACTGATTGAAGGGAAATATCCGCTATGTCTGAAACAAAAATAACACCGCATATGCAGTCTTTTGTCGACAGATTTGTTGAGTTCTCGGCGCGCCTGGCAAACCAGGTGCACCTGCGTTCCCTGCGCGATGCCTTCGCCACGGTCATGCCCATTTTCATCCTTGCCGGTCTGGCGGTGCTGGTGAATAACGTGGTATTTCCATGGATTTTTGAAGGCGACACGCTGGTGCATTTTAAGGTGTGGGGCGAGGCGATTATTAACGGTACGCTGAATATCGCCGCGCTGTTGCTGGCACCGATGATTGCCTGGTCGCTGGCACGCAACAAAGACTTCGACAACCCGGTCTCGGCAGTGGTTATCGCCATCAGCAGTTTTATCATTATGATGCCGATGCGCTTACAGCTCACGCCCGTCGGCAGCGACGCCACGGTGAACGTCACGCAGGTGCTGACGTTCTCCAATATTGGCTCAACCGGCATTTTTGCCGGGGTGCTGATTGGTCTGCTCTCAACGGAACTGTTTATCGCCATTTCTCGTCTGAAAGCGCTGCACATTTCTTTAGGTGAAAATGTACCGCCTGCGGTCAGCAAATCGTTTACCGCGCTGATCCCGACGATCCTGACGCTTTCCCTGTTTGCCATACTGGCCGCGCTTCTGGCGAACGTGTTGCACACGGATCTCATCCACCTGATCACCACTTTTATTCAGCAGCCGCTGCGCCTGATCAACACCAGCCTGCCGGGCACGATTTTTATCTATAGCTTTGGTAACTTCCTGTTCACGCTTGGGATCCATCAGTCGGTGGTTAACAGCGTGGTGCTGGAGCCGTTTCTGCTGATCAACACCAACGAGAATATGCTGGCCTTTGCCAACGGTCAGCCTGTCCCACATATCATCAATAATATCTTTGTACCGACCTTTGGTATGGTGGGGGGCACCGGCAGCACGATTTCCCTGTTGATTGCCATTTTCGTCTTCTCACGGCAAAAATCGGCGAAACAGGTGGCCCGTTTGTCGCTGGCGCCGGGCCTGTTTAACATCAACGAGCCGGTCATTTTTGGCCTGCCGATTGTGTTCAACCTGCCGCTGATGATCCCCTTTGTGCTGCTACCTGCCATAGGTATCTGGTTTGCGTGGTTCTGTACGACCCTGGGGTTAATGTCGCGCTGTGTGGTTATGATCCCGTGGACAACCCCGCCCATTCTGAGCGCCTGGCTGGCAACGGCAGGGGACTGGCGCGCCGTGGTCGTGCAGTTGGCAATCATTGTATTTGGTGTATTCTTCTACCTGCCTTTCCTCAAAATTGCCGAGAGAGTGGCATTAAAAAACAGCGGGACAGAAAACTAACAAAAAGGAAGGACGATGGCGGCGAAGTACATCACCATAGCGCGGGAAATTAAGAAACGCATTATTAGCCAGCAATACGCCGCCAACGAACCGCTCCCGGACCAGTTTGCCCTGGCGGCGGAGTTCAGCACCAGCCGGATGACCATACAGCAGGCCATACGCCAGTTAATTGTGGAAGGGCTGATCTATACCCGTCAGGGGCAGGGGACGTTTATCCGCAAAAATTTCCTGCAACTCTCGCAGTGGGATCTTTCCGGCAGCGACTACTTCGGCGCAACAAAAACCTGGGAGCATCTGGGTACCGTTTCCAGCGTCGTGGTCCATTTCGAGCTGCGTTTTCCAAACGAGAAGGAGCAGGCCTCGCTGATGATTAACGCCGATGCGCCTGTCTATGACTTTGTTCGGCTGCGTCTGCTCAACGGTGAGCCGATGTCGCTGGACTCCACCGTTATGCCGCTTAATCTGGTGCCCGGTCTGAATAAAAGCCATCTTGAAGGCTCCGTGTTCCGCTACGTGCAGGAGACGCTGGGGCTGAAAATTATGGGGTCGTACCGGGTGGTGCGGGCGCTAAAACCGAACGCGCTGGATATGCAACACCTTATCTGCGAGCAGACCGATCCGGTGCTGGAGGTGGAGCAGGTTATCTATCTGGAGGATGGCACACCGCTTGAGTATGCCCACTGTCACTACCGTTACGACCACGGCGGGATAGTTATCGTCAATAACGGATAAAAAAAAGCGGGCATCAGAGCCCGCTTTTTTATTCTCAGACCCGGTCAGCAAAGCGCCACCGGGCAGAAGGTCAGTTCAGACGCACTGGCATACCAGAACGGTTCTGAACGGCCTGGTCAACAATCGCTGTCTCTACATCCGGCTGAGAGGTCACGGACTGCACCGCGCTGTTCAGCGTAACCGGAACGATTTCGTTGTTGTTGATCTGGTCTTCACTGGTGGACAGCGGGTTGTGTACTTCAATGTAACGGCTGCCATCCGGCTCAGACGTCGCTTTAACCGGTTCGTTGATGAACTGGACGCGGGTTCCGACCGGCACGTTTTCGAACAGGAATTTGATGTCTTCGTTACGCAGACGTACGCAGCCGTGGCTTACGCGCAGGCCGATACCGAAGTTGGCGTTGGTCCCGTGAATCGCGTACAGACGGCCAATGTACAGCGCGTACAGACCCATTGGGTTATCCGGGCCTGCCGGTACAACGGCTGGCAGAGGTTCACCCGCAGCGATGTACTCCGCGTGCATTTTGGCGGTTGGCGTCCAGGTTGGGCCTGCTTTCTTACGCTCAACTTTGGTCGTCCAGTTCATTGGGGTGTCTTTACCCAGCTGGCCGATACCGATTGGCAGCACGATAACCGTGTTGGTGCCTTTCGGGTAGTAATACAGACGCATTTCCGCGCTGTTGATGACGATACCTTCATGGACGGTATCCGGCAGGATCAGCTGCTGAGGAATGTTCAGCACGGTACCGGCTTTAGGCAGATACGGGTCAACACCCGGATTCGCTTCCAGCATGTTAGACAGGCCCAACTGGTACTGCGCCGCGAAATATTCCAGTGGCTGAGCGTTGCCTTCAGGCACCGTGACCACCTGGTTTTGACCAACCAGACGGCTACCGTCTGTCGGCAGCGGATAAGTCACCGCAGAAGCGGTTTTGCAAAAACCTACTACGGCTAACGCCGCCGCAAAAAGCGTTGTTAATTTCATGTTCATGTTGTGCGAGGTATCTAAGCCATTCCGGCGATGAGTTGATAAGTCTGAATCTTGATGGGAGCGCATTATATGTGCATTCCCGCTAACAGGGAATTCAGATGTGTACGAAATCACATTTTTTTCGATTTTGTTAAAGTTTAGCGGATTGCCGCAACGCGGGATCTCAATTCGGAATTGTGGCATAATGCCGTGTTTATCACACTTTTCGCAGGAATCTCCCCGTGTTAGTTACCAGCAACGTCACTATGCAGTTTGGCAGTAAGCCGCTGTTCGAAAACATTTCCGTCAAATTTGGCGGCGGCAACCGTTACGGCCTGATTGGCGCCAACGGTAGCGGTAAATCTACTTTTATGAAAATCCTCGGCGGTGATTTAGAGCCGACGCTGGGCAACGTTTCGCTCGATCCAAACGAGCGCATCGGTAAGCTGCGTCAGGATCAGTTCGCCTTTGAAGAGTTCACCGTCCTTGACACCGTTATCATGGGACACGCGGAGCTGTGGGAAGTGAAGCAGGAGCGCGATCGCATCTACGCTCTGGCGGAGATGAGCGAAGAAGATGGCTACAAAGTGGCCGATCTCGAAGTGCTGTACGGCGAAATGGATGGCTACTCTGCGGAAGCGCGTGCGGGCGAGCTGCTGCTGGGTGTGGGTATTCCGGTAGAACAACATTACGGCCCGATGAGCGAAGTCGCGCCAGGCTGGAAACTGCGTGTTCTGCTGGCGCAGGCGCTGTTCTCCAATCCGGATATCCTGCTGCTCGACGAACCAACGAACAACCTGGACATCGACACCATCCGCTGGCTGGAGCAGACGCTGAACGATCGCGACAGCACCATGATCATCATCTCGCATGACCGTCACTTCCTGAACATGGTGTGTACACACATGGCGGACCTGGACTACGGCGAGCTGCGCGTTTATCCGGGCAACTACGATGAGTACATGACGGCAGCCACGCAGGCGCGTGAACGTCTGCTGGCGGATAACGCCAAGAAGAAAGCCCAGATTGCTGATCTGCAGTCTTTCGTCAGCCGCTTCAGCGCGAACGCCTCTAAATCTCGCCAGGCGACCTCTCGTGCGCGCCAGATTGACAAGATCAAGCTTGATGAAGTGAAAGCGTCCAGCCGTCAGAACCCATTCATCCGCTTCGAGCAGGACAAGAAACTGTTCCGTAATGCGCTGGAAGTGGAAGCCCTGGCTAAAGGTTTTGAAAACGGTCCGCTGTTTAAAAACTTTAACCTGCTGCTGGAAGTGGGCGAGAAGATCGCCATTCTGGGTGCCAACGGCGTGGGTAAATCCACCCTGCTGAAAACCCTGGTCGGCGAACTGCAGCCGGATAACGGTACCGTGAAGTGGTCTGAAAACGCGCAGATTGGTTATTACGCACAGGACCATGAATACGAGTTCGAAAACGACCTGACCGTCTTCGACTGGATGAGCCAGTGGAAGCAGGAAGGCGACGACGAGCAGGCGGTGCGCAGCATTCTGGGTCGTCTGCTGTTCAGCCAGGACGACATCAAGAAGCCTGCTAAAGTGCTTTCCGGTGGTGAAAAAGGGCGCATGCTGTTCGGTAAGCTGATGATGGAAAAACCTAATATCCTGGTGATGGATGAACCGACTAACCACCTGGATATGGAATCTATCGAATCGCTGAACATGGCGCTGGAGATGTATCAGGGGACCCTGATCTTCGTCTCTCACGACCGTGAATTCGTCAGCTCGCTGGCGACCCGCGTGATCGAAATTACGCCTGAGCGCGTGGTGGACTTCACCGGTAACTACGAAGATTACCTGCGCAGTAAAGGTATCGAGGGTTAAAAAAAGCCCGGTGGCGCTACGCCTACCGGGCCTGTGTTTGATGCCCTCTCCCTGTGGGAGCGGGCATCAGGCCGTACTAGACCACCCATTCATTCCCTTCAATACCATTCACCAGCAGCGTGCGTTTTTCCCCGGCCGGTAACGATATCTTCAGCGCTTTCCACGCCGGACGATAATCTCCCCGCGCACTGACCTTCAGGTTGATGGTGGCACCGTCGCATGCCATGTCCCATTCCACCCACAGCGCATTGCCGTTCTGATAGCCCCAGCTTTCACCATCGTCTTCAAACAGCAGGCCCGCGGTTGAACCGACGCCTTTCACCGGGAACAGTTTCAGCTCACGGGTATTGTCTTTTTCCGCGCTGACATGCGTAATGCGTTCGCTGAGCGGCAGACCCGCACCGGCACGTACCAGCAGCGGCAATTTCTCCAGCGGCGCATCACGTACGATCCACTGCCCGCTAGCGAACCACTCGTGGGTGTAAAAATCGTACCAGCCCGTTTCGTTATCCGGCAGCCAGACGCGGCGCTCGCGCTGCCCGGCCTCTACCACGCTTGCCACCAGCAGGTCGCGACCCAGCAGGAAATCATCGTTCTCCTCAAACGTCTGCGCATCGTGTTCGTGGTCGAGGAAGGTCGGGCGTAGCATCGGTTCGTCGTCGGCATGCGCCTGCCAGAGCAGGGTATAAAGGTACGGCAGCAGACGATAGCGTAATTCAATGGCACCACGAATAGCCGGCGTCACGCCCGGATACATCCACGGCTCGTTAACGGTGTGGTCATCATTCCATGAGTGAATGGTAAAGCGCGGATGCATCACGCCGTTTTGCACCCAGCGTACGAACAGTTCCGCGTCGGGTTTGTCGCCGGAGAAACCACCGACATCATGACCCACATTAAACAGCCCGGACAGGCTCATTCCCAGACCCATGCGGGTGTTATAGCGCAGGGTGTCCCAGCTGGTACGGTTATCGCCGCTCCAGGTCTGGACGTAACGCTGCATGCCCGCGCAGCCGGAGCGGGAAATGAGATACGGACGTTTTTCCGGGGCAAAACGCTGCTGCGCTTCCAGCGAGGCACGCATCATCAGCAGCGGCATCACCGGGCGAATGTGCTTGATCGCGATTTCCTTGCCAAAGCCGTGGCAGCGGGCTTCGCCATCCCACACTTCATATTCGTTGTTGTCGTTCCAGGTGGAGTCGATCCCCATCTCAAGCAGCTGCGTGGTTACCCCTTCCTGCCACCATTTCACCGTCTGTGGGTTGGTAAAATCAAGGTGAGAACCTTCGTCATCCCAGAAGCTAGAGCGTTCTGGCGCGTCGGTTTCTGAATCGCGGATGAACAACCCGTTTTCCGCAACTTCGTTATAGCGCGGGTGATCCTGCAGCAGGCATGGCTTGATGTTGGCCGCCAGCTTTAACCCCGCGTCGTGGAAAGCCTGGGTCATCACCTTCGGCTGCGGCACCTTGTCGTGGTTCCAGTTAAAGACGTAGCGCTTGCCGTTGATCGAGGTATAGCCCGAAGAGAGCTGGAACGAGTCGCAGGGAATAGCATGTTCTTCGCACAGACGAATAAAGTTCATCAGCTGGTTCTGCGCATCCGGCGCGTCGGTGTAATGCATGGTCGAACCGCTGTAACCCAGGCTCCATTTCGGCCCGAAGAGCGTTTTCCCGGTCAGACGCACGAAGGCTTTGGTCACGTCCAGCGCCCGTTTGCCCGTGAACAGGTAGTAATCGATGTCGCCCGCTTCCGCCTGCCAGCGACGATAGGCGGTGTGATAGTTGTCAATCTCGTTGCCCAGATCCAGCCAGCAGCTGCTCAGGTTGTCGTAGAAGAGCCCGTAGCTCACGTCATCGCGACGGGTGAGGGTGAACGGAATATGTTTGTACAGAGGATCGGTGCTGGCCGCGTTGTACCCCATTGCATCGAGGTTGCGCATCTCGTAGCGTTTACCGTTACGCTGCAGATCGCCGGCTTTCTCACCCAGACCGTAGAAGCGTTCATCCTTGCGGCGGCTCAGGTAGTGCGCTGCACCGTCGCCATGGGCATTCAGCAGATAGGCACTGGTTGGACGGTCGTTGACCAGCGGCTGCCACTCACCCGTCTCATTGCGGTAGTGCCACTCCAGCCACAGCGGCTGATGCACGGTCACACGCAGCTGTTCGGTAGCAACCGTCAGCACGTCGTCCTGTTGCGTTAGCGTCCAGGCGGGGCAGGTGAAACCACTCAGGTCGTCGCGGCGGCGACCTTCCCACGGCACATCTTGTTGCGGGGCGATGCTCCAGGTGCGATCCAGCGTCAGCTCACCTTTGCGTTTAATCAGCACGCGGAACAGATTTTCTTCCAGCACATACAGGCACAGATGGTGCTGGTTATCGACCAGCAGTTCCAGATGATTTGCCGACTGCTTATCAACGGTCCAGTTTTTCAGGGTTTTCATATGCAATACATCCACTATCAGGCGCGCTTGGCGCGACGTTCAGCAATAAATGCCACCAGGAAAACAGCGCCAATCAGGTCAAAGAACCCCATGGCAATAAAGAGCGGGTTAAAGCCGATTTTGTCGGCGGTCACCCCAATTAACAGGGAGAACAGGAAGCTGGCGATCCAGGCCGCCGAGCCGCGCATGCCGTTAACGGTCGCCATCTGACCTTTATCAAATGACTCCACGACCAGGGCGCTGAGCATGCAGGAGATGATCTGATGCCCGAAACCGCCGATGGAGATCAGCACGATGGTGATATACGGGTCGCGGGTAATGGCCACGACCGCCAGGGAGATCATCAGGAATGCGCCGGTGACGGAGCTGGCCACCACCGAGTTCACACGGCTGCAGCCGAACAGTCGGGCATACAGACGGGTGAGGTAGCCGCTTGCCACGCTGCCGAGGTCCGCGGCAAGGAACGGCAGCCAGGCAAACATCGCAATCTGCTTCAAATCCATGCCGTGCTCTTTGGCGAGATACAGCGGAACCCAGAAGCTCAGCACGGCCCAGGCCGGTTCGGCCATAAACGCCGGAAGGGCGATACCGTAGAAGCGCTTATTTTTGGAGACATTTTTCAGCGCGGTGAGGAAGGGCAGTTTTACCGCAGGCGGTTCGTTATCCTGCTTGATAAACGCCAGCTCGTCCTTGCTCAGGTTCGGATGCTGTTCCGGGTTGTGGTAAAAAGCCCACCAGAGGATCACCCATAGCAGTGCCAGCACGCCGGTAAACATAAACGCGCCCTGCCAGCCAAACGAGGCGTGCGCGAAATAGATAATGGGCGGTGCCAGCATCGCGCCAATGGAGAACCCTACGCCCGCCCAACCGGCCGCGACAGGACGTTCCGATTTCGGAAACCATTCGCCAATGGTTTTCGCATTCGCCGGCGTGGCGGCCGCTTCAGAAGCACCCATAAAGAAGCGCAAGATAGCCAGGTGCAGCCAGCTGCCCGCCCCGGCGTGGAAAATACACATCAGCGCCCAGATCCCGGCGCAAACCATAAAGCCAATTTTCAGACCAATCACGTCGATCAACCAGCCGCACAGAGGCTGGAAAATGGTGTAGGCAATCTGAAATGCCCCGACGATCCAGGAGTATTGCTCGGTGGTGATCCCAAGGCTCTCTTTCAACTCAGGGGCGAGAATACCCAGCGAGTTTCGGGTGATGTAGTTAACGGTGACGCCCAGTAAGAACAGCACCAGCACATACCAGCGCAGGTTCTTAATGACGCGACGGGTTTTGCTTGTCGCAACGGTGTTATTGATGTCCTGACTCATTTTACTCTCCACAAGACGGACGGTAAGGGGACGGAGGTTCAGGTGTCACACAGATTTTTATGACTTTGATTTCTATCCGTTTTAATTTAGAAGTTGCTATACAACTAGTATGGAAGTGGTGTGACAAATTCACCTTAAGGGAGAAAATGAGCGGGCAATAGTGGATTTTGTGCAAAATTTCTCATCAATGACATAAATCATCTGGCATGATGCTTTTTATGCCCGTTACTGCCTGATGAGTACGCTATGAAAATTTTTTCATTTCGCAAATGGAGCCAGATCACAAAATGGACAAAAGGCTAAAAATCACCGAAATTGCCGCCCGCACGCAGCTCTCCATCAGCACCGTGTCGCGGGTGCTGGCAGGAAAAGCGAACACCAGTGAAAAAGCGCGCGCCAGGGTACTGGCCTGCGCGCGGGAGCTGGGAGTGATGGACGGTCTGGCGGCGGGGCGTCTGCTGCTCAACAGCCTGGTGGTTTTTGCGCCACAGCGCGCCTTTGACGAGCGGTCCGACATCTTTTACTACCGCGTGATCCAGAGCGTGAGTAAAGGCCTTGCTTCCCACGATGTCCGTCTGCGTTATTGCGCGCTGGAAGAAAATGACAGCGACGCACAGCTTTTTCTGGCACGGATGAACGAGCCGGAGACACAGGCCGCTATTCTTCTCGGTATCGACGATCCGCATATCCACGATCTGGCGGTGGATGTGGGTAAACCCTGCATGCTGATTAACTGCCGCGACCGGCATATGCGTCTGCCTGCAGTGGCACCGGACCACCGCGCGATAGGTGAGCGGGCCGCGGACTATCTGTTTGAAATGGGACACCGTGAGGTGATGAATGTCCTCTGCCTGCGGCGTTACACCATGGAACTGCGTCTGGCCGGGATCCGCGATGCGTGGCAATCTCACAACCTGAAATTCAACGATAAACGCGATCTGCTGGTGGCTCCGAGCTTCAGCGCGCGCGAAACGGAAGAGCTGGTCACCTCCTGGCTCCGTCAAATGCAGGGTAAGGATCTGCCCACCGCATTTTTGGTCGGCGGCGATTTTATGGCGGCAGGCACCATCAGTGCGCTGCAAAAACAGGGCTTGCGCGTGCCGCAGGATATCTCGGTGATGAGCATTGACGGGTTTAATCTGGCGGCCATTCAGGATGTTCCGCTCACGGCGGTGCACGTACCGCGCGATGAACTGGGAACCGAAGCGGTGCATATGCTTCAGCAACGGCTGATGCGCCCGGATGCGCCGGTGGGAACATTAATGCTTAACGGCACGCTGGCCGTGCGGGGATCTGTCCGGCGGATACGTCAGGGGAAACGACGCACCGCCGTGGAGCGGGAAGGGTTATACGACAGTTAAGCCATGCCCAGTGCACGCTTGCCGTGAATATTCAGATCGTTCACGGTAAAGCGGTCCTGCCAGTTTTTTTCATAATCTTCGCGCGGGAAATCGCCCGGCGATGCACCGGTTTCCAGCGCTGCTTTCACTTTTTTCGCATAGGCGAGGTTTTTCTCGCACATCGGGGCGGCAGGGATATACATCACGTTGCCCCAGCCTTGCTGATTTTCCACCGGTGCAACGGAGTGGATGACGTCACAGTGCCACCACACGGAATCGCCTGCTTCCAGTGCAGGGATGCTGCTCAGCGCTTCGATTAACAGCGGATGCCATTTCTCGGAGACCGGCAGGACACGTCCCGGCGCGACGCCGCAGAGTTCATCTTCCGGGACATCATCCAGCAGCGGACGCAGCAGAATGTAGGCCATCGCTTCCGGAATAGGCACCACATGCAGTAGCCCCTGACCCGGGATCATATCTGACAGCGCCGTCCAGCCCTGGAAGGTGCGGAATACAGAACATTTTGTGGTGTTATCCACGGTGTACTCTTCCACTTCGGTACGGTGTGCGGCGTTCCACGGATCGTATTTATCCACGTTGCCGTCAAAAACGCGGGCAAAGACCTGCTGATAGGCCGGCAGCAGCCAGCGCTCCAGCGCGCCGGAATCGGTATGCGCACCCAGCCCTTTAGAGGTAGTACCCGGTGGGCGACGACGAATACGGTCCGGATAAATGACGCTGACGTCCGGATCGAACCACTGTTTGCCATTACTCTCGAAGGTCCATAAACGGTTCAGGAACGACTGTACCTGCGCCATCTCTTCACTCTGCCGGGCCTGCATTTGCGCCTGCGACCAGTAGATAGGATAAATTTCCGGACGTGAAGCGGTTAAGGTACCAAAGAAGTTATCGCCCGGACCTTTATAGACCTCATCAAACCGGTTGAGATCGAGGTAGTCGAGCATCGATTGATCCCACGCCAGCGCCTGCTCGCGAGGGAAGTGACCTTTAATCACCGCGCAGCCACGGCGTTTGACCGCGTCACGCTGTGCCTGGGTGATCGTCCCGTTTTTCACATCCGCAAACGGGATAACCGGCCAGACGGTTTCACCTTTGTTCTTCAGGGCATTAATTTCCGCCACGCGGGTCGCGATTTTATCGCTGAGCGTGTCGAATACCGCCTGAACGTCTCCGATCTGCGCACGTAATTCACGCTTCAACTGACGAATCGCTGCTTTATGGTCCGCAGGCAAACTTTCACTGGTAAACGTCATAACTGCCTCGCATCTTTCATTCGAAAGTAAAAATATCTACAAGTGATACTTTAAGTTAAAAATTAGTTAATGCAAGTTTAAATATTTGACGTGTGCCACAGGATGGAAAAAGAGTGAGGTGCCGGAGCAGTGCTCCGGCAAGAGAGAGATTACGCGTCGAACGGGGAGTGGTCGTCAAGCACGGCCTGAATCACATTCAGTGCGCCCTGGTGGTTGTTGTCATCCGTGCTGTAGCGGCAGATCGTTTTAATGCTCTGCGCCGCGTTGCCCATGGCAAAATTGTATTTCACCAGCTTCAGCATTTCCGCATCGTTGCCGCTGTCCCCGATGGCCACGCACGCCTGTGGGGAGATTTTCCAGCGCTTCAGCAGACGGCTAATGCCGTTGGCTTTGTGCAGGCCCGGGATAATTAAATCGACAAACCCAAAACCGCTGGTGACGGGTTTCATAATCCCGTCGAGGGAGACGTGCAGTTTGTCGACAAGATTCGGGATATCGCTGTCCGGCAGATTCAGGGAGAATTTGAACAGCACGTCGTCAATTTCGCGGTAATCACGGATGCGTTTTAAGCGGTGGTAGTGCTTTGACATGAGCGCCACAAACGCGTCCGGCGCCCGTTCGCTGACGTAGGCGCTCTCCAGCCCACAGGCCACAAAGTTGAGCGCGTTGTCTTTCAGCAACTCGCCAATGACAATTTGCGACTCATGGCGGGTCAGTTCACCGTGAAAAATCTGCTCACCGTGATCGAACACCAGCGCGCCATTTTCCGCCACGAAGGAGATCTGATCTTTCAGTTCCGGGAAGAAGGAGATGAGCTGGTAATACTGGTTGCCGCTGGCGACAACAAATTCAATATTACGGGCTTTAAGCTGCTCAAACTGTGCCTGAAAGCGGTTGCGGTCGTACTGCTTGGCATCATCAAGGAAAGTTCCGTCCATATCGGTGACGATAACTTTTACGGTCATACTGTGCTCCTGAGTCACTGCGTTTGAAACATTCTAATAACAAGGTGACGGAGAGCACAAATTTAATTTCATTCGAAAGTCAAAGCAAAGCGGCAACCGAAATTGCCGCTCAAAGACGGGTTCCCTCTCCTTGATGGGAGAGGGCATAAGTCTGAAGAGAGTTAAAGCGTGTGCTCGGTACGCGCAATAATATCGTCCTGCGCATCCGGCGACAGGGCGGTAAAGAACGCGGAGTACCCTGCGACGCGCACCACCAGGTCACGATACTGGTCCGGGTGTTTCTTCGCTTCCAGCAGCGTTTCACGCGAAACGATGTTGTACTGAATATGCCAGCCCTTGTGCACTTCAAAGAAGGTACGCAGAAGCACCATCAGTTTCTGACGGTCACTGTCATTTTCCAGCGTCGACGGATTGAGCTTCTGGTTTAACAGTACCCCGCCGAGGATCGCTTCGGTTGGCAGTTTGCCGACAGAGCCGATCACCGCCGTCGGGCCGAGGTGGTCAGTACCGGAGGCCGGGCTGGCTCCTTCTGCCAGCGGAGTATGCGCCTTACGTCCATCCGGGGTTGCCATCGTTGCCGCGCCAAACGGCACGTTCGCGGAGATAGATGACGTGCCGGCATAGTAGTTCCCGCCAAGCGGACCACGGCCATAGCGCGGGTTATGGTACTGCTTCAGCTCGGCGATATAGGTTTCGTAGGCACGGGTCAGCAGCATATCCACGCTGTCGTCATCGTTACCGTATTTTGGCGCGCCGTTGATCAGCCGCTGACGCAGCTGCTCGTGGGTCAGCCCGTCGAAATCATCGGCCAGAGCGGCGGCCAGCTGTTGCTGACCTATCGTACCCTGTTCGAAGACCAGTTTTTTCACCGCGGCCAGGCTGTTGCCCAGGTTAGCAATACCCACCTGCAGGCCTGACACCCAGTCATACTTCGCGCCGCCTTGTTTGATGCTTTTCGCGCGTTCTATACAGTCATCTACCAGCGCTGAGCAGAGAATATCGGGGACGTTCTCTTCCAGCATCGTGTCCACCACATACTCAATCTCGATAGATTTGCGGGTGTAGTAACGGATCTGGGTATCCCACGCCGCCATCACCTCTTCGAAGTTATCGAAGTTACCGGCAGAGAGTGCTTTCTCCTGTGGCAGGAATACCTTACCGCTGGTGGCATCGCGGCCGCCTTCCAGCGCTGCCAGCATCACGCGGGCGAAGTTGATAAAGCTCATGCCGGTGCAGCGATAACCCCATTTGCCACCCACTGCGGTTTCGATGCAGCCAATCGCGGCATAGTCATAGGCATCCTCTTTTTCGACGCCGAGCTTGATAAATTCCGGAATGACAATCTCATCGTTGTTGAACGCGGGCATACCAAAGCCGCAGCGGATCACCTGCACGCAGGCGTCGAGGAAGTCATTGCTCATGCCCGCATGATAACGCACGCTCAGGTTTGGCTGCGTGGAGCGCAGGCGACCGCAGGATTCCAGAATCGCGTAGCTGAGCGGGTTGACCGCGTCCATAGGCTCACCGTTGATCAGCGTCTGTCCGCCGATGGTGACGTTCTGATACAGCGGGCTACCCGCTGAGGCTTTGGAGTGCGAGCCGGAGCGGATTTTGTTCACTTCCAGCAGCTTCAGCCAGCAGCTGTGCAGCAGCTCAATGGCATGTTCGCGGTCGAGGCTCTGGTTTAGCTCCACGTCGCGGCGGTAGTACGGATAGAGGTACTGGTCCATGCGGGCAAACGAGACGGAGTGGCCGTTGGACTCAATCTGCAGAATCAGCTGAATGAAGTAGCACAGCTGCAGCGCCTGCCAGAAGGTTGTTGGCGGCTGATGGGCAATCACATCACAGTTTTCTGCCATCGCCAGCAGCTCGTCGCGACGGCTTTCACGGGATTCGGTTGCCGCCATTTCACGCGCCAGCGCGGCGAAACGTTCGATGTGCAGGCTGACCGCTTCCAGCACAATATCGATCGCTTTCAGGAACTGTTCCCCGTGAAGGTCGTCGAGCACCGTCAGGTTGATACGCGAACGACGCTCGGCCACTTTGTCGCGCAGACCATCGAGGCCTTTCTCCAGCAGCAGCGGGAAGTTAACCGCCAGGTGTGCGTCGCCGGAGGTCATGTTACCTTCCGCTTTGATAATGCCGGTTTCCAGCAGCCCTTTTTGCTCGTCGGTGAACATGCCGTAGCAGCGATCCTGCACCGTCTGGCCGCGCCACCATGGGCAGATCTCATGCAATACGCGCTTGTTTTCTTCGCTCACCGCAAAGCCTGCGCCCGGACGGTCCGCCAGATCGTCAATCTCTTTTTCAATCCACGAGACGGTGTATTCCGGGAAAATTGGCGCGGCGCGGACTTCACTGGCCTGGTTACCGATGATGAGCTCATCGTGTTTTATCCAGATGGTGCGCTGCGCGAGGTGATGCGCCAGCGCCAGCGCGCGACGCACCGGGATCGGCTTGTCCATATGCTGCTGGTACATCTCGGTGTAATGCAGGGCGCGCTCGGTACAGACCGGCGGCTTCACGATATGCACCAGGGCCGTTTTGTGTGCTTTTATGCGCTCGCTAAGGGTGCTGAGATTCAGGGTCGTCATAAGTTTATCCTCGTAAGGTCGCGGTTAACCCTTTCTGGCAGGCGTACTGCTGTGCGAAGTCCAGAAGCGCAGGATCATCCAGCGGTTTATCAGGGGCAGAGTAGGGTTGGCCGAGCAGGGTATATTTGTTCATGCCCAGCGTGTGGTACGGCAGAAAATGGATCTCGCGGACGTGGAGTTCGTCTGCGGCAAAGTTAGTGATGGCGGTAATCGACGCTTCATCGGCGTTGAAGCCCTGAATCAGCGGTACGCGGATGGTGACCTGTTTCCCGGCGGCGGCCAGGCGTTTCAGGTTATCAAGGATCCGTTTGGCGGAACCGTCGGTCCACTGTTTGAACGT
Organism: Enterobacter sp. PTB; assembly: GCF_051130085.1. Taxonomy (NCBI): domain Bacteria; kingdom Pseudomonadati; phylum Pseudomonadota; class Gammaproteobacteria; order Enterobacterales; family Enterobacteriaceae; genus Enterobacter; species Enterobacter sp. PTB. The sequence continues at coordinate 80,730 of NZ_JBDKEE010000005.1, forward strand.
CCTGCCATCAACGTGTTTCAGGTCCGCCAGGAACAGATCGACATACGGTAATGAGGGTGCAATATAATGCCATGGCACGTGGAGACAGGTTTCCACGGCGGTATGTATGCCTTGCTCATGGCTGGCTTTAAACAGGGCATGAGCCAGATCGGGATTCATAAACGGTTCACCGCCGGACAGGGTTATCCCGCCGCCGCTGCGGTCATAGAACGGCTTGTCGCGCAGTACGGTGGACATAATCTCTTCAACCTGCTTTTCTTCACCACAGACGGTGAGCGCCTGCGTCGGGCAGCAGTCGGTGAGGGCGTCGAGAGTCTCTTCGTTAAGCTTTTCACGGTGGATAACCAGCCCATTCAGCGCACGATCGATAATGCCCGGCGCCGCTTTCTGGCACAGGTCGCAGCCTTCCAGGCACAGCCGTGCGTCAAAGAGCACATCCCGGTGGCGGGAGCGGCTTTCCGGATTCTGGCACCAGCGACAGCCCAGCGAGCAGCCTTTCAGGAACACAACGGTACGAATACCGGGGCCATCGTGGGTAGAGTAACGCTGAATATTGAAGATCATGTTTTCGCCTCTCATCTTGCATATGAAGATTAAATTACTTTCGAATGAAAGTTATCTTGATGCAGGTCAACTCCTGAGCAGGTTTTGTCGTGATAGGGTAAGTGCAGGCTAAATTTGAGGGTTACATCATGGAACTTTATCTCGATACTTCCGACGTCGCGGCAGTGAAACGGCTGGCGCGTATCTTCCCGCTGGCGGGCGTGACCACGAACCCCAGTATCGTGGCGGCAGGGAAAACGCCGCTCGAGGCGCTGCTACCGGCGCTGCAGGATGCGCTCGGCGGGAAAGGTCGCCTGTTCGCGCAGGTGATGGCGACCACCGCTGAAGGGATGGTGGAAGAGGCGCGTAAACTGCGCACCATTATCAACGATCTGGTGGTTAAAGTGCCGGTAACGGCGGAAGGTCTGGCGGCGATCAAAATGCTGAAAGCGGAAGGGATCCCGACGCTGGGTAAGGCGGTGTACGGTGCAGCACAAGGGATGCTGTCCGCGCTGGCGGGCGCTGAGTATGTTGCCCCTTACGTTAACCGCGTGGACGCGCAGGGCGGGGACGGGATCCAGACGGTGGTTGAACTGCAGCAGCTTCTGACGCTGCATGCCCCGCAGTCAAAAGTGCTGGCCGCGAGCTTCAAAACGCCGCGTCAGGCACTGGACTGCCTGCTGGCAGGTTGTGAATCCATCACCCTGCCGCTGGATGTTGCTCAGCAGTTTATTACTTCGCCTGCGGTGGATGCGGCAATAGTGAAGTTTGAGCAGGACTGGCAAGGGGCGTTTGGCAGAACGACGCTCTGATACGGTTGCCGGGTTATGCTAACGCTTGCCCGGCAACCATTTAGCGTCCGCATACCTCACAGCCGGGGTTGCGCATCAGTTTCATCTCGCGGAACTGGCAGGTCATCGCGTCATACATCACGATTTTCCCCGCGGCAGGCGTCCCGTAATGCGCCAGCACTTTGATCGCTTCCATGGCCTGCAACGAACCTATGACGCCGACTAACGGAGCCATGACGCCCGCCTCCACGCAGGTGAGGGCGTTCTCGCCAAACAGACGGCTCAGGCAGCGATAGCACGGTTCGCCCCCGGCGTAGGTAAAGACGCTGATTTGGCCTTCCATGCGAATGGCGGCACCGGAGACCAGCGGCGTTTTGTGGGCAAAACATCCTGCATTCAACTGATTGCGAATGGTGACGTTATCGGTGCAGTCCAGCACCAGATCGTGTCGTGCTATCTGTGCCGACAGCGCCTCATCATCCAGCAGGGCGTCAATCAGGGTGAACTTCACGTGAGGATTGATGCGCGCCAGCGCCGCGCAGGCCGATTCCACTTTGGGCTGGCCGAGGGTCGCGTCGCTGTGCAGCGTCTGGCGCTGAAGGTTCGACACCGACACGGTATCAAAATCCAGCAGCGTCATATTGCCCACCCCCGCCGCGGCCAGATACTGGGCCGCAGCGCAGCCCAGCCCCCCCAGCCCCACGACCAGCACCCGTGCTGCCTTAAGCGCTTCCTGGCCGTCGAAATCAAAACCGCGCAGAACAATCTGGCGGTTATAGCGCATCATCTCCTGGTCGCTGAGTTCAGCCGTCATGTTAGCCTCCGAAGAGGTGGTTAAAGCTTTCCACCTCAACCCATTCACCCGGCTCCACGCTGCCGCGTTCACGCTCGAGAACGATAAAGCAGTTGCCCTGGCTGAACGAGCTGAAGATGTGCGAGCCCTGGTGTCCGGTGGTGCTCACTTCCAGCTCGCCTTCAGCGTTGCGCGTCAGAATACCGCGCTGGAAATCAAGACGGCCCGGTGATTTCTTCAGGCGCGTCGCCGCTCGTACGCGCTGGCGAACCGGCAGCGGGTGGGCCTGGTTACCAGACAGTTTTGCCAGCAGCGGAATCACCAGCTGGTAGAAGGTCAGGGCGGCGGAAACCGGGTTACCCGGCAGGCCGCAGAACCAGCTGTGTTTCAGCTGACCAAACGCGAACGGTTTGCCCGGCTTGATGGCCAGTTTCCAGAAGCCGATCTCCCCCAGCTCTTCAAGAATGGTTTTGGTGTAATCCGCTTCACCTACGGAAACGCCGCCGGAGCTAATTACCACGTCCGCCGACCGGTCCGCTTCAATAAACGCGGCGCGCAGTTTCTCCGGATCATCCGCAATGATGCCAAGGTTAATGACCTCACACCCCAGCTGTTCAAGCATCAGGTGTACCGCGAGGCGGTTAGTGTCGTAAATCTGGCCGTCCTGCAGTGGCTGGCCCGGAAGCTGGAGTTCATCGCCGGTGGAAAAGACCGCCACGCGTACCTTACGGATAACGTCAATTTCTGCAATGCCGAGCGAGGCCAGCACCGGCAGTTCGCCCACCGTCAGTTTCTGCCCGGCGGCAAATACCGTTGCGCCACGCGTGATGTCTTCACCGGTACGACGGATATTCTGTCCCGCTTTAACACTCGCGGTGAAGCGGACGCCCGCTTCCGTTTGTTCGGTCTCTTCCTGCATCACCACCGCTTCGCAGCCTGGCGGTACGGGGGCACCGGTCATGATGCGTATGCAGCTACCCGCAGGCCACTCACCGTTAAACGGCTGTCCGGCAAATGCTTTCCCCGCCACGGGCAGCGCCGTATCCGTCCGGATATCCGCCAGGCGTACCGCGTAGCCGTCCATTGCGGAGTTATCGAACCCAGGCACGTTAAGCGGAGAGACGATATCGCGCGCGGCAATACGACCAAAACAGCGCACCAATGGCAGCGTCTCGTGGTCGTGCAGGGGGGAAATTCGGTCAAGCATCTGCGTGAGTGCCGCCTCAAGCGGCATCAGTCCGGCGGTAAAATCCATGGTGGGCTCCTGCGGAGTAACGACGAAAGCGTCCATTATGGCAGAAAAGTGCCACTAACTGTATGACCCGATGGGTGTACGCTTTACATCACAGTTGCGTCTTTCTATATTCAAAAATCATCTGAAGTTTCAGCGACGATAATGATATTTATAGAAAAAGCCGCAAATCAGGCTAACGGGTGATGGGAATGGTTAATGCGGTAATCGCAATTCATGGTGGCGCCGGGGCAATCACCCGTGCCCTGCTCAGTCCCGAGCAGGAAAAACGTTATATTGATGCGCTGTATGCCATTGTGGAAACGGGCCAGCGGATGCTGGAGGCGGGCGAGAGCGCGCTGGATGTGGTTACCGAGGCGGTACGTCTGCTGGAAGAGTGCCCGTTGTTTAACGCGGGCATTGGTTCAGTCTTTACCCGCGATGAAACGCACGAGCTGGATGCCTGCGTCATGGACGGTGTCACCCTTAAAGCGGGTGCCGTCGCGGGGGTGAGTCATCTGCGTAATCCGGTGATGGCCGCGCGTCTGGTGATGGAGGCGAGCCCGCATGTTCTTCTGACCGGGGCCGGGGCAGAGACGTTTGCCGCGGAACATGGCATGACGCCAGTTTCTCCCGATCTGTTTTCAACGCCGGAGCGTTATCAACAGCTGCTTGAGGCGCGCTCTGCAAACGTGGCGCAGCTTGACCATACCGCGCCGCTCGATGAGCGCAGCAAAATGGGCACGGTAGGGGCGGTGGCTCTTGATAAATCTGGGAATCTGGCTGCGGCCACGTCGACCGGCGGTATGACCAACAAACTGCCGGGCCGGGTAGGTGACAGTCCATTGCCGGGGGCAGGCTGCTATGCCAATAACGCCACGGCGGCAGTGTCATGCACCGGAACCGGTGAAGTGTTTATTCGCGCCCTCGCGGCGTACGACATCACCGCGCTGATGGATTACGGCGGGTTAAGCCTGGCCGAAGCCTGTGAACGCGTGGTGATGGAGAAACTGCCCGCGCTGGGGGGTGTCGGTGGGTTAATTGCGGTGGATCGTGAGGGTAACGTGGCATTGCCGTTTAACAGCGAAGGTATGTACCGCGCGTGGGGTTATGCCGGTGATGAACCCAGTACGGGGATCTATCGTGAATAAGGGGGCAAAGCGTGCCGCACAGTGAAGAGCTGGACAACCGTGAAGTGCTGGCTGTCCATCAACTGAATATTGCGTTTCAGGAAGAGCGGCAGTTCATCCCCGCAGTACAGAATTTATCGTTCTCGCTCAACCGCGGCGAAACGCTGGCGATTGTGGGCGAGTCCGGTTCAGGGAAATCGGTCACCGCACTGGCGCTGATGCGTCTGCTGGAACAGACCGGCGGACAGGTCAGCTGCGAAAAAATGCTGCTGCGCCGGCGTAACCACCAGGTCATTGATTTAAATGAGCTGAGCGCCTCGCAGATGCAGAGCGTGCGCGGGGCCGATATTGCGATGATCTTCCAGGAGCCGATGACCTCGCTGAACCCGGTCTTTCCGGTCGGGGAACAGATTGCCGAGTCCATCCGCCTGCATCAGGGGTTGAGCGGTGATGAGGCGCTTCGTGAAGCGAAACGCATGCTCGACCTGGTACGCATACCGGAAGCGCAGGCCATTCTGGGACGCTACCCGCATCAGCTTTCTGGCGGTATGCGTCAGCGCGTCATGATTGCGATGGCGCTCTCCTGCCGTCCCGCGGTGCTGATTGCCGACGAACCCACGACGGCACTGGATGTGACTATTCAGGCGCAAATTCTGCAGCTTATCAAAGTGCTGCAGCAGGAGATGGAGATGGGGGTGATTTTCATCACCCACGATATGGGCGTGGTCGCCGATATTGCCGATCGCGTGCTGGTCATGCATAAGGGCAACGCCGTGGAAACCGGCACGGTTGAGCAGATTTTCCATGCGCCGGTTCATCCTTACACCAAAGCGCTGCTGGCGGCGGTTCCGCGGTTGGGGGCGATGAACGGCAGCGATTTACCGCGCCGGTTCCCGTTGATTTCTCTCGAAGCGGCAGGCCAGCAGGAAGATGAAATCGAGCAGGATACCGTGGTACCCGGAAAGCCGATTCTGGAAGTGCGCGATCTGGTGACCCGTTTTCCCCTGCGCAGCGGAATGTTTAACCGCGTGAAGCGCGAGGTGCATGCGGTTGAAAACGTCAGTTTTGATTTATGGCCAGGCGAAACGCTGGCGCTGGTGGGAGAGTCAGGCTGCGGAAAATCCACCACCGGGCGGGCGCTGCTCAGGCTGGTAGAGTCCCAGGAGGGCAGCATAACCTTTAACGGGGAACGCATTGATACCCTTCCGGACAGCAAACTGCAGGCGGTGAGGCGAGATATCCAGTTTATTTTCCAGGATCCGTATGCCTCCCTCGACCCGCGCCACACGGTGGGGTATTCACTTATGGAGCCGCTGCGGGTGCATAACCTGCTCGACGGTGAAGCCGCGCAGCGTCGGGTGGCCTGGCTGCTTGAGCGCGTGGGGCTGAAGCCGGAACATGCCTGGCGTTATCCGCACGAGTTTTCGGGCGGTCAGCGGCAGCGTATTTGCATTGCCCGCGCGCTGGCACTTAACCCGAAAGTGGTGATTGCAGATGAATCCGTCTCGGCGCTGGATGTCTCTATCCGGGCGCAAATCATTAATTTACTGCTCGACCTGCAGCGGGATATGGGGATTGCCTTCCTCTTTATCTCACACGACATGGCGGTGGTTGAGCGTATCAGCCACCGTGTCGCGGTGATGTTTATGGGGCAAATTGTGGAGATAGGACCGCGCCGGGCGGTATTTGAAAATCCACAGCACCCTTACACACGCAAGCTTATCGCCGCAGTGCCGGTTGCCGACCCTGAGCATCGCCACGGCCAGCGTGTGCTGCTGCAGGACGAAATGCCGAGCAATATTCGTAAACGGGGCGAGGCGGTGGAGCGCGTGGCGCTGCGCGAGGTTGGCCCGGGGCATTTTGTGGCCCCCCCGCGTCAGGACAATGCATTCTCGCGGTTATAACTTAAAACAGGCAGGAGAACACAATGGTTAAATTTGTAGCGCGCAGATGGTTACTCGCCGCGAGCGTGACGGCAGCCCTGGCCGCCGCGCCGGCGTTCGCTGCCAAAGATGTGGTGGTCGCCGTCGGTTCCAATTTCACCACGCTGGATCCGTATGATGCCAACGACACGCTCTCCCAGGCGGTGGCGAAATCGTTCTATCAGGGGCTGTTTGGCCTGGATAGCGAGATGAAACTTAAAAATGTGCTGGCGGAAGGGTATACCGTTTCCAGCGACGGGCTGGTGTATACCATTAAGCTCAGAACCGGCGTGAAGTTCCAGGACGGTACAGATTTCAACGCGGAGGCGGTGAAGATAAACCTCGATCGCGCCAGCAACCCGGAAAATAGCCTCAAGCGCTACAACCTGTATAAAAACATCGCCAGCACCGAGGTGGTCGACCCGACGACGGTGAAGATCACCCTGAAAGAGCCGTTCTCGGCGTTTATCAATATTCTGGCGCATCCTGCCACGGCGATGATTTCGCCTGCCGCGCTGAAAAAATACGGCAAAGAGATCGGGTTCCATCCGGTGGGGACCGGCCCCTACGAGCTGCTCACCTGGAACCAGACCGACTTTGTGAAGGTTAAGAAGTTTGCGGGTTACTGGCAGCCGGGCCTGCCGAAGCTGGACACCATTACCTGGCGTCCGGTGGTGGACAACAACACCCGCGCGGCGATGCTGCAGACCGGTGAGGCGCAGTTCGCGTTCCCGATCCCCTATGAGCAAGCCGCCATTCTGCAGAAAAACAGCAAGCTGGAGCTGGTCGCCAGCCCGTCCATTATGCAGCGCTATATCAGCATGAACGTGACGCAAAAACCGTTTGATAACCCAAAAGTGCGTGAGGCCATCAACTACGCCATTAACCGCCAGGCGCTGGTAAAAGTCGCCTTTGCTGGCTATGCCACGCCGGCTACCGGCGTGCTGCCTCCGGCGATCGCCTATTCGCAAAACTATCAACCGTGGCCTTACGATCCGGCCAAAGCGCGTGAGCTGTTAAAAGAGGCGGGCTTCCCGAACGGCTTTAGCACCACGCTCTGGTCGTCGCATAATCACAGTACCGCTCAGAAGGTGCTGCAATTTACCCAGCAGCAGCTGGCACAGGTAGGTATCAAGGCGCAGGTCACCGCGATGGATGCCGGTCAGCGTGCGGCTGAGGTGGAAGGGAAAGGGCAGAAAGAGAGCGGCGTACGGATGTTCTACACCGGCTGGTCGGCCTCTACCGGTGAAGCGGACTGGGCGCTGTCGCCGCTGTTTGCCTCACAGAACTGGCCGCCGACCCTGTTCAACACCGCCTTCTACAGCAACCCGAAGGTGGATAAAGACCTGGCGGATGCCCTGAAAACGACCAAACCGGAAGAGAAAGCACGCCTGTATAAAGAGGCGCAGGATATCATCTGGAAAGAGTCACCGTGGGTACCGCTGGTGGTGGAAAAACTGGTTTCCGCGCATAACAAAGCGCTGACCGGGTTCTACATCATGCCGGATACGGGCTTTAGCTTTGATGAAGCAGATTTAAAATAATACTCATGCCCGCAGGCCACCGCCTGTGGGATGAGAGGGAAAGGCATGCTGAATTATGTTTGTAAAAGCCTGTTGGGGCTTATCCCGACGCTGCTGATTGTGGCGGTGCTGGTGTTTTTGTTTGTTCATATGCTGCCGGGCGATCCGGCACGTCTGGTTGCAGGGTCAGATGCGGATGCAACGGTTATCGCGCTGGTGCGAAAACAACTGGGCCTCGACCAGCCTTTGTATATGCAGTTTCTCCACTATATTGGCAACGTTCTGCAGGGTGACTTTGGCACTTCTATGGTGTCACGTCGTCCGGTGTCGGAAGAGATTGCCAGCCGCTTTATGCCCACGTTCTGGTTAACCATTGCCAGCATGAGCTGGGCGGTGCTGTTTGGTCTTGGCGCAGGAATTGTCGCTGCCGTCTGGCGCAACCGCTGGCCGGATAAGCTCGGTATGGCTCTGGCCGTCACGGGCATTTCCTTCCCGGCATTTGCACTGGGGATGCTGCTGATGCAGATATTCTCCGTGGAGCTGGGCTGGCTGCCGACGGTCGGGGCCGACACCTGGAAACACTACATTCTGCCCTCAATGACGCTGGGCGCGGCTGTTGCTGCCGTGATGGCCCGCTTTACCCGCGCCTCGTTCGTTGACGTGCTGAGCGAAGATTATATTCGCACCGCCCGGGCGAAAGGGGTCAGCGAGAAATGGGTCATCCTCAAACACGGCTTTCGTAACGCGATGATCCCGGTGGTGACGATGATGGGGCTCCAGTTTGGTTTTCTGCTGGGCGGCTCGATTGTGGTGGAGAAGGTCTTTAACTGGCCGGGGCTGGGACGTCTTTTGGTGGATTCAGTCGAAATGCGTGATTACCCGGTTATTCAGGCCGAAGTCCTGCTTTTCTCACTGGAATTTATTCTTATCAACTTAGTGGTGGATGTGCTCTACGCCGCCATTAACCCGGCCATCAGGTATAAGTAAAATGCGATTGTTGAACTGGCGTCGTCAGGCCATGTTAAACGCTATGCCGGGGCTAAAGCCGGACCATATCCGCACGCCCTGGTCTGAATTCTGGCGGCGTTTTCGCCGTCAGCCGGTCGCCATGACGGCGGGGCTGTTTGTCCTGCTGCTGATTGTGGTGGCGGTCATTGCGCCGTGGGTCGCACCGTTTGATGCGGAAAACTATTTTGATTACGACCGTCTCAATGACGGACCGTCGATGCTGCACTGGTTCGGCGTGGACTCGCTTGGGCGCGACATCTTCAGCCGCGTATTGGTGGGGGCGCAGATCTCTCTCGCCGCCGGGGTTTTTGCGGTACTGATTGGCGCGGCAATCGGCACCGTGCTGGGTCTGGTCGCCGGATATTACGAAGGCTGGTGGGACCGCATTATCATGCGTATCTGCGACGTGTTGTTTGCCTTCCCGGGCATTTTGCTGGCGATTGCGGTGGTGGCGATAATGGGCAGCGGTATGGCTAACGTCATTATTGCGGTTGCGGTCTTCTCAATACCGGCGTTTGCGCGTCTGGTGCGAGGCAACACGCTGGTGCTCAAACAGCAAACCTTTATTGAGTCTGCGCGCAGCATGGGGGCCAGCGATGCCACTATCCTGTTCAGCCATATTCTGCCGGGAACGGTATCGTCTATCGTGGTCTATTTTACTATGCGTATCGGCGTGTCGATTATCTCGGCGGCCAGCCTGTCGTTTCTGGGGCTGGGTGCGCAACCGCCTACACCGGAGTGGGGCGCGATGCTGAATGAAGCAAGAGCGGACATGGTCATTGCACCACACGTGGCCATCTTCCCGAGCCTGGCCATTTTCCTGACCGTGCTGGCGTTTAACCTGCTGGGTGACGGGTTACGCGACGCGCTGGATCCGAGGATTAAGGGGTAGGATGGAAACCCTCTCCCGGCGGGAGAGGGTGAAGGGAAGGGTAAAACGCCGTTAAACCCGGCTTCCCCACAAATCATACTCGTCGGCGTTTTCAACTTTCACGCGGACAATATCGCCCGGCTTAACGCTGGTTTCGCCGTTCAGGTAGACCGCGCCGTCGATTTCAGGGGCGTCCGCCATGCTGCGGCCAATTGCGCCTTCTTCGTCCACTTCATCGATGATGACCAGAATTTCGCGGCCCACTTTTTCCTGCAGACGTTCAGCAGAGATCTGCTGTTGCAGCTGCATGAAGCGGTTCCAGCGCTCTTCTTTCACCTCTTCCGGAACCTGATCCGCCAGTTCGTTAGCGGTCGCGCCTTCTACCGGGCTGTATTTGAAGCAGCCTACGCGGTCCAGACGTGCTTCTTTCAGGAAGTCGAGCAGCATCTGGAAATCTTCTTCGGTTTCGCCCGGGAAGCCCACAATGAAGGTGGAACGCAGGGTCAGGTCCGGGCAGATTTCACGCCACTGTTTGATGCGTGCCAGCTGGCGATCGACGGAGCCAGGACGCTTCATCAGCTTCAGAATGCGCGGGCTGGCGTGTTGCAGCGGGATATCCAGATACGGAAGAATTTTCCCTTCTGCCATCAGCGGGATGACATCGTCAACGTGCGGATACGGGTAGACGTAATGCAGACGTGTCCAGATACCCAGTTTGGCAAGCTGTTCGCACAGGCCAACCATGCTGGTTTTCACCGGCTCGCCGTTGTGGAAACCAGAGCGATGCTTCACGTCGACGCCATAAGCCGAGGTATCCTGGGAAATGACCAGCAGCTCTTTAACGCCTGCGTCTGCCAGACGTTTGGCTTCTGCCAGCACTTCACCAATCGGACGGCTGACCAAATCGCCACGCATGGACGGGATAATGCAGAAGGTGCAGCGATGGTTGCAGCCTTCGGAAATTTTCAGGTACGCATAGTGACGCGGGGTCAGCTTCACGCCCTGTTCTGGCACCAGGCTCAGGAACGGATTGTGCTTAGGTTTAGGGACGTAGTGATGAACATGCTCCAGTACCTGCTCGTAGCTGTGCGGGCCGGTGATCTCCAGCACTTTCGGGTGCACTTCGCGGATCTGGTCCACTTTCGCGCCCAGACAGCCGGTCACAATCACTTTGCCGTTTTCCGTCAGGGCTTCACCGATGGCTTCCAGTGACTCCTGAACCGCGCTGTCGATAAACCCGCAGGTGTTAACGATCACCATGTCGGCGTTGTCGTAGCTTGGCACCACGTCATAGCCCTCGGTGCGCAGTTCGGTCAGGATGCGTTCAGAATCCACCAGGTTTTTTGGGCAGCCCAGGGAGACGAAGCCGATTTTAGGCTGGTGCGTAACATTGCTCATAGGTTAAAAATTCATCAATTATGGAGTTATCAGGGCGGGATTTTACAGCGTTCCGCGGGGGATTTATACACTCTTTGCGGGGCGGATGACCGACGAGAAGGTTGTAACATTGTAAATAATGTTAATCAGTTAAGAATTATTGATCTCAGGCATTAAACTGTACAAAAAATAACCTTATTCTGAATGTGCACAATGGCTGACAGAGGAGGAAAGAGCATGTCCGTTGACAGACTGAAACGCGATCTGCTTAACAAGCTGATCAATGCCCGAATCGACCTTGCCGCGTACCTGCAGTTGAGGAAGGCAAAAGGGTATATGTCAGTCAGCGAAAGCGAACATCTGCGTGATAATCTCTTTGAACTTTGCAACTTCATGCGTGAAAAAGCACCCGTCCTGAAAGCGGAATACGCCGAAAGCGAACTCGTTGCGCTGCGCCGCGCCGCCGAGGTGCTCTCCATTGCAGGGGTATGTTTGATGAACGGACGCCACGACTGCCCGAATTTTATCGCTGTTAACGCGGAGAAGCTTGAAAACTGCCTGACCACGCTCTCTCTATGCATCATGTGTCTGAACAAGCACGAGACGCTTGAACAACACTGACACCGGGGGAGGCAACTCCCCCTTCTGATTAAGCTTTTGTAAAAGTGATAACGTGCCCGGACCCAGTGGCTAACCTTTATGCCATAAACCGATAAAGGAGCGCGTTATGCATCGATCTTCGCTGATTTTCCTGCCTGCGTTATTTTTCCCGATTTCTCTCCTCGCCGCCCCTGACGCGGTAAAAGTCGACGTTGTGCAAAACCGGCTCGATCATCCCTGGTCGATGGCGTTCCTGCCGGACAATAAAGGGCTGCTGGTGACCCTTAAGGGAGGCCAGTTAAAGCACTGGCAGGCCGGAAAAGGGCTTTCCGACCCGATCGTCGGCGTACCCAAGGTCTGGGCAAACGGCCAGGGCGGGTTGCTGGACGTGGCACTCGCCCCGGATTTTGAAAAATCGCGCCGCGTCTGGCTGAGCTATGCCGAGGCGGGGAATGACGGCAAAGCGGGAACGGCGGTTGGCTATGGCCGCTTAAGCGATGATCTCTCCCGAATTGACGGTTTCCAGGTGGTCTTCCGTCAGATGCCGAAACTGTCCACCGGTAACCATTTCGGTGGCCGACTGGTCTTCGACGGCAAAGGCCATCTGTTTATTGGTCTGGGCGAGAACAACCAGCGTCCGACGGCGCAGGATCTGGATAAACTGCAGGGCAAAGTTGTGCGCCTGACGGAGGACGGCAAAGTGCCTGCCGATAACCCGTTTGTGAACACTCCCGGCGCACGGCCTGAAATCTGGTCTTACGGCATTCGTAATCCGCAGGGGATGGCGATGAACCCCTGGAGCGACACGCTATGGCTTAACGAGCACGGCCCGCGCGGCGGGGATGAAATCAATATCCCGGAGAAAGGCAAAAATTACGGCTGGCCGCTGGCGACGCACGGTATTAACTACAGCGGTCTGAAGATCCCGGAAGCCCAGGGCGAGCACGTCGAGGGAACGGAAAAGCCGCTGTTTGTCTGGAAAGTGTCCCCCGCCGTGAGCGGGATGGCGTTTTACAACAGTGACGTATTCCCGCAGTGGAAAAACACGCTGTTTGTCGGGGCGCTGAAGGAGAAAGACGTTATCGTGCTGAGCGTGGAGGGCAACACGGTCACCGAGAAGGGGCGAATTTTAGGTGACAGAGACCAGCGCATTCGCGATGTGCGGGTGGGGCCGGATGGGTATCTGTATGTCCTGACCGATGAGACGGACGGGCAACTGTTGAAAGTCAGCCCGTCCGGATCGTAATCACGTCACCGGGATCATCACCACGTGACGGTATGCCGGGCGCTCGCTCAGTTGCTTCAGCCAGCGCTCAAGATGCGGGCGCGGCGTCCAGGTAACGTCAATGTTGGTCAGGTTCCAGATGAAGGGCGCAACGGCAATATCGCCTACGCCGAAGCGTTCGCCTGAGAACCACGGATGCTTCGCCAGTTCGTCGTCCATCATCGCAAACAGGTTTTCACAGGTGTCCTGGGCTGCATGAATGGCAGGATAGTCGCGGTCAGCTTCGGGGGTTCTGACAAGCCCCATCAGGATCACGCGGTGTGCGGGGGAGAGCGTCTGGTTTGCCCAGTCCATCCACTTTTCACCCTGAGCGCGTTGGGCCGGATTGTCCACCCACAGGCGGCTCTGACCATACTGTGCCGCGAGGTAACGCACGATGGTGTTGGACTCCCACAGCGTCACGTCGGTCTCTTCGTCGCGCAGCAAGGGCACCAGACCGTTTGGGTTCATGGCCAGATAGTCGGCATCTTTATTTACCCCAAACTGCAAACCTGCCATCACCTGCTTAAACGGTAAATCCAGCTCCTCCAGTGTCCAGAGGACTTTCTTAACGTTGGTTGAATTGTTCCTGCCCCACAGCGTAATCATAGAAACTCCCGAAATAGTCAAACAACCTGAGATGTGAATCAACGCCAGCGATTTGCCATGGTGAGATAAACCTAACAATTACGCAACAGAAGACAAAAAAATCGCCTGAATCAAAGCGTATCTGAATGTTATTGCATAAACTTTAATAACTTTACCTTGGTTAGGTTTCTTTAACCGTTTTAGTGCGCTATTACTCATCGCTTCTTGCGACACGGTGATGTGACGTAATTTTTGAATGGACACTCGGGTGGCATTTATGACGCGAAAAATGACTTCTCTGCGCAGCCTGGCGGCAGGCTCTGCGCTCCTTTTCCTGTTTGTACCAACTCTCTACGCAGCGGAACAGGCTGCGCCCGAAGCGCCGCCTGTGGATGCGCGCGCCTGGATCCTGATGGATTATTCCAGTGGTAAAGTGCTGGCGGAAGGCAATGCGGATGAGAAACTTGACCCGGCAAGCCTGACGAAAATCATGACCAGCTATGTGGTGGGTCAGGCGCTGAAAGCGGGTAAAATCAAGCTTGACGATATGGTCACCATCGGGAAGGACGCCTGGGCGACCGGTAACCCGGCGCTGCGTGGGTCATCGGTGATGTTCCTCAAACCCGGCGATCAGGTGTCAGTGTCTGATTTGAATAAAGGGGTCATTATCCAGTCCGGTAACGATGCCTGTATTGCGCTGGCCGATTACGTTGCGGGCAGCCAGGACTCCTTTATTGGCCTGATGAACGGCTATGCGCAAAAACTGGGCCTGACCAATACCACATTTAAAACCGTGCACGGCCTGGATGCGCCGGGTCAGTTCAGTACCGCGCGCGACATGGCGCTGTTAGGCAAAGCGCTGATCCACGACGTGCCGGATGAATATGCCATCCACAAAGAGAAAGAGTTTACCTTCAATAAAATCCGCCAGCCGAACCGTAACCGTCTGCTGTGGAGCAGTAACGTCAACGTCGACGGTATGAAGACCGGCACCACGGCCGGCGCGGGTTATAACCTGGTCGCTTCCGCAACTCAGGGCGATATGCGCCTGATCTCGGTCGTGCTGGGCACCAAAACCGACCGCATTCGTTTTAATGAATCAGAAAAATTGCTGACCTGGGGTTTCCGCTTCTATGAAACCGTCACGCCAATTAAACCGGATGCCACGTTCATCAGCCAGCGCGTCTGGTTTGGTGACAAGAGTGAAGTGAACCTGGGGGCGGGTGAAGGCGGGTCGGTGACCATTCCTCGTGGTCAGCTGAAAAACCTGAAAGCCAGCTACACCCTGACCGACAGCCAGCTCACCGCGCCGCTGAAAAAAGGCCAGGTGGTCGGGACGATTGATTTCCAGCTTAATGGCAAATCGATTGAACAGCGTCCGCTGATTGTGATGGAAGCGGTAGAAGAGGGCGGTTTCTTTAGCCGGATGTGGGACTTCGTCATGATGAAATTCCACGGATGGTTTGGCAGCTGGTTCAGTTAAGCCTCCATTGTCGGGTGGCATCGCGCCACCCGGCATGACCTCTGCACCTGACTCAGTACATCAACTTCACCTGCTGCGCTTTCGCGTAGGCCACGGTCTCTTCATCCGGACGGCAATCGCTGACGATGGCGTCAAAGCGCGATAACTCACCCATTCTTGCCGGACGAACCTTGCCAAACTTGCTGTGATCGACCACCAGCACATGGTACTGCGCGGCGCTTAATGCCCAGTGCTTGACCGGCAACTCTTCCAGGTTAAAGCAGGTTGCTCCCTGACGGACAGTGACTCCTGCTGCGGAATAAAACGCGATATCCGGACATACGTTGCTGAGCGTATCCTGCAGATTCAGCGGCTTAAAGATGGCGTTGCTGGCGTGAAACTCACCGCCACAGAGGATCACCCGGCACTCGGGTTTCTCCTGCAGTGCCAGAAAGGTATTCAGCGAGTAACACACCGCCGTAAACGGGATGCTGCTGTCGATCGCTTCGATTATCCACGGCGTGGTGGTGCCGCAGTCAAAAAACAGCGTCTGATGCGGTTGCACCAGCGAGGCCGCAAGCCGGGCGGCTTTGCGTTTCTCTTCCACCAGGCGCGTCTTTTGGTCGCTGATCAGATAATGGCTGGCGCTACGCGGCTCAAGCACAATGTACCCGCCCAGCAGCACGACAGGCGCGCTCTCGCTGTTCAGATCCCGGCGAATGGTCATCTCAGAGACCCCGAGGAGACTGGCGGCTTCTTTAAGATGAAGCTTATCACTGCGCTTCAGCGCCTGTATCAGCTGAGCAATGCGGTCATCGCGACGTGTTTCCATAGTTCCTCGGGATAAAAAAGTGAACCCCCGCAGGGCGGGGGTTCAAGTGTAACCTGTCAGGCTGGGGTTAGTCACGTATCCAGCCTTTGCGGATCGGGATAGCAAAAAGGGTGCGATACAGATAAGACAGGCCGCGGTAGAGCGCTTCACCGAAGAGATTCCACAGGATCGCTGCGCTGACGCAGCCGATGAGACCGACCAGCAACCCCCCCACCATATCCAGCGGCCAGTGGACGCCGAGATAAACGCGAGACCAGGCGATAGCCCCGGCCACCACCATCAGCACCGCACCCGACCACAGACGATGCCAGAACAGGAAGGCCAGCGCGAAGGTAAAGATAACCGTCCCGTGATCGCTTGGGAACGAGTCATCCGGAGCATGGTGCAGGAAGGTATACCCCGCGTGGTCGACGAATGGGCGGTCGTGCGGGAACGTCAGGCCCAGAATGTAGCTGACCAGCACGCTGATCCCGAGGGCCATCGCCATCTTAATTACCAGCTGACGCTGCGCCTTCACCTGGCTTCTCGGCCCCCACAGCCAGAGGATCGCCGCCAGCACCGGCACGATACTGATCAGATCTTTTGCCAGGAAGGTGGCGAAATCAATCATCCACTCTGGCGAGGCCGGAGTGGCGTTGATGAGATAAAACAGCTGGTAATTCAAATTCTCTAACATAGCGTTGTCACTCTTTAGCAAACCAGGTGGAGACCAGACCGTAGACCACCAACTGGGAAAACCAGACCCACCACCCAGCCCACAGGTTGTGAGAGAAAAAATGCGCCCCGCGCATGACCTGGCCGTAACCCATCGCCAGACCTAAAGCGGCGCCCAGCACGACGAAGCACCAGGCAAGACGCGGACGCTCGCGCCAGAAGGCAAAGAACAGTCCCATCACCATAAAGCCGCTGGAGGCATGACCGCCGGGGAAACAGCGCCCCGGACCGCTGTCAGCGGGAGCGGCACTGAACAGCGGATAAGAAACGGCCTTACCGCCATACTCCACCAGATCCCACGGGCAGCTGTGATGGCTTATGCTTTTCAGTACGCCAACCACCAGCGCGCCAAGCCCCATCAGCAGCGCGGCCGTGACCAGTCTCGCATTGCGCCTGAACGCGCCATAAATGAGCGCAACAGCACCTGCTGCGATGGCGATGTACTTCGCCAGTCGATGGTTCAGCAGGTCCAGCAGGTGGTCTTGCTGCAGTGGAAAACGGTGTGCAGCCGCGTCATACCATAAACCGGTGATCCATCTGTCGAGCGTTTCATCGCGGGATAGCCAGGTAAATAGCACGGCAAGGGCTATCAGTATTAAAAGCTGATAACCATAAAAGCGGGGTGGTAGACGGTAAAGTCGTTTTGTCTTATTTGTCTGTAAGTTAGACAATTCTGAACGGCTGGAAGTGGGTGCCATAATCCGGAGTCGTTGACGAGAAATGGGGCTATCATAAATCTGTCAACTTAAGGAAACCTTAAACAAAGACGATATGTGCTTTATTTCTGTTTCTTCTGGATAAATCACTATCTCGGGCCAGGGCATTTCATTACACTCGTCGCGATTTTGTCACGATAAAGAGATTGCATGTTAAACCGTTCTTCTTCTGGTTCACGTCTGGGTCGTCAGGCATTGCTTTTCCCCTTATGTCTGGTGCTCTACGAATTCTCTACTTACATCGGCAACGATATGATCCAGCCCGGCATGCTGGCCGTTGTCGAACAGTACAACGCAGGGATCGAATGGGTACCGACCTCCATGACTGCCTATCTGGCTGGCGGCATGTTTTTGCAGTGGCTGTTAGGGCCGCTGTCGGATCGTATTGGCCGTCGTCCGGTGATGCTGACGGGCGTGGTGTGGTTTATCGTGACCTGCCTCGCCACGCTGCTGGCGCAAAATATTGAGCAATTTACCCTGCTGCGCTTCCTGCAGGGGGTGAGCCTCTGCTTTATCGGTGCCGTCGGGTATGCCGCCATCCAGGAATCGTTTGAGGAAGCGGTGTGTATCAAGATTACCGCGCTAATGGCGAACGTGGCGCTGATCGCGCCCCTGCTGGGGCCGCTGGTGGGCGCTGCCTGGGTACACGTTGCGCCGTGGGAAGGGATGTTCGTGCTGTTTGCCGTGCTGGCCGCCGTCGCTTTCTTTGGCCTGCACCGCGCGATGCCGGAAACCGCTACCCGTCTGGGTGAGAAACTGTCGCTAAAAGAGCTGGGCCGGGATTACAAAGAAGTGCTGAAGAACGGCCGCTTTGTGGCGGGCGCGCTGGCGACGGGGTTTGTTAGCCTGCCTCTGCTGGCGTGGATTGCCCAGTCGCCGGTCATTATCATCAGCGGCGAGCAGCTCAGCAGCTATGAGTATGGCCTGCTGCAGGTGCCGATTTTTGGCGCGCTGATTATCGGTAACCTGGTGCTGGCGCGTCTCACATCCCGTCGTACGGTGCGTGCCTTGATCATTATGGGCGGCTGGCCCATCGCTGCCGGGCTGGTTCTGGCGGCGGTCGCGACAGTGGTGTCGTCCCATGCGTATCTGTGGATGACCGCAGGATTAAGCGTTTACGCGTTCGGTATCGGTGTGGCGAATGCCGGGCTGGTGCGCCTGACGCTGTTTGCCAGCGAGATGAGCAAAGGCACGGTGTCAGCGGCGATGGGCATGTTGCAAATGCTGATTTTCACCGTTGGAATCGAGGTGAGCAAACACGCCTACGCATTTGGCGGCAACGGTCTGTTCAGCCTGTTTAATCTGGCTAACGGCGTGCTGTGGGTTGGGCTTATCGTGGTGTTCCTGAAGGATAAACGCGTCGGGAATGCTTTACAGCCGTAAGCTGTTTTCCCTCTCCCGGCGGGAGAGGGCCATGGTGGCGTCAATGAAACGGCGCTTCGCCGTTCAACACCTTATCAATTACATCCAGCACGCCTTCGTCGTTATTGTGCGGGGCTTCAAAGCGCGCCACCGCCTTAATATGCGGCCTGGCGTTTGCCATCGCAAAGCTGAACCCTGACTGGCGCAACATTTCTACGTCGTTCCCGCTATCGCCAAAAGCCACCACTTCGCTGTCATCAATGCCCCAGCGCTTTTGCAGTATTCGCAGACCGTTGGCTTTATGCACCCCGGGGATGATGAGGTCGATACTGCCGTGGCCGGTCGTGACGGGCACCATAATGTCGTTCAGCTTTTCGTGCAGCATCGCCTGAATACGCGGGATGTCGTCGTCAGAGACGTTAAGCCCGAATTTGAAGAAAATATCGTTCAGGTTGCCGAAATCACTCACCATTTCGAGACGGTGGTAGTACTTTGCCGCGATATCCTTAAAGCCGTCGTCATAGTGCTTCAGCGTATAAGCGCTGCTTTTTCCGCAGGCGATAATCTCAATGCCCGGCACATCGTTTAACACGGCGGCAACGGTGTCGAAGTGCGTCTTCGACAGTTCACCGTTAAAGACATCTTCCCCGGCGCTGACCACCCAGCCGCCATTTTCCGCGACAAACGCAATTTCATGGGCAATCTCCGGAAAAAAGGAAATCAGCTGGTAGTACTGGTTGCCGCTGGCAACCGCAAAGCGAATGCCTTGCGCTTTCATTCGTGCATATTGCGCCAGAAAACGCGGGCGGTTATAGGTTTTGGCATCGCTCAGAAACGTGCCGTCCATGTCGACGGCGATCAGTTTAACGCTCATATCCCTTCTCCAGTGTCGTTTGTTCCGTTTCCGGCTTCGCGACCGCGCGCGCTACCAGCGCTGCGATGATCACTAACCCTAACACCACCAGCATGGCGCTGCGCAGCCCGTAGTGCTCACCGAGGAAGCCGAGCAGCGGTGGCCCCACCAGGAAGGCGAGGTAGCCGGTGGTGGCCACCACGCTGACGCGGGTCGGTGCATCCGGACCAGTGTCGCTGGCGGCTGAAATGGTGAGCGGGAAGCCAAGCGAAGCCCCCAGACCCCAGAGGATCACCGACACACCGGCAATCCAGTCCACGTCCACAAAGATGATCATCGCAATCCCCAGCCCGCCCAGCAGGGCGCTGGCACGCACCACCGCCACGCGGCTGTAGCGGTCAATAAACCAGCCGCCGGTAAAGCGCCCGACGGTCATCCCGAGGGTGAAACCGGCGTAGATCAGGGAGCCGGAAGTTGGGCTAAAACCGTGGCCGTCAACCATCAGCAGTGGCAGCCAGTCGTTAGCGGACCCTTCCGCAAAGGCCATCGCCAGCACCACCACGCCGATCAGCATCAGCTGAATGTCGCGGTAAAACGGCAGCCCTTTTTCCGCGGTGGCGTGTTCTTCAGAGGTGTTCTTGCCGGTGCCGTCAGGGATCGCCCGGATACCGGTCAGAATGGGGATAATACATACCAGTGCGGCCAGCAGAATATGCAGGTTCGCGGCGACGCCCGAGGCCGTCAGCGCCATCCCCACACCCGCACCGGCCAGCGTGCCAAGGCTGTAAAAGCCATGCATCATCGGCAGTACGGTTTTATTCATCTCCCGTTCAACCGTTGCCCCTTCAACGTTAATGGCCACTTCAGCGGCACCGAAGCTGCCGCCAAACACCGTCAGCCCAAGGGCAAACAGCACCGGCGAGGCAAACCACAGCGCCACGCTTAGCACCAGCATCCCGAACACGGCACAGCACATGGTGGTGCGGATGACCGCCCGTGTACCGAAGCGTTTGACAAGCCACGCCGAGCACAGAATACCGCTCATGGAGCCTATCGACAGGCCAAATAGCACGATGCCCATCTCGGCCGTTGAGACGGATAAAATATCGCGAATGGCCGGGGTACGCGTGGCCCATGAGGCCATCAGCAGACCGGGAATAAAGAAGAACATAAACAGCGCCCACATGCGCAGCTGCAGGGTTCTACGGGGGGAGGTCAGAGTCATTGAAGTCAGCACCGGAAGTACAACAATAGCGACAACACTAGCAAGTTTGTGTACATTTGTACACAAACCACGTGGGGAATTTATGAGCAGAGCACCGAACGATCCTCAACGCCGGGAGAAGATCCTGCAGGCGACCCTGGACACCATTGCAGAGCACGGTATTCATGCCGTGACGCACCGGAAAATCGCCACCTGCGCGGGCGTGCCGCTGGGGTCGATGACCTATTATTTTGACGGTATGGAGTCGCTGCTGGAAGAGGCCTTTACGTGGTTTACCCGGCAGATGTCGCAGCAGTATCGGGATTTCTTCGCCGGCGTGACCGGGCCAGAAATGGCGTGCGAATCCATCACCACGCTGATCCACAGTTCGCAGGTCACGACGCCGCAGAATATGGCGCTGATGTACCAGCTCTATGCCTTTATGCACCGCAGTGCGGCGCTCAAAACGGTAATGCAGGACTGGATGAAGATGAGCCAGACCACGCTTGAGCAGTGGTTCGACCCGGTGACCACCCGCGCGCTGGATGCCTTTATCGAAGGGATGACGCTGCACTTTGTGACCGACAGAGCCCCGCTCACCCGGGAGGAGATCCGGGCGATGGTCGGCAGGATAGCGGGCGAGAGCGGACGTTAGATTGTGGTCGCGCCGGCCGTCATGTTTACCGTTGTTCCCGTGATGGCACCGGCTGCATCTGACGCCAGAAACGCGATGGTGTCTGCCACCTGCTCCAGCGTCGGCAGGCGATTCAGCATCGTGCTCTGTGCCGCGCCCTCCAGAAACTGCTCCACGCTGATACCCATCGCCTGCGCCTTGATGGCGAACAGGTCACCCACACAGGAACCGGCCTGAACCGCGTCGGCTATCGCATGCGAACGCACGCACAGGACGCGAATATTCTTTGCCCCCAGCTCCGCCGCGAGCGCACGGGTTAACGCTTCCGTTCCCGCGCAGCCAACGATATGCCCGAGATGTCCCGGCATCGCCATATTTGCAGCCGGCGCAACGACGGTGATAAGCGTTCCGGCACGCTCACCGCCCATACGGGGTGCGACAGCTTTGGCGATGTTGAAACAGGCGGCCAGAAAAGGGTCGAACCCCTGTCTGAATTCACTGAGCGTTAATGCGTCGAGGCGTTTACCCTGGTCGTGCATAAAGCCCGTGGCATTCACGACGATATCAATGCCGGTAACGTCCGGGAGCGTCGCGTCGGCATCGAGAGCATCGAAAACAAACAGCCGGGCTGACCCGCCAGCGGCGTGAATGCGGTTAGCGACGTGCTCCAGCCTGGCCTGATCGCGTGCCGCGAGGTAGACCGTAGCCCCTTCACGGGCGAGCGCGTACGCAGCGGCGCTGCCAATAGCGCCGCTGCCACCAAAGATAACGGCGGTTTTATTTTTGAGACTCATACCTGCATCCCCTCACCAGCCCGGTCCATCAAATTATGGGTCGGGTGACGGCGGATGCAACTCCGCCACGGGGCAGGGTATGTGGCTCACAAGACTTACGGCATCACTATCAGCAGATTAGCTGCCGGAGATTTTTTTTCCGCTGGCGTTCACCACCGCTTCGCCATCTTCTTTCGTAAACGCCCCTTTCTGTGCATCAGGCAGGATATCGAGTACGACTTCGGAAGGGCGGCACAGGCGAGTGCCCAGCGGCGTCACCACGATCGGACGGTTAATCAGGATCGGATGCTGCAGCATAGAATCGATAAGCTGGTCGTCGGTAAACCGGTCCGCGGCGAGGCCCAGCTGTTCATAAGGTTCGACATTTTTGCGCAGCAAATCCCGCACGGAAATCCCCATCTCAGCAATCAGTCTGGTCAGTTCATCACGAGACGGTGGGTTCTCAAGGTACAGAATAATTTCGGGTTCAGTGCCGCTGTTGCGGATCATCTCCAGCGTGTTGCGCGAGGTGCCGCAGGCTGGATTGTGGTAAATGGTGATATGGCTCATATCCGTTACTCATTACAGTGTGAAGGAGAGACGTAACGCCAGCGCGGCGAGCGTCACAAACAGAACCGGCAACGTCATGATGATGCCTGTCCGGAAATAATAGCCCCAGGTGATCGTCATGTTTTTCTGCGCCAGGACATGGAGCCAGAGCAGGGTGGCCAGGCTGCCGATAGGCGTGATCTTCGGACCCAGGTCGCAGCCAATCACGTTGGCATAAATCATCGCGTCCTTAATCACACCCGATGCCGTGCTGCCATCGACAGACAGTGCCCCAATCAGGACGGTCGGCATATTGTTCATTATGGATGACAGGAACGCCGTGATGAACCCGGTACCGAGCGTGGTGGCCCACAGGCCATGCCCGGCAAGGAGATTGAGTACCCCTGACAGATACTCCGTCAGCCCGGCATTGCGCAGGCCATACACCACCAGGTACATCCCCAGCGAGAAGATAACGATCTGCCACGGTGCGCCACGAAGCACTTTTCCCGTATTAATGGCATGCCCGCGCTTTGCAACGGCAAACAAAATCAACGCGCCTGCTGTCGCGATAGCACTGACCGGAATGCCGAGCGGTTCAAGTACAAAGAACCCGACAAGGAGCAGTAACAGAACAATCCAGCCCGTTCTGAAGGTTGGAAGATCGTTAATCGCGCGGGAAGGCTCGCGGAGTTTTGACAGGTCGTATGTCGGCGGAATGTCCTTTCGAAAGAACAGGTGCAGCATCACCAGCGTGGCCGCAATCGCGGCGAGATCCACGGGGATCATCACCGAGGCGTATTCGCTGAACCCCAGCGAGAAGAAGTCTGCCGATACGATATTGACCAGGTTCGAAACGATCAGCGGCAGGCTGGCAGTGTCGGCGATAAATCCAGCCGCCATGACAAACGCCAGCGTGGCCTGATTGCTGAACCCGAGGGCGAGCAGCATGGCGATAACGATGGGCGTGAGGATAAGCGCCGCGCCGTCGTTGGCAAAAAGCGCCGCAACGGCCGCACCCAGCAGAACGATATACGTAAACAGCAACCGGCCCTTGCCATTACCCCAGCGGGCCACGTGCAGCGCCGCCCACTCGAAAAATCCGGACTCATCAAGCAGCAGGCTGATGATGATGACGGCGATAAACGTGGCCGTCGCGTTCCAGACAATATCCCACACCACCGGAATATCGTTAATGTGGATCACGCCGCTGACCAGCGCCAGTACAGCACCCATCGTGGCGCTCCAGCCGATACTTAACCCTCTGGGCTGCCAGATGACCAGCACCAGTGTAAACAGAAAAATTGCCCCAGCCAGAAACATCGTGAACTCCGTTATATCTGTTTTTATGAATGTGTTTTAACACGCGCCCGGAAGACGGTTTTTCAGCTTTACGCGGGTCTCTTCCCGCAAGCAGTTCCAACTGTTGTCAATCACGGTGGCAGCCCATGCCGGCATAGTGGGGGACAAACGGTAATAAACCCATTTCCCCTCCCGGCGATCGCTCACCAGCCCGGATTCACGCAGCAGTGCCATATGGCGCGATACCTTGGGCTGTGATTCAGCCGTGGCGGAACAGAGATCGCAGACGCACAGTTCCCCGGCTTCGCGCAGAAGCATGACGATGGACAGGCGGGTCTCGTCGGAGAGGGCTTTGAAAAGTTGGACCGGATGTAGCATCGGCTTTCCTGCGGTTGGTTATATATATGGTTAAGCATATATGTTTGAATGGAAAGAGGGAAGGCGGAATGTTGAAGAGGGGAATTTCAGGCAACAAAAAACCCATCAACCTTGAACCAAAACGGCGGGGTTGATGGGCTCCACAAATTGGGGACATCAAAGAAAAGCAGTGGCAATAGTTATGACTGCCCCCTGATAAAAAAGTTCTGCGCGTAACGAAAATTTTTTCGTCGTGCGCAGAACTTAAGAGTTATCCGAGTCCAGGCCAGATGATGATGATCAGCGTACCCGCCAGCGTAAGCAGTACGTTAGCGATAGCGTAGGTGCCCGCATAGCCCAGCGCAGGAATATTGCTGCGTGCGGTATCACTGATAATTTCCATTGCCGGGGCGCAGGTACGGGCCCCCATCATTGCCCCGAAGAGCAGGGCGCGGTTCATGCGCAGCACGTAGGCACCGAACAGGAAGCAAATCACTACCGGTACCAGGCTGACGATAAGTCCGGAAACCAACATCTGCCAGCCAACAGCACCCAGGCTGTGGCCAATGCCGCTACCGGCGCTTAAGCCGACACCCGCCATAAAGACCATCAGACCAAACTCTTTCACCATATTGAGCGCCCCCTGCGGAATGTAGCCGAAGGTCGGGTGGTTCGCTCGCAGGAAGCCCAGCATGATGCCGGCGAACAGCAGCCCGGCAGCGTTACCGATGCCAAAGCTAAAGTTGCTGAACTGGAAGGTGATCATCCCGATCATCAGGCCAACGATAAAGAAGGCGCAGAAGGCCAGCAGGTCGGTGACCTGGCTGTGAATAGAGATAAAGCCGATGCGGTCCGCAACGGTTTTCACGCGTCGTGCATCGCCGCTGACCTGCAGAACGTCGCCTTTGTTCAGCACGACGTTGTCGTCAATTGGCATCTCAATCTGGCTGCGGATCACGCGGTTGAGGAAGCAACCATGATCGGTCAGCTTCAGCTGTGCCAGACGACGGCCGACGGCGTTATGGTTTTTCACCACAATCTCTTCGGTGACGATACGCATGTCGAGCAGATCGCGGTCAAACACCTCTTTACCGTTGCGGAAGCTCGGGTCGAGGCGGGC
Organism: Enterobacter sp. PTB; assembly: GCF_051130085.1. Lineage (NCBI taxonomy): Bacteria > Pseudomonadati > Pseudomonadota > Gammaproteobacteria > Enterobacterales > Enterobacteriaceae > Enterobacter > Enterobacter sp. PTB. The sequence continues at coordinate 106,249 of NZ_JBDKEE010000005.1, forward strand.
GTGGGCATCCGGGTAACCGACCAGGGCAATGTCATCGCCCATCTGCAGCACGGCGTCGCCGTCCGGGTTTGCCAGAATGCCGTTACGGCGAATACGTTCGATATAGCAGCCTGTCTGGCGGTAAATCCCCAGCTCGCGGAGGTTTTTCCCGTCCGCCCATGCAACCAGCTCTGGCCCAACGCGGTAGGCGCGAATCACGGGCAGATAGACTTTACGCTTGCTGTCAGTGTCCAGACCGCGTTCGCGGGCAATTTGCTGAGCGCTGGTCTGCAAATCCTGGTGCTGCAGTTTTGGCAGGTAGCGGGCGCCCACAATCAGGCTCACCAGACCAATCAGATAGGTCAGGGCATAGCCCAGGCTCAGGTGGTCGAGCGCGGTAGAGAGTTGCGCACCGGCCATGCCGGAGTGGCGCAGAGTATCGCCTGCACCCACCAGCACCGGCGTGGAGGTCATCGAGCCGGCGAGCATACCGGCCGTCAGCCCGATATCCCAGCCAAACAGTTTACCCAGCCCTAAGGCGATCAGCAGCGCGCTGCCGACCATGACCAGCGCCAGCATCAGATAATTTTTGCCGTCGCGGAAGAAAATTGAAAAAAAGTTGGGCCCGGCTTCCACACCAACACAAAAAATAAACAGCATAAAGCCTAAGTTGAGCGCGTCCGTGTTAATGCTGAAATGCTGCTGGCCTAATAATAGTGAGACGACTAAAACGCCAATGGAATTACCAAGTTGAACCGAACCAAGGCGCAATTTACCCAGGCAAAGGCCCAGCGCCAGTACCACAAATAATAACAGGATGTAATTCCCATTTAACAAGTCTGCGACGTTTATATTCACGGAGGCTAACTTCTTGTTTACCAGTAAGTTGTTGAATGAAAGGACTTTTTGGGCTACTGTTTTCTGGGTCAGGGAAAGGCTTTAACGCTCCCTGTTTCCAGCTTTATTCCCTAAAACATTAGCTGGCGGTTAGTTTAATCGTATTAGCTACTGACAGCCACCTATTATCGCTTCACCCTGTGTGTACTTTGGCAAGGATTGCCGCATTGCTTTATCTGACTGGGCGTCTACCCGACGAAAGTGTATTTGATAGAGATAAGTCAGGAGGATAGTTTGAACATTAAACGAAACTGGGCGGGGGTGATCAGCTGCTTTTTGCTGTTCATTGTCGTTTGCATGTCCCTCGCTTTTAATGTGAAGGGGGCGTTCAGGGCGTCGGGTCATCCGGAGCTGGGGTTGCTCTTTTTCACCCTGCCAGGGGCTGCTGCCAGTTTTCTCTCCCGCCGGGGGGAAGTGGTGAAACCGTTACTGGGCGCAATACTTGCAGCGCCGCTGTGTCTGCTGCTGATGCGGTCACTGTATATTTCTACGCGAAGTTTCTGGCAGGAGCTGGCGTGGTTGCTGAGTGGCGTCTTCTGGTGCGCACTGGGAGCGCTATGCTTTTTGTTTGTTCATAGCATGTTGGCCCGGCGCAGACAGCACAAATAAAAACGCCCTCAGGGTGAGGGCGTCTTAGCATTACTGAGCGGCAAACAGGCCCAGATGCTCTTTAGCGTATGCTTCAAAGTCTGTGCAACCGCCGATGTGTTTCTGATCGAGGAAAATCTGCGGTACGGTTTCAACCGGTTTACCCACGGTTTTTTCCAGATCGGCTTTGCTGATCCCTTCCGCGTGGATATCGACATAACGGAAGTTAAAATCATCACGCTCTTCGGTCAGTTTCTCAGCCAGCTCTTTCGCGCGCACACAGTAAGGGCACCCTGGACGACCAAAAATTACTGCAAACATTTCTCTCTCCTCGAAAACAAGCCTGACGGCGAATGGGTCTATATTGCCCGATAACCTGCCGTCATTAAAGAAGGTTTCGCCTGTCGTTATAATACCTCTCAGCTATGTTTCGCCAATTACATCGCGCGCATCATTGCCTATACTGGCTGCGATATGATTCACGCAAGACAAAGAGAGACAAGATGACGCCAACCATAGACCTGCTACGTTCCCATCGTTCAATTCGCCACTTCACCGACGAGCCGATAACGACGGCGCAGCGTGAAGCCATTATTGACAGTGCAAGGGCGACATCCAGCTCCAGCTTCCTGCAGTGCAGCTCCATTATTCGTATTACCGACCCGGCAATGCGTGAACAACTGGTGACCCTCACCGGTGGACAGAAGCATGTGGCACAGGCAGCCGAGTTCTGGGTGTTCTGCGCCGATTTTAACCGCCATCTGCAGATCTGCCCGCAAGCCGAGCTTGGCCTTGCCGAACAGCTGCTGCTGGGCGTCGTGGACACCGCGCTGATGGCGCAAAACGCGTTCACGGCGGCGGAATCGCTGGGGCTGGGCGGCGTGTACATCGGCGGGCTGCGTAACAATATCGAAAGCGTTACCGAACTGCTGAAGCTGCCAAAACATGTTCTGCCCCTGTTTGGCCTGTGCCTTGGCTGGCCTGCGGATAACCCGGACCTCAAGCCGCGCCTGCCTGCGGCGATGCTGGTGCATGAAAACCACTACCAGCCTGTCGATCAGGATGTGCTGGCGCAATACGATGAAGAGCTGGCGCACTACTACATGACGCGCGACAGCAATAACCGTCGCGATACCTGGAGTGACCACATTCGTCGCACCATCATTAAAGAGAATCGCCCGTTTATTCTCGACTATCTGCACAAACAGGGCTGGGCGACACGATAGCCCATTCATCCTGCGCCTGCCTGCGTGTATGATACGCAGGCTTTTTCCATGTCTTTAGAGAGGTGCAGGGTGAAAATTGCCATTTTGTCCCGGGATGGAACGCTCTATTCATGTAAACGCCTGCGAGAAGCGGCGGCAAAACGGGGGCATCAGGTTGAGATCCTCGATCCGATGTCCTGCTATATGAACATTGATCCTGCTGCCTCATCGATTCATTACAAAGGCCGCAAGCTCCCGCATTTTGATGCGGTTATCCCCCGCATCGGCTCCCAGATAACCTATTACGGCACGGCCGCGTTGCGCCAGTTTGAGATGCTGGGCAGCTATCCGCTCAATGAATCCGTTGCGATATCTCGGGCCCGCGATAAGCTCCGTTCGCTGCAATTGCTTGCCCGGCAGGGAATCGATCTTCCGGTTACCGGCATTGCGCATTCACCGGACGACACCAGCGATTTAATCGATATGGTGGGTGGCGCGCCGTTAGTGATCAAGCTGGTGGAAGGCACTCAGGGCATCGGTGTGGTGCTGGCCGAAACGCGGCAGGCGGCGGAAAGCGTGATTGACGCCTTTCGTGGGCTGAATGCCCATATTCTGGTGCAGGAGTACATTGAAGAAGCCAAAGGGCGCGACATTCGCTGTTTTGTTGTCGGTAACGAGGTGGTTGCGGCCATCGAACGCCAGGCAAAAGAGGGCGACTTCCGCTCTAATCTGCACCGTGGCGGCGTGGCGAGAGTCGCGGATATCAGCGATCGCGAGCGTGAGATTGCCGTGAAGGCGGCGCAAACGCTGGGGCTGGATGTGGCGGGTGTTGATTTACTGCGGGCGACGCGCGGGCCGTTGGTGATGGAGGTGAATGCCTCACCGGGACTGGAAGGGGTGGAAAAAACCACCGGGGTCGATATTGCGGGTAAAATGATCTCATGGGTCGAGCGCCACGCAACGCCGGGCTACTGTCTGAAAACGGGCGGTTAAATGGATTACAGCGCACTTTTTGCGTACTCTATGCGAAGTTTTTATTAAAGAGGCTGCACAGCGATGGATTTACAGGTCGTTCCAACACTGGATACGTTACGTCAATGGCTCGATGATGCCGGAATCACTTTCTTTGAATGTGATTCCTGCCAGGCGCTGCATTTGCCTCATATGCAAAATTTCGATGGTATTTTCGATGCCAAAATCGATCTCATTAACGACGTGATCCTCTTCTCTGCGCTGGCCGAAGTGAAACCGTCTGCGCTGCTGGCCCTGGCCTCTGACCTGTCGGCCATCAACGCCAGTTCTTTGACGGTGAAAGCATTTCTCGATATACAGGATGATAATCTGCCAAAACTGGTCGTTTGCCAGTCTTTATTCTCCGGTGCCGGCCTCTCATTCAAGCAGTTCTCCTGGTTTATGCGCTTGAGTGAAGAGCAAATTTCGATGGTAATGATGGAAGCGAATGCGCACCATCTGCTGTATAGCACGGAAGATGATGCAGAGAATAATGATGCATCTCCCAATTTTCTTCACTAAGCCTGTCTGACTTTTGCGCAGTCGCTGCCATAGCGGCTGCATAACGCCATTTTTTCTGCTGCTTTTAACCTTTCTTTAAAGAATTTTTCACCTCCCCAAACGCCATTTCGGCTTATCACGTAGACATAACCTGCATAAAAAATTGATAAAAGGCGTTTTTTCGTCTGGGCTATAGCCGGAGACACGGGCTACAGTTATTCTTGCGATGCTTAAAAAAGCGAGCGGATCCTGCCGGGTAAAGAGGTTTCTTTTTATTTCGTGCAGAGCGACAAACTATGCATGATTATTGCATATCTTCAGATTGCACAGTTTTAGTTCGTTTGTTAACGAGCTTTCAGAAGGAATAACGATATGATCGCCTTGAATAAAAAATGGTTATCGGGTCTGGTTGCGGGTGCTCTGATGGCCGTCTCTGCCGGCACGCTCGCTGCGGAACAAAAAACGCTGCACGTTTATAACTGGTCTGACTATATCGCGCCGGATACCGTCGCTAATTTCGAAAAAGAGACCGGCATTAAAGTGGTCTATGACGTTTTCGATTCCAACGAAGTGCTGGAAGGGAAACTGATGGCGGGCAGTACCGGTTTTGACCTGGTGGTACCCTCCGCAAGCTTCCTTGAGCGTCAGCTGACGGCAGGTGTCTTCCAGCCGCTCGATAAGAGCAAATTACCGAACTGGAAAAACCTCGATCCGGAAGTGCTTAAACTGGTCGCCAAGCATGACCCGGACAACAAATACGCGATGCCGTATCTGTGGGCGACCACCGGTATTGGCTATAACGTCGATAAAGTCAAAGCGGTGCTGGGTAAAGATGTCAAACTCGACAGCTGGGACGTGGTGCTGAAGCCGGAAAACCTTGAGAAGCTGAAAAGCTGCGGCGTCTCTTTCCTGGATGCGCCAGAAGAGATTTTCGCCACCGTGCTGAACTACCTGGGCAAAGATCCTAACAGCAGCAAGGCCGATGATTACACCGGCCCGGCAACCGATCTGCTGCTGAAGCTGCGTCCGAACATTCGTTACTTCCACTCCTCGCAGTACATCAACGACCTGGCAAACGGCGACATCTGCGTGGCGATTGGCTGGGCAGGGGACGTATGGCAGGCGGCTAACCGCGCCAAAGAAGCCAAAAACGGCGTGAATGTTTCCTACTTCATTCCGAAAGAGGGCGCGCTGGCGTTCTTCGACGTCTTCGCCATGCCGGCTGACGCGAAAAACAAAGACGAAGCTTACCAGTTCCTTAACTACCTGATGCGTCCGGAAGTTATCGCGCATATCAGCGATCACGTCTACTACGCTAACGGCAACAAGGCCTCTGTGCCGCTGGTCAGCGAAGAGATCCGCAATAACCCGGCTATCTATCCGCCGGCGGATGTGTTTGCCAAGCTGTTCACCCTGAAAGTTCAGGATCCAAAAATTGACCGCGTACGTACCCGTGCGTGGACCAAAGTGAAAAGCGGTAAATAACGGCGTCCGGTACGGTTGCCCGGTGGCGAAAACGCTCACCGGGCCTGCTAAACCCGTCGGTCGGGCTGGCGTGAGCGCCGCCCGACGATGCGCACCCTGATGGTGCGTTTGCACCAGTTTTGATTTCTGCCGGAGAGCACCCCGTGAATGACGCGATCCCCCGCCCGCAGGCGAAAGTCCGTAAAGCGCTGACCCCGCTTCTTGAAATTCGTAACCTCACCAAATCTTTCGATGGTCAGCATGCCGTGGACGACGTCAGCCTGACTATCTACAAAGGTGAAATTTTTGCCCTTCTGGGCGCATCTGGCTGCGGTAAATCGACCCTGCTGCGTATGCTGGCCGGTTTTGAACAGCCTACCGCCGGGCAAATCATGCTGGATGGTGTCGATCTTTCCCGCGTGCCGCCGTATCAGCGCCCGATAAACATGATGTTCCAGTCTTACGCGCTCTTCCCCCATATGACGGTGGAGCAGAATATCGCCTTTGGTCTTAAGCAGGACAAACTGCCGAAAGCCGAAATCACCGCCCGCGTGGCAGAGATGCTCAGCCTGGTGCACATGCAGGAGTTCGCGAAGCGTAAACCGCATCAGCTCTCTGGTGGCCAGCGTCAGCGCGTGGCGCTGGCCAGAAGCCTGGCGAAACGGCCAAAGCTGCTGCTGCTCGATGAGCCGATGGGTGCCCTGGATAAAAAACTGCGTGACCGTATGCAGCTGGAAGTGGTGGATATCCTTGAGCGCGTGGGGGTGACCTGCGTGATGGTTACCCACGACCAGGAAGAGGCGATGACCATGGCCGGGCGTATTGCGATCATGAACCGCGGTAAGTTCGTACAGATTGGCGAGCCGGAAGAGATTTATGAGCATCCGACCACCCGCTACAGCGCGGAGTTCATCGGGTCGGTCAACGTTTTCGAAGGGCTGCTAAAATCGCGCGAGGATGACGGTCTGGTAATCGAGTCGCCGGGGCTGCAGCATCCGCTTAAGGTCGATCCGGATAGCTCGGTGGTGGATAACGTGCCGGTGTATGTCGCGCTCCGCCCGGAGAAGATCATGCTGTGCGAAGATCCGCCGGCCGATGGCTTTAACTTCGCCGTCGGGGAAGTGGTGCACATTGCTTACCTGGGCGACCTCTCCATCTACCATGTGCGTCTGAAAAGCGGGCAGATGCTCAGCGCCCAGCTGCAGAACGAACATCGTTATCGCAAGGGACAGCCGACCTGGGGCGACGAAGTGCGCCTGTGCTGGGATGCGGACAGTTGTGTAGTGCTGACGGTATAAGGAGCGGACAATGAGTACCTTAGAACCTCCAGCCCGCGTTGAGAAACCGGGTGGCTTCGCGCACTGGCTGGCGCGCATGCAGATGAATCACGGACGCAAGCTGGTGATTGCCATGCCTTACGTGTGGCTGATCCTGCTGTTCCTGCTGCCGTTCCTGATCGTTTTTAAGATAAGCCTGGCGGAAATGGCGCGGGCGATCCCGCCCTATACCAACCTGCTGGACTGGGCTGACGGACAGCTGACGCTGACCCTTAACCTCGGCAATTTCCTGCAGTTGACGGAAGATCCGCTCTATTTCGAAGCTTATCTGCAGTCGTTGCAGGTGGCGGCGATCTCGACGATCTGCTGTCTGCTTCTGGGTTACCCGCTGGCATGGGCCGTGGCGCACAGTAAATCCTCGACGCGCAACATTCTGCTGTTGCTGGTGATCCTGCCGTCATGGACCTCGTTCCTGATCCGCGTCTACGCGTGGATGGGGATCCTGAAAAACAACGGTGTGCTGAATAACTTCCTGATGTGGCTTGGGGTTATCGATCAGCCCCTGACAATCCTGCATACCAATCTCGCGGTCTATATCGGGATTGTTTACGCCTATCTGCCGTTTATGGTGCTGCCAATTTATACGGCGCTGACGCGTATCGATTATTCGCTGGTGGAAGCATCGCTTGACCTTGGTGCCCGCCCGCTTAAAACCTTCTTCAGCGTTATCGTTCCGTTGACCCGGGGCGGCATTATTGCCGGGTCGATGCTGGTCTTTATCCCGGCGGTAGGGGAGTTTGTTATCCCGGAACTGCTCGGTGGCCCGGACAGCATCATGATTGGGCGTGTGCTGTGGCAGGAGTTCTTTAATAACCGCGACTGGCCTGTGGCGTCTGCGGTGGCGATCGTGATGTTGCTCCTGCTGATCGTACCGATCATGTGGTTCCACAAACATCAGCAGAAACAGATGGGAGACCACGGATGAACAACTTACCGGTAGTGCGCTCCCCGTGGCGAATTGCCATCCTGGTGATTGGCTTTACTTTCCTGTATGCACCCATGTTGATGCTGGTGATCTACTCGTTCAACAGCTCCAAACTGGTAACGGTATGGGCCGGCTGGTCGACGCGCTGGTACGGCGAATTGTTCCATGATGACGCGATGATGAGCGCGGTGGGGCTGAGCCTGACCATCGCCGCGCTGGCGGCCACGATGGCCTCCGTGCTGGGGACCATTGCCGCGCTGGTCATGGTGCGCTTCGGGCGTTTTCGGGGGTCGAACGGCTTTGCCTTTATGATTACCGCGCCGCTGGTTATGCCAGACGTTATCACCGGTCTGGCGCTGCTGCTGCTGTTCGTCGCCCTGGCGCATGCCATTGGCTGGCCGGCAGATCGCGGTATGCTCACCATCTGGCTGGCGCACGTCACCTTCTGTACCGCGTACGTGGCGGTGGTTATCTCTTCGCGTTTGCGCGAGCTGGACCGCTCCATTGAAGAGGCGGCGATGGATCTCGGTGCGACGCCGCTGAAGGTCTTCTTCATCATCACGTTGCCGATGATTATGCCGGCGGTGATCTCCGGCTGGCTGCTGGCGTTTACGCTGTCGCTCGACGATCTGGTTATCGCCAGCTTTGTCTCAGGACCTGGCGCGACGACGCTGCCTATGCTGGTCTTCTCCAGCGTACGCATGGGGGTCAATCCGGAGATTAACGCCCTGGCCTCGATTATCCTCGGGGTGGTCGGAATTGTCGGATTTATCGCTTGGTATTTGATGGCGCGCGCGGAAAAACAACGTGTGCGTGATATCCAGCGTGCAAGACGCGGCTGAAGGATTTAAAATTTCCAGTGATGTGCCGCGCATGACGCGGCACTGTTTTTCAGGGAAGTAAAACATTGGGATTATTAAAAAAATCACGTCTTACGCACGCTCGTCCAAACGTTCCTGCACTGGTGCAGGTGGCGGCGCTCGCTATTATTATGATCCGCTGTCTTGATGTGCTGATGATCCTTAACACCCTGGGTGTGCGCGGTATGGCTGAATTCATTCACCGCAGCGTACAGACGTGGAACCTGACGCTGGTCTTTTTGAGCAGCCTGGTACTGGTGTTTATCGAGATTTACTGCGCATTTTCGCTGGTCAGAGGACGCAACTGGGCGCGCTGGGTCTATTTGCTGACGCAAATTACGGCGGCAAGCTATCTGTGGGCCGCCTCGCTGGGGTATGGCTATCCGGAACTGTTCAGCATTGCGGGTGGATCAAAACGCGAGATTTTGCACGCGCTGTTTTTGCAAAAACTCCCGGATATGCTGGTGCTGTTCTTCCTGTTCGTGCCTGCTTCCAGTCGGCGGTTCTTCCAGCTGCAATAATGTGTATAATCGCAGCCCTCGTGATTCTTAAGGTTTTGATATGCAGTGCGCACTCTATGACGCCGGTCGCTGCCGCTCCTGTCAGTGGATAGAACAGCCGGTTTCTCAGCAACTCACCGCCAAAATGGCCGACCTGCAACACCTGCTGGCAGACCATGCCGTGGGGGAATGGTGCGCACCCGTCAGCGGGCCGGAGCAGGGCTTTCGTAATAAAGCCAAAATGGTGGTGAGCGGCAGTGTTGAAAAACCGCTGCTGGGCATGTTGCATCGCGAGGGTACGCCTGAAGATTTAACCGACTGTCCGCTTTATCCCGCCTCGTTCGCCCCGGTCTTTGCTGCGCTCAAACCGTTTATTGCCCGTGCCGGATTAACGCCCTATAACGTTGCCCGCAAGCGCGGCGAGCTGAAATACCTTCTTCTTACCGAAAGCCAGGTAGACGGCAGCATGATGCTGCGCTTTGTTCTGCGCTCAGAAGCCAAGGTGGAGCAGCTTCGCGCGGCGTTGCCATGGCTTCAGCAACAGCTTCCGCAGTTAACCGTTATCACTGCGAATATTCAGCCGGTGCATATGGCTATCATGGAAGGGGAGCGGGAGATCTTCTTCACCGAACAGCATGCGCTGGCAGAAACGTTCAACGATGTACCGCTGTGGATCCGTCCGCAAAGCTTCTTCCAGACCAACCCGACCGTCGCGAGTGCGCTTTATGCCACCGCCCGTGACTGGGTGCGGGCGTTAAATATCCATCATATGTGGGATCTGTTCTGCGGGGTGGGCGGCTTCGGTCTGCACTGCGCCACGCCAGACATGCAGCTTACCGGGATTGAGATCTCCGCCGAAGCGATTGCCTGTGCCAGACAGTCTGCTGCAGAGCTTGGGTTGACCCGGCTGCACTTCCAGGCGCTGGACTCCACGCAGTTCGCGACGGGGCAGGACAATGTGCCTGAACTGGTGCTGGTGAACCCGCCGCGCCGGGGCATCGGGAAAGCGCTGTGCGACTATCTGAGCCAGATGGCACCGGACTACATCGTCTACTCCAGCTGCAACGCGCAGACGATGGCAAAAGATATCGCGATGCTGCCGGGCTACCGCATTGAACGCGTCCAGCTGTTCGATATGTTCCCGCATACCGCGCATTATGAAGTCCTGACGCTACTCGTTAAATCTTAAACAAAATGTGAACTCTGTCCGCCTGCGAAATCAGGTAAGCTTATCTCATCAGAATTGAAGAAGGCTTACCCATGAAGCAGATCCTGCTGGTGGAAGATGACCACGATATCGCGGCGCTTCTGCGCCTCAACTTAGAAGATGAAGGCTACGCCATCACCCACGAGCCCGACGGGGGCAATGCCTTACAGCGCCTCGAGAAGCAGCCGTGGGACGCGGTGATCCTCGATTTAATGCTCCCCAACGTCGACGGTCTGGAGATTTGCCGTCGCATCCGCCAGATGACCCGCTATCTGCCGGTGATCATCATCAGCGCCCGCAGCAGCGAAACCGATCGTATTACCGGGCTGGAAACCGGGGCGGACGATTATCTGGCCAAGCCGTTTTCGGTACAGGAGCTGATTGCGCGTATCAAGGCGCTGTTCCGACGCCAGCAGGCGATGGGGCAGGCGCAAAGTGCCGGGAATATTCAGGCTCACGGCCTGACGCTCGACCCGCTGGCGCGCAGCGTGCTTTTGCACGGCCAGGTGGTGGATCTCACCCCGCGCGAGTTTGAACTGCTGTACTTCTTTGCCCGTCATCCCGGTGAAGTTTTCTCGCGTCTGGCGCTGCTGGAACAGGTCTGGGGCTATCAGCACGAAGGTTACGAACACACCGTCAACACCCACATTAACCGCCTGCGCATCAAGATTGAGAAGGACGCCGCCGAGCCGGAGATCATTCGCACCGTCTGGGGCAAAGGCTACAAATTTGCGGAGCCAAACGATGCGCCGCTTTAGCCTGAGCCAGCGCCTGACGCTGTTGTTTATTCTGCTGCTGACGCTCTGTGCGACCATCGCCTGCGCGGTGCAACTTTACAGCACCACGCAGTACGGTAATGCGATGGTGCAGCGGCTGTCTGGTGGCCTGGCGCAGCAGATTGTCCAGCGGGAACCGATTCTGGATGCGCAGGGCAGGGTTGACCGCCACGCGCTGAAACCGCTCTTTGACCGGCTGATGACCTTCAATCCAAGCGTCGAACTGTACGTTGTCTCGCCTGATGGCGAACTGCTGGCTGACGCCGCGCCGCCGGGGCATATCCAGCGGCAAAAAATCGACCTCGGGCCGGTGCAGACTTTCCTCAGTGATGCCGCACGGCCGGTACTGGGCGATGACCCGCGAAGCCAGAACAAAAAGGTTTTCAGCGCAACGCCGTTGCGTCAGGACGGAGAACTGAAAGGCTATCTGTACATTATTCTGCAGGGCGAAGAGTCAAACGCGCTGGCGGAGATGGCCTGGCATCAGGCGCTCTGGAGCACCGTCCTGTGGTCATTGATGTGGGTCGCGCTGTTTGGTTTGCTGGCGGGGTTACTGGTCTGGTACTGGGTAACGCGTCCGGTCAAACGTCTTACGCAGGAAGTGGCCGGGCTGGAGCAGGACAGCATTAGCGCCATTAAACAGCTGGCGGCGCAGCCTACAGAAACCACGGTAAAGGATGAAGTGGCCACGCTGCGCAATACGTTTATCGAGCTGGCCCGTAAAATCACCCTGCAGTGGGATCAGCTGGCCGACAGCGATCGCCAGCGCCGGGAGTTTATCGCCAATATTTCGCATGATTTACGCACGCCGCTCACCTCCTTGCTGGGCTATCTCGAAACCCTGTCGCTGAAATCCGCGACGCTGACGCCACAGGAGCACCAGCAGTATCTCGCCACGGCGCTGCGCCAGGGGCAGAAAGTGCGTCATCTTTCGCAGCAGCTGTTTGAACTGGCGCGCCTTGAGCACGGCGGCATCAAACCGCAGCGCGAGCGTTTTGCCATGGGTGAGCTGATTTCAGACGTGGCGCAGAAATTTGAACTCACGGCCCGCACGCGGGAGGTGAACCTGCGCATTGATGTACCGGGCCCGTTGCCGCTGGTGAATGCCGATGTCTCGATGATTGAGCGGGTGGTGACTAACCTGCTGGATAACGCGATGCGGCATACGCCGACCGGTGGAGAGGTCCGTCTGGCGGTCTGGCAGGAGAACGCGCAGCTACAGGTTGAGGTGGCTGATAATGGAACCGGCGTTGATGCTTCTCTTCGCAACGATCTGTTTGAGCGTCCTTCGGCGTTAAATCCGCAGGCATCACGGGAAAACCGTGGCGGGTTGGGGCTGTTGATTGTGAAACGCATGCTGGAACTGCACGGCGGGGGGATCAGGCTGATGGAGTCCACGAACGGGGCTCGTTTTCGCTTCTTTGTTCCACTGTGAAATTGCCGGGTTTGCCCGGCCTACAGACCACCCCCGTAGGCCAGGCTACCCGACAAAAAGCTGTTATTGCGGGAACCACTGATCGCTGATTTTCTTGTACGTGCCGTCAGCTTTAATTGCTTTCAGCGCGCCATTCAGTTTTTCCAGCAGGGCTTTGTTATCCGGACGCACCGCAATGCCCAGGCCCGTACCGAAGTACTGTGGATCGGTCACTTTTTCGGTCGCGGTGCCCAGCTGTGGGTTGGTTTTCAGCCACTCGTTCACCACCGCAGTGTCACCGAAGACACCATCAATACGGCCATTTTTCAGGTCGATAATGGCATTCTGGTAGCTGTCATAGGCCACGGTTTTCACTTCAGGATGTTTGTCCTGCAGGTATTTCTGGTGCGTGGTGCCGTTTTCCATCCCAATGCGTTTGCCTTTCAGCTGGTCAAAGGATGTGTAAGCTCCTTTCTTCGCAATGACCACCGCCGAGTTGGCGTAGTACGGGTCGGTGAAGGTGACCTGCTTGCTACGCTCTGGCGTGATGTCCATCCCGGAGATCACCGCGTCGTATTTTTTGAATTTCAGCGACGGGATCAGGCTGTCAAACGCATGGTTCGTGAACGTGCAGTCGGCCTGCATCTGTTTGCACAGGGCTTTGGCGAGGTCGATATCAAAACCGACAATCTGGTTGCTGGCATCCAGCGACTCAAACGGCGGATAGGTGGCCGAAACGCCGAAGTTGATTTTATCTGCAGCTGATGCGCCAGCGGCGAAAGTGGCCAGTAAAGCGGCCAGAACTAACTTTTTCATTGTAATGCTCCCGTCTGTCAGTCTGTCTTATGCGCCGTGTCTGCGGCATGGAAATACAATGCCATTTAATGAATTTATATTCAATAAAAATGATTAAATATTATTTAATCCATAAAAAAAGACGGGCAGTCATTAGACTTGCCCGTCTTCGTCAATAAAATTTATGCAAATCGGTGATTAATTACGGCGCTCAAACGCCAGCGCTTTACGTTCGATAAGGCGCATCATCAGCGTCAGCAAACCGTTCACCACCAGATAGACCACGCCCGCGGCACCGAACACCATGACGTCATAGGTGCGTCCGTAGAGCAGCTGCCCGTGGCCCATAACTTCCATCAGCGTGATGGTGTAGGCCAGAGACGTACTCTTGAAAACCAGCACCACTTCGTTGGAGTAGGAGGAGAGCGCACGTTTAAACGCGTACGGCAGCAAGATAGCCAGCGTGTCTTTCTTGCTCATGCCCAGCGCACCACAGGACTGCCATTGCCCTTCCGGGATGGCACGGATAGCCCCGTAGAACAGCTGCGTGGTATAGGCCGCACTGTTCAGCGAAAGGGCAATCAGGGCGCACAGCCATGGCTCAGAAAGCAGGTGCCAGATAACCGGATACTCCTGCAGCGACGGGAACTGACCCGGGCCGTAGTAAATCAGGAAGATCTGCACCAGCAGCGGTGTACCGGTGAATAAGGTAATGTAGGCTCGCACAATCCATACCAGCACCGGCGTTTTTAGCGTCAGGACGATGGTAAAGATCAACGCCAGGATCAGCGCCACGATGATCGATGCGACGGTCAGCGTCAGGCTGGTGTGCAGCCCTTTCATCAGCTCCGGAAAATAGTCAAGCATCAGCCTGGTCTCCGTTCAAAGCGCGTCGCACGCAGATCAATGCGCTTGAGGATGTACTGACTCACCAGCGTGATCACCAGGTAGATAGCCGCCGCCACGATGTACCAGGTAAACGGCTCCTGGGTACGGGTCGCGATACTTTTGGTTTGCAGCATTAAATCGTTCACGCTGATCAGGCTTACCAGCGCGGTATCTTTCAGCAGCACCAGCCACTGGTTACCCAGCCCGGGCAGCGCATGACGCCACATCTGCGGCATCACCAGACGAAAGAAGATCGCCGATTTCGACAAGCCTAACGCCTGGCCAGACTCCCACTGTCCCTGCGGAACCGCTTTCAGCGCACCGCGCAGGGTTTGCGAAGCATACGCGGAATAGAGCAGAGAGAGGGCAATCACGCCGCACAGGAACGGGCTGACGTCAAAGTTCTCAATCTGCATCTGCACCGGGATCTGCACCACACCCAGATTGAGGGTGAAGCCGTCCGACAGCGTTAACAGCAGCTGCGAGGAGCCAAAATAGATAAACAGGACCACCAGAATTTCAGGCAGCCCACGCAGCACGGTGACCAGCGCTGAGCCGGCCCATGCGACAGGGAACCATTTTGCTGATTCCCATACCGCAAAGATCATCGCCAGCACAAGGCCGATAATCAGTGCGCAAACGGCAAGGCCGACGGTCATCCCGGCGGCGCTTGCTAAAGGAAAAATTTCATTCATCAGGAATTACTTCTGGAACCATTTTTTGTAGATGGTTTCGTAGGTGCCGTCTTTCTTCACTTTTTCCAGCGCAGCGTTGAATTTCTGCTGCAGCTCAGTGTTGCCCTGACGAACGGCAATACCCAGACCCGTGCCGAAGTAATCCTTGTCGGTCACTTTATCGCCCACTGGCGCCAGTTTATCGTTGGCTTTCAGCCACTCGGTCACCACGGCGGTGTCGCCGAACACGCCATCAATACGGCCGTTCTGCAGATCCAGCTTCGCATTCTGGTAGCTGTCATACGGAACGGTGGTGATTTCCGGGTGTTTATCCATGATGAATTTCTGGTGCGTGGTGCCGTTCTGCACGCCCACTTTCTTGCCTTTCAGCTGATCAACCGACGTGAATTTGCCTTTCTGACCAATAAACAGGGCAGAGTTGTCGTAGTAAGGGGTAGTGAACAGAACCTGTTTTTCACGCTCAGGGGTGATATCCATTCCGGCCATAACGGCGTCGATACGGCGGAACTTCAGGCTTGGGATCAGGCTGTCGAACGCCTGGTTGCTGAAGGTACAGGTTGCGTCGATCTCTTTACACAGGGCGTTTGCCAGATCCACGTCAAAGCCGACAATTTTATTGTTCGCATCAATGGATTCAAACGGAGGATAAGACGCTTCAGTCGCGAAACGAATCGTCTGGGCTGCGGTAGCGGAAAGGGTGACGCTGGCGAGCAGCGCGGCAAGTAATACTTTTTTCATTATCATTTCCCCTGACACAATCAATGAGATAAATAGTTTTTGAACGCATCGGTTTGCGGGTTTGAGAAGCAGCTCGCATCACCTTGCTCAACGATATACCCGTTTTCCATGTAGACCACGCGGCTGGCCGTTTTGCGCGCCACTTCCACTTCATGGGTTACGATGACCTGAGTAATATGGGTTTCCGCCAGCTCGCGAATGATGCTCACGATCTGGGCGGTAATTTCGGGATCCAGCGCCGCGGTCGGTTCATCAAACAGCAGTACCGCAGGCTCCATCATCAGCGCACGGGCAATCGCCACACGTTGCTGCTGACCACCGGACAGGTGCAGCGGATAGCGGTCGCTGTAAGGCTTGAGGCGCAGACGCTCCAGCAGCTTATCCGCACGCGCGATCGCCTGATCTTTACTTAAGCCCAGCACGCGGCACGGGGCTTCGATCAGGTTTTGCAGTACGGTCAGATGCGGCCAGAGATTGTATTGCTGGAAGACCATGCCAACGTTTTGACGCAGTTCACGAATCGCTTTATCAGACGGTGTTTTCGCGAAATCAAAATGGTTACCGGCGATAGCCAGCGTACCCGAACGGGGCATTTCAAGCAGATTAAGGACACGCAGAAGGGAGCTTTTACCTGCACCGCTTGGGCCAAGCAAAACCAGCGTTTCGCCTTCCGGGCAGTCCAGCGTGATGTCAAACAGCGCCTGGTGTGCGCCGTAGAAGCAGTTAATGCCGTTTAGTTTAATACTCATCGGGGCAGTCTTTACTCATCCAGGCAATCTATAGCAATTGAGGCCGCAGATAGTACCGTTGACAGAATAGTTATGCAATATTTCTGCGTTAAAAGTTAAATATAACCCGCAATACCCTCTAAACATAGCACAAAATAGCGAACGGCAATGTCGGCGAGTATAAATGTCGGCATTCCGCATGAAATGCCGCACATTTTACGGGGTTAACGCTTTTTAAACGGGAGGCTTAGCGGTTTTCTATCGACTGGCGGAGCGTGCCTGCCGGGGCGTGAACGCTGCCACCGACGTACCTTACGTCGTCCACCGCCCAGCACTGACCTTCACGGATCATCAGCACTTCATCCTGCCAGGTTTGGGTTCCCTGGGTCAGTTTGACGCGCAGGGGAATGTTTCGCGCATCGGTGTTTGGGATCGTTGAAGCACTGGTGACCTCGGCGCTGTCAGGCAGCGTGGCGCGGCTGGAGAACGGATCGGATTTAAGCAGCGCGTTATGCTGCGGATCGCGGGTGGCGTCGCTCAGCAGTTTCGCCAGGCCGTCACTCAGATACGGTCGCAGGGCGGTAATATCATTGCTGCGGTGCTGTATGCGGTAATCATAGAACTGTTGCGCCACGGTATCCGGGCCGCCCTCAATGCATGGGCCGCTGCGGGTACCAATATCCTTAAAGGCTGGCGTGACCGTGGTGGTGCAGGCGCTGAGCACCAGCGCGCAGGGCACGAAAAGTGTTAAAGCTGAATAGCGCATGTTGATTTCCTTATTTATTAACTATCCTTTCAATCATAGCGTAACGAACCGATAATGCTGTACCTAAGGCATTGAACGCTAAAGAAGGAGAGAAAGTATGCAGTTTTCAACAACGCCTACCCTGGAAGGGCAACCTATTACCGAGTACTGCGGCGTGGTCACCGGCGAAGCCATACTGGGCGCGAACATTTTCCGGGACTTCTTTGCCGGCATTCGCGATATCGTGGGGGGACGTTCTGGCGCGTATGAGAAAGAGCTGCGCAAAGCCCGCGAAATTGCGTTTAAAGAGCTTGGCGAGCAGGCCAAGGCGCTGGGTGCAGATGCCGTGGTAGGTATCGATATTGACTACGAAACGGTCGGTAAAGATGCCAGCATGCTGATGGTGAGCGTAAGCGGTACGGCGGTGAAAACCCGTCGATGAAGCGCTCGCTTGCCACACTCCTGCTGGCGCTGTTGCTGGCAGGGTGCGCCACGGAAAAAGGCATTATTGATAAAGGTGCCTATGAGCTGGATACCCGCCATCAGGCCCAGGCGGCTTACCCGCGTATAAAGGTGCTGGTGATCCACTACACCGCCGATGACTTTGACAGCTCGCTGGCGACGTTAACCGACAAGAATGTCAGCTCTCACTACCTGATCCCCGCCAAACCGCCTGCCCCTGAGGGCAAACCGCGTATCTGGCAGCTGGTACCGGAGAGCGAACTGGCATGGCATGCCGGCATCAGCTTCTGGCGCGGCACCAACCGTATTAATGACACCTCCGTGGGGATTGAGCTGGAAAACCGGGGCTGGCAAAAAACGGCGGGAGTAAAACACTTCACCCCGTTCGAGCCGGCGCAAATTGCTGCTCTGATCCCGCTCGCCAAAGACATTATCGCCCGCTACGACATTAAGCCGCAGAACGTCGTCGCGCACTCTGATATTGCCCCCCAGCGTAAAGACGATCCCGGCCCGCTGTTTCCCTGGCGCGAACTGGCGCAGCAGGGAATTGGTGCCTGGCCCGATCCGGACCGCGTCAACTTTTATCTCAATGGGCAGCCACGCTATCAGGAAGTGGACAGCGCACTGCTGCTCGATCTGTTAGCGCGGTATGGCTATGAAGTGCCTGAGGCTGCCACAGCCCAGCAGCAGAAAAGAGTGATTACCGCGTTTCAAATGCACTTCCGTCCACAGCTGTGGAATGGTGTGGCTGACCGCGAAACGCTGGCCATCGCTGAAGCGCTTCTGGAAAAGTACGGACAGGGGTGATCCTGCGGGATACCCCCTCGTGAGTATTTTCCGCGTAATTTAAGTAAGATTAATCTTAAGTACAAACTCAATTCATTTTTAGTTAATTGACTTAAAATTATCCGGATTTAAGATGGACACATAGCTTGCTAAGTAAAGCAGCAAATTAACGTAAACAATTTCTACTTTTATTTTCTCCTTGAGTGTTTCATCAGGAAAATATTCCTGGGTTGAGGCCTTACGTCTTAATCCTGAGTTTTATATTTCACATCTTAAATTGGGTATAATAATGTTAAGCATCTACGGTAAAAAATTACGTCCGCAAAACGAAGTCAACGCAATTATTTCTGCAACGTCAGGATTTGAAGAGAAGACGTTAAAAAAGTGGCAGAAAATATCTACCAGTGATTCACAGTATATTCATATTATCGTCAGTGGCGACGTTGAGTTCCGCCGCGAATCTGATGAACTGTGCATGTTCACCGTTCAGGGGCCGTGTATATTTGGGCTTTGTTCTATGTTTTACAGCGCCACGCACATGTATGGCCTCATTCGGTCAAATACCGTCGTGCGCTCGATAAAAAAAGAGGCCTTCGCCCAGCTAATGACTGAAAACAATCTGTGGCCGGAACTGACGAAAGTGCTCTCCTGGTATATTTGTATGCTGAGCAAGCGTGACGATGTGCTGGTTGCCCGCAGTGCCTATTCGGTAGTGCGCGAATTTTTATACGAGATTAATGAACTGATTGTTCAACATCAGCGTGATATCAACATATATGACTATATTCAGGAATACACCAACCTGGCACGCAGTACCATTATTAAAATTCTCTCTGACCTGAAAAAGGGTCAGTATATTGTGGTGGAAAAGGGGCGACTCCTTAACCTGACATCCTTGCCTGAAAAATATTAATTACTCCAGCCGGTCTCCTTTATGACGTAAAGGGGACCGGGAAATATCCTGCGTTTCGTCAACCGGCGGCGCGGGAATTTTGCCTTGCGAATAATCCTGCTCTTGTTCTTTTAACGCCTGCTTAAACAATTCTGTTAATGAGGAACTGTCGCTGCCAGCCCGTGCAGAAGCGTCGGTGTGCGCCCCGGTACCGGGTAACGTATCCCGCGCGATATCGTGCTGAGCCGCTCCTTCAGGCGCCTGCTGCCAGTCGGTATCATCGCCGTTAATCGGCAGATCCTGCAGGGCAGGCATATCCTCATGCACCGGCGCAGGTTTAGGGTGCGGATGCGGGAAGGGTTTGCTCACATACACATAATGCATATCTGAAAGCTGTGTTTCCGGTCTGGCGCTGCTCGCGTTGATGGGGGCGGGTGCAGGGTGGCGCAGATCCCAATACACATGCGCGTACAACCCGGCCATCAGCATGGCGCACAGACCCAGGAGTCCTAAAACGGTGTGGGCAAAAACGTTTCTCAGTCCGGGAAGGCGATATGAAAACCAGACCGCTTCCCCAGTGGTGTAACTGCGCTGAGCCGCAAGGCTGATAGTAGACATCAGGAATGCTTCTCCTGCATTTTCGCATCCGGTATCGCATGCGAAGCCTGGATCAATACGCTCGGCGTGGTGTTGGTTTCCCGCATTAACTGCATCAATGTCTCTTCGCCGGGAATACCGTCCACACGCAGGTGCATTTTTTGCTGGAACGCGCGGGTGCGTTTCATCATCTCCGCAGTCCAGCGCTGAGCGTGGGTTTCAGGTTGAGAAAGGGCCTGGCTCAGCTGCTGATCAAGCCAGGTCATCTCTTTGCCGTCACTGGTTGCGCTGATGGCGTCTTTACCTTCCGGCGTCAGGCGGTGCAGTTGCGTATAGTTTCCGGTTGCATGCCGGTTAAACCAGCTGCGGCTGACCTGCCAGGTCCGGTTATTCATCAGCAGGTCCATCGAGGTTTCTCCGACGCGGGCGACCACCGCATAGTTAAGATGATTGCCGGTTTTGAGCTCGCTCACCCACGGATAACCTTCGCCTGCCAGCGCATCCGGAGAGGCATTTCCCTGCTTACACATCAGGTTTACCTTCACCGCGTTTTGACACAGCGCATCGTCCGCCGAGGCGTCATACCCCCACATCAGATAAAGCTGATGCATCGCGTCCGGCTGATTGACTATTTCCTTGTCGATAACCGGCACGACGGGGGCCTGAACGGGGGCGGCCGTGTGTTTCCAGCTTATCGGGACCGGCAGAGAAACCGGGAGGCGAGCAGTCATTGAGGCGGTGAAATACCAGCCGCAAGCCGCGAACAGCACAGAGGCAAACAGTGAAACCGTTGCCAGACGCTTACCCTGTTTTTTCGCGGGCAGCACCTCTGCGGCCGCCAGGCGTAAATGTCGCGGACTGACCTGGCTTGCGCGTTCGGTCCAGGCCGCGAGCATCGACAGGTGCGCCAGCGCATTCAGTTCACTGATTTTCCCTTTTGTCATTGCGTGCATCTTACGCACGCGCGCCGGGGATAACGGCGAGCTTTCGCCCCCGTGCTCTTCGCACTGCGCCTGCACGTAGCTGAGATATTCACGGCAGGTCAGGGGGCGCAAGGTGTGGTGGGTATGCACATATTCACGCAGATCAGATTGCTGTAGCAGCGCCGCCTGATTTTCCGCGCCCGTCAGCACCACCGATAAATGAAACCCCAGCTCCTGCGCACGGGTGAGCAACATCCCCAGCACCGTCCGGCAGGTCTCTTTCATGGCTTCAGTATGGGAAATGACCAGCACGGTGGCCTGCGTTTTCCCGGCTTGCCACTGCTGCAGCACGGTATCGACCGCCTGAATACGGCTGGCGATTGCTTTCGTGTCCGGGCTGAGCTTGTACAGCAGGCTACTGGCGCTCAGTTTTGGAAACGCGTTGATGGCAAGAACGCGGTTGTCGCTGTTTTTCAGCGCATCGCTGAACTGGCCCAACAGCGAGGTATCGTCGCTAAAGAGCCCGCATAATCCCGCCTGTTGGGTTTTCTCTTTCAGCAGGTTAAAGACGTCCTGATGATAAGGCACCAGAAAATCCCCGGATAAGCGGGTGACCTTCCTGAAGGGCGGGTTTTTAAAAGTAAAGTGGCTCTGATACATAACGACTTACCGTCTCTGATTAGGAATAGCAACAGGTCGTGAAATTACGGTAAGGAGACGGGGCGATCAATTTTTCAACTGGGTAAAAATATCCGGCAGAAATGTCCTAACACCTCGATTTTAGACGGTCAATAATTTTCTTTATTAAAGTTGGTGGCGAAGTCGATGGTCGTTTTCACCGCGTCTCATTACTCTCTTCACACGTTTTGTCGCAGCGTGATGCTGCTTATTTTCGCTTTGTTAAAGGCCAGATGAAAAATGAGGTTCTCATTTCTGTCACGGTGGATAACCCCTTGCATGATGTTGGCGCTGTTAATTTTTAGCGGCCAGCAAGGGTATTTCACGTTTAAAGATTATAAAAAGGTTACGAATAGGTTGGCTAACTCTGATGCGCAGCCGCTGAAAAACCGCCGCGAAGAGAAAACATTCACCCTTTTCACGGCGGCAGCGCGTCAGGACACTGGGCCGGCTGCGCTAAAAGTCCCGCTGGCGGCGGAAATAGAAGGCATTGTGCGCAGTGATGACCCCTGGCTTTCCTTCGCTGTTATTAAAACGCCCGCGGGCCAGAAGAGTTACCGCGAAGGGGAGCCGCTGACCGGGTTTAACGATGCCTTTATTCAGGAAATTAACAAAGACAGTGTCGTCGTGAATTATGAAGGCATCACGCAGACGCTGGCCTTAAAGAAACCGGATTATTTCAAGGGCGGCGTTGATAGCGGCCCGGTAACCAAATCGACAAAAGATGCAGGCGCAGACACGCTGCATCTGAATGATTATCTGGTATTAAAACCGGTTGTCGAAAAAGGCCAACTGGAAGGCTATGCCATTAATCCCCGGAATGCCTCTTCCTTTTATAGCCATTCAGGACTGAAAAAAGGGGACGTGGCAGTCGAAGTGAATGCTGTCGATATGACCGATGAAGTAAAGGCAAAAAATATTATTGCTGAATGGTCAAAAATGAAAGAAGCGGAGGTTGTCGTCAGACGTCACGCTCACCTTGAAAATATTCGGGTCAATGTTCTTAACAATTAATAAGTGTACAGACATGAAGAAATTTCCATGGGCGTGCGTGGCGCTGACCGCATTGTCGTTATATTCGGGTTCGCTGCTCGCAGCCAACTTTAGCGCGAGTTTTAAAAATACCGAT
Source organism: Enterobacter sp. PTB (assembly GCF_051130085.1). Lineage (NCBI taxonomy): Bacteria > Pseudomonadati > Pseudomonadota > Gammaproteobacteria > Enterobacterales > Enterobacteriaceae > Enterobacter > Enterobacter sp. PTB. The sequence continues at coordinate 128,969 of NZ_JBDKEE010000005.1, forward strand.
ATCCGCGAGTTTATCGATACGGTAGGCCGCAACCTTAACAAAACCATTCTCGTCGACCCGTCGGTTCAGGGCTCCGTATCTGTCAGAACCTACAACGTGCTGACGGAGGATGAGTATTACCAGTTCTTCCTGAGCGTGCTGGATCTCTACGGCCTCTCGGTGATCCCGATGGATAACGGCATGGTTAAAGTGGTGCGCTCAAGCGTGGCCCGCACCGCCGGTGCGCCGCTGGCAGACAGCACAAACCCGGGCAAAGGCGATGAGATTATTACCCGTGTCGTGCGCATGGAAAACGTGCCGGTGCGTGAACTCGCGCCGCTGTTGCGTCAACTGAACGATGCTACCGGCATCGGCAACGTGGTGCACTTCGAGCCTTCCAACGTGCTGCTGTTAACCGGTAAAGCGTCCGTGGTGAACCGGCTGGTGGATCTGGTCCAGCGCGTGGATAAAGACGGTGTTCAGCGTCGCGAAATCGTCCCTCTGCGCTTTGCTTCCGCCAAAGCGCTCTCCGACATGTTGAATAATCTCAACAACGAAGAGCAGAAAGGGCAGAACGCGCCGCAGTTGGCCACCAAAGTGGTGGCAGATGACGAAACCAACAGCCTGGTGATCAGCGGTTCGGAAGATGCGCGCACGCGTACCCGCAGCCTGATCCATGAGTTAGATCGCGAGCAGAACAACGAGGGGAATACCCGCGTCTTCTATCTCAAGTACGCCAGCGCCACCAAAGTGGTTCCGGTGCTCACCGGTATTGGCGAACAGCTGAAAGACAAAGCCGGCACCGCAAAGGCGAAAACCGCCACCGCGGCAACCGATCTGAATATTACCGCCGACGAGTCAACCAACTCGCTGGTGATCACCGCGCAGCCTAACGTGATGAACTCCCTTGAGAAGGTGATCGACAAGCTCGACATCCGCCGTCCGCAGGTGCTGGTGGAAGCCATCATTGCTGAAGTGCAGGACGGCAACGGTCTGGATCTCGGCGTGCAGTGGACCGGCAAGCACGGTGGCGTCCAGTTCGGCTCCACCGGCCTGCCCATTAGTCAGATAAAAAATGGCACCATCAAGGGCGCCAGCTTTACTGGCCTGGCGACCGGCTTCTTTAACGGTGATTTCGGTGCGCTGATGACCGCGCTCTCAACTGACGGCAAAAACGACATTCTTTCCACGCCAAGCGTGGTCACGCTGGATAACAAAGAGGCGTCATTTAATGTCGGTCAGGACGTGCCGGTGCTTTCCGGTTCGCAGACCACCAGTGGTGATAATGTCTTTAACTCCGTAGAGCGCAAGACGGTGGGGACCAAACTGAAAATTGTGCCGCAAATCAACGACGGCGACATGATCCACCTGAAGATTGAGCAGGAAGTCTCAAGCGTCGACAACAGCGCAACGGAAGACGCCAGCCTTGGCCCAACCTTTAATACCCGAACCATCAATAACGAAGTGATGGTGCACAGCGGGCAAACGGTGGTGCTCGGCGGCCTGATGGAGAATGTCACTAAGCAGTCGGTCTCCAAAGTGCCGCTGCTGGGGGATATTCCGCTGGTCGGGCAGCTTTTCCGCTACACCTCGCAGGACGCGTCCAAACGCAACCTGATGGTCTTTATTCATACCACCGTGCTGCGTGACGACGACAACTACAGCGCGGCGTCGAAAGAGAAATATGACCAGATCCGCGCCCGCCAGCAGCAGCGCGTTGAGGAGAAAAAGCTCGGGATCATTGAACCGGCGGATAACGCCGTGTTACCCGCGTTCCCTGCTGCGAGTGCTGCATCGGTGAAAACCAGCGCGTCCCGCAATCCGTTTAAAGAGTAAGGCGGAGGTATCACGTGGACGAACTGAGCAAAACCCTGTGTAGCAGCGGCTACGCAAAAGATAACGGCGTTTTATTTTATCACGATGCGGTCTATATCCGTGATGACACACCGGCACTCGCGCTGCTGGAAGTGCGCCGGGTGCTGGGACGCGCGTTTGTCCCGGTCACCCTGACGGCGGAAGCCTTCGATGAAATGCTGGCCAGGATCTGGCAGCAGAGCAGCGGGGTGTCCCAGCAACTGGTGGACGATATGGACGCCGATATCGATCTGATGGCGTTAACCGAGGAGATCCCGGATAACGAAGATCTGCTCGATAACGATGAAAACTCGCCGGTGATCCGCCTGATCAACGCCATTCTCGGCGAGGCGGTAAAAGAGGGCGCGTCGGATATTCATATTGAAACCTTCGAGCGTACGCTGAGCATTCGCTTTCGCGTCGACGGTGTGCTGCGACCGGTGTTGCAGCCCGCGCGTAAGCTCGCGCCGCTGCTGGTTTCGCGTATCAAGGTGATGTCCCGGCTGGATATCGCGGAGAAACGTCTGCCGCAGGATGGCCGTATTTCCCTGCGCATTGGCCGTAAGGCGGTCGACGTGCGCGTATCGACCATTCCGTCCCAGTATGGTGAACGCGTGGTCATGCGTCTGCTCGATAAAAGCAATCTCAAGCCTGATATCAACAAGCTTGGGCTGATTGATGAAGAACGGGAGAAGTTACAAGGGCTGATTGACCGTCCGCACGGCATTATCCTGGTCACCGGGCCAACGGGTTCCGGTAAAAGTACCACCCTGTACGCGATTCTCTCGGCGCTGAACGGCCATGAGCGCAACATCCTGACCGTAGAAGATCCTATTGAATACGAGCTGGAAGGGGTGGGGCAGACGCAGGTTAACCCGCGCGTGGACATGACCTTTGCCCGCGGGCTGCGCGCGATTCTGCGCCAGGACCCGGACGTGGTGATGATCGGCGAAATCCGTGACGCCGAGACGGCACAAATTGCGGTGCAGGCGTCGCTCACCGGTCACCTGGTCATGTCTACGCTGCACACCAACAGCGCCGCCGGGGCGATAACCCGCCTGCGGGATATGGGGCTGGAGTCGTTTTTAATCGGTTCATCGTTACTGGGGGTCATTGCCCAGCGTCTGGTGCGTCGGCTGTGTCCGCACTGCCGTACCACCAGTCCGCTGGATGACAATGAAAAGGCGCTGTTCAGCTTTATGGACCAGCCGCCACACGCGATCTATCGCGCGGTGGGGTGCGAACACTGCCGCCAGAGCGGCTATCAGGGGCGCGCCGGTATTCATGAGTTTCTGGTGGTCGACAGCACCCTGCGCCGCGCCATTCATGAGGATAAAGACGAAATGGCCATCGAAACCGAGCTCTTTAAGCAGGCCTACAGCCTGCGTGAGAACGGGCTGCTGAAGGTGATCGGCGGCGTCACTTCGCTGGAAGAGGTGATGCGCGTCACCGCCGAGCGCGGAGGAGATGCGTAATGGCCTTCTACGCCTGGACGGCGATGGATACCGCGGGCAAAACCCGGCGTGGCACGTTGCAGGCTGAGGGGCAAAAGCAGGTCCGCCAGATGTTGCGCGAGCAAAAGCTGATGCCCGTCAGCATCAACGAAATCCGTGAGGTTGCGGCTGCCGGTAATGCGAACGCCGGGGCAAAACTCTCCACGCCGGTGCTGTCGATGTTTACCCGTCAGCTGTCGACGCTCGTCAACGCTGCGCTGCCGCTGGAGAGCGCGCTGAAGGCAATCGCGAAACAGACGGAGGATAAAAAGCTCGCGGCGATGGTGGTGGACATCCGCGAGAAGGTAGTGGAAGGGCATACGCTGTTTGATGCTTTCAGCCAGTTTCCGCGCAGCTTCGACAAGCTCTACTGCACGCTGGTAATGGCCGGTGAAAAGACCGGCCATCTGGGCGACGTGCTGGAAAAGCTGGCCGACTACAACGAGCAGCGTCAGAAGATGAAAAGCAAACTGACGCAGGCGATGGTCTACCCGATCACCCTGACCGTGGTGGCCATCGCGGTGATCGGCATTCTGCTGGTGGCGGTTGTGCCCCAGGTGATTGAGCAGTTCACCCATATGAAACAGCAGCTGCCGATCACCACCCGCACGCTGATCGCGGTGAGTGATTTCCTGCAGGTTTACGGCCTCTATATCGTCGGCAGCCTGGCAGGCGGGATGATGGTTTTTAAGGCCTGGCTTCGAAACGCTAAAAATCGTTTTCGCTGGCACAGCTGGCTGGTGAACGGTTCGCCCGTCAAAAAGCTGGTCTGCGCCATCAACAGCGCCCGCTATATCCGTACCCTGAGCATTTTGCAGGCCAGCAGCGTGCCGCTGCTGGAGGGGATGTATATCGCGATGGACGGGATCGAAAACCGGTATGCCCGGCAGGTGCTGGAGCAGGCGGCGGATACCGTGCGCCAGGGGGCATCGCTTTATGCGGCTCTGGAGCAGGCGAAATTATTCCCGCCGACCATGCTGTATATGATTGCCTCAGGGGAAGAGAGTGGGGAATTAGGCCATTTAATGGACCGCGCGGCGGAAAACCAGGAATCGGCATTACAGCATCGTATTACGTTAACGCTGTCGGTATTTGAACCGGCACTGGTGGTATCTATGGCGACGATTGTTTTATTCATCGTCCTGTCAATATTACAACCGCTTCTGCAACTTAATAATATGGTAGGTTAAATCATGGCTATAAAACGTAAACACCTGGCTCGCCAGGCGGGCTTCACCTTGCTCGAATTAATGGTGGTTATTGTTATTCTCGGCGTACTCGCGAGTATGGTGGTACCCAATTTAATGGGTAATAAAGAAAAAGCGGATACCCAAAAAGCGACCAGCGATATCGTCGCGCTCGAAGGCTCGCTGGATATGTATAAGCTGGATAATCACCGCTATCCCACCACCGAGCAGGGCTTGCAGGCGCTGGTCACGAAGCCAGAGATTGCGCCCATTCCCAACGGCTACCGTGCGGACGGTTATATCCGCCGCCTGCCGCAGGACCCGTGGGGCGGGGATTATATTCTGGTCAGCCCGGGTGAACACGGTGCCGTAGACGTTTTCTCCGCAGGTCCGGATGGCGAAGCCAATACCGCCGATGATATTACAAACTGGTCTCTGGATAAGAAAGAGAAATAATGAAACGTCAACGCGGCTTTACGTTGCTGGAAATTATTCTGGCGCTGGTGATATTTGCCAGCTGCGCCATGATGGTGGTTTCAACAATACCCTCACGCAGCGGTGCAGATATATTTGGTCAGCAATTAAAAGCCCTCGTTGATTATGGTTCAGACCGGGCAGTGATGGACGGAAATATCGTGGGGTTGGTTATGACCGCGGATAAATACCGGCTGGTGACGCTCGAGGATAAAAACGGTGAACGTCACTGGGTGTCGTTATCCGCGGGGCGGATAACGACCCGGGGTGATTTCCCGCCGGAGATGCACGTCTCGCTCACGCCGCAGCGTCTCGCCGCCACGGTGACATCCGAACCGCAGGTGTTATTTCTGCCGGACGGTGAAATCAGCCGCTTTACGCTGGCGCTGCAAAGCCGCGACAACGCGCACCATTTCCGCGTGGTGTCGCAAGGCGCGGCCCCTGTAACGGTAGAAAACGATGGCTAATGGCAAGAGAGAGCAAAAGGGGATGACTCTGCTGGAGGTGATGGTCGCGCTGGTCATCTTCTCCACCGCCGCACTGGCGCTGATGAACTCGGTCTCCCTGAACGTGCGTTTCACCCACGGGCTGGCCGATACATTGCAGGCCAGCTGGGTCGCCGAAAATCAACTGGCGGATGCGCAGCTCAACAGACGTGATTTTCCTGACGCTGAAGCGCAGGGGGCAGAGGTCATGGGCGGGCGCAGCTGGGCCTGGCGAAAGCAGCGCGTAAAAACCGCGGCTAACGGCTGGGCGAATGCCATCCGCGTCTATGCAGAAGGCGATGAAAGCCAGCCGGTTATTTCACTGCAGGTTATCGCGCCGGGAGAGGAACCGTGAAGAAAATCCGACGCCAGCGGGGATTTACCCTGCTGGAGATCATGATTGCGCTGACCATTTTTGCAGTGATCAGCACCCTGGCCTGGCAAATCCTCGACGGGGCGATGCGCACCAGTTCGGCGACGGAGGCCAGCGCGGCAAAGCTCAATCAGCTTCAGCGTGCCTGGAGCCTGATGGAGCGCGATTTCTATCAGCTTCAGGCGCGTGCGCCGCGCAACGAGCCGGATACATTTCGTCAGGGGGATGACGGCCTTGAGCTGACCACGCTGAACGGCGTGAGCGGAACCGTACAGCTGGAGCGCGTGCGCTGGCGGCTGGAAGAGGGGCGACTGTACCGGGATGTCTGGCCGGTGATTGACAGCCCGGCGGATGCCAGACCCGATGCGGTGCCGATTGTCGGCGAGGTGAAATCCCTGCAGTGGCGTTTTTACCGTCAGGGCTGGCAAAAAAGCTGGAACGACCCGGCACATCTGCCGGATGGCGTCGAGCTGACGCTGACGATGGAAAACGGGGAAACCTGGCGCTGGGTGTTTACGACGCCGGGCGATATCCCCGAGGCCGCCGCGCCAGCGCCCGCAGACGCACCTGCCGCGCCACCTGCAGCGGAAGCGACATCATGAAGGCTTTACGTAAACAGAAAGGCGTCGCGCTGCTGGTGGTACTGATCCTGCTGGTCATGATGTCGGCGCTGGCTGCCAGAATCAGCCAGCAGTTCTGCCGCAATCTGCAGAAAACCCATTACCAGGTGAGTCAGCAGCAGCTGCGCTGGGCCATGCAGGCTCAGGAGACGGTGGTCAAAGATCGTCTGCAGAGCGACGCCAGCGGTGAGAGTAAAGCCCTTAGCCTGCAGGGTGACTGGCACCAGCCGCTGGAGACCCGGGGTGACGATTACACGGTGGTCAGTCAGGTGGAAGACGCCCAGGACTGCTTCAACGTGAATAACCTGCTGGCGGCCGATGACATCGCGCAGGGGCAAAATGCGCCCGCGGTGCCGGAAAAACCGCGGAAAGAGCAGATTGTTGAGCAACTCCTGACCGGGAGTGGCCTCAGCCAGTCCATGGCGCACGAGGTTTACTCGCAGCTGGTGGACTATCTGGATGGCGATACCACCACGGCCAGCGAGGGGGCGGAGAGCGATGCCTGGGCGGGCGTGGTGCCCCCCCGGCAGCCCGCAAACCAGATGATGCGCACGATCGCTGAGATCACGCTGCTGCCGGCATTTCCGGCAACGGCATACCGGAAGGTGAGCACGCTGCTGTGTGCCTTACCGGATACCGCCAGCAAGGTGGATGTGAACACCCTGAAACCGGAACAGGCCGCCTTACTGGCCGCCATGTTCCCCGGAAAAATAACGCAAGACGATGCCGTTCGCCTGATTGAATCGCGTCCTGAAACCGGCTGGGAAAATATGGAAACCTTCAGCAACGCGCTGGAGCAGGCCTTCCCGCAGGTGAAAGACGACCTTCCGCAGGTGGCCGGACAACTCTCCACCCAAAGCCGGTACTTCCGCGTTAACTATACCGGCAACACCGATGCGCTAACGCTTCGCGTGGTAAGCCAGCTTCAGGTCAATAACGAAGCCGGTGAGATCGTGACGTGGCAACGTCGTTACCGAATGATTGAATAAGAAAAGCAGATGGCTATGAAACAGGTACTTTTTGTTCGTCCCGACAGCCGTGAGGGCGGGAAAATAATGTGGTGTGCTTCCGGCAGCCAGCAGGTTGACGTTGTGGAGCGCCTTGACGCGCTGGCAGACCATCCTCTCGCGGCCCGGGTCTGTTTACTGTTGCCCGCGGGCAACATGATCTTCCGCCATTTTACGTTGCCGAAAAAAGTTGCCTCTCAGACGGCGGCGTTCTCGTGGCTGGCGGAAGAGACGCTCATTGGCGAGGTGGACAACCTTCACTGGACGGTGCTTCACAAAAAGGGGGCCGACGTTGACGCGGTGGCGATTGATACCGATCTTCTGCGCGGGTGGTTAGCCCGTTGCCAGGAGGCCGGTTTGAAGGTGATTCAGGTGCTGCCGGATGCCTGGCTGCTGCCGGTGACGGCAGGAGGAAGCACGCTGGTTGCCCTGGATGACCGCTACTGGCTGCGCCTGTCGCCCCATGTCGCCAGCGAAATGGAGGCCAGCCTGCTGCCGCTGCTGATGCAAAAAACCCCAGACGGTGACGTGTGCTGTTACGGCGAACCGCCAGCCGGTGTCGGGGTGGATCTTCTGCAACCGTGGCAGCATCCGCTGGTGCTGATCCAGCCCCAGTGGCAATCCTGTCGGGTCACCCTCCTGCACGGTGAATTCAGCCCGAAGGCAGGGAAAGGCAGCGCGTCTAAAGGAATAAAAATCGCGATGGCGGCGGCGGGCCTGCTGTCTCTCGGGCTGTTGCTGGGCCCGCGGATCGCGATGGCCTGGATGCTGGTACAGCAGGAAAATCGGGTTCAGCAGGAGATCGTTCAGGTTTATCAGCACCATTTTCCCAGCATGCGCCAGCAGACCAATATCAAATACCACTTTGGTCAAAACATGAAAAAGCAGCACAAAGGGGTATTCCTGCAGCTGGATGATCTTGAGCAATCCAGGCAGGCCGTACCCGCACTTGAGATCTCCCTGCTTGAGTACGATGCGCAACAAAATGCGCTGACCCTGAGCGTCAGTGCGCAAAGCCAGGCCGCACTGCAGTCGTTTGTGGAGAAAACAGGGGAGCATTTTGATTTCACCCTACAGCCTGTTTCTACCACTGCACCTTATACCGCCATGATCGCAGGGAAATATAAATGAAAGAGCGAATCACGAAGCTTACGTCGCGTTATCAACAATACAGCATCCGGGAGAAATATATTTTAAAAACCGGTGCCGTTGCCCTCCTGGCCGCGGCTGTTTATTACGCGGGCATGATGCCACTGGATAATATGATTCAAAATAGCAAATCAACGCTGACCCGACAAAAAGAGACGCTGAACTGGATGCGCAGAGAAATAGATAAACACCACCTTCCGGTGATGATCATTAAAACGGATAACCCGCGCACGGTGGTGGAGAACAGCGCTCATGAAATTAACCTTTCCCTGACGGAGGTGCGTCAGGACGGGCAAACCTTATCGTTCGTGGTGAACCGCGTAAATGTGTATGAATTAAAAAACTGGCTGCGGGAAATCAACCAGACCTCCGGCGTCAGGCTGCAAAAAATGAACCTTACGCCGGTCGATCACCTCAGTGATGTGAAAGCCGAAGTGCAGCTCACCTGGCGCAAAACCGCATGAACACCGTTGCGCTGATGCGGGAAATCTATCCGGTGGGGTTCCCGGTGATGAGTGCGATCCTGGGCAGCATGGTGGGCAGTTTTCTGGGGGTTGTCGCCGAGCGCGTGCCGGGCATGGTGATGGAGGAGGAAGGCGCGGGCAACTTGCTATTTCCGGCCTCTCACTGCCCGGTGTGCCAGCATGATCTTGCGGCCTGGGAGAATATCCCGCTGGTCAGTTGGCTAGTATTGCGCGGGCGCTGCAGGCAGTGCGGCACGGCCATCCCGCTGCGCTTATTGATGCTCGAACTCGTCACCGCGCTCTTTTTTGGCCTCACCGCCTTGTGCATTCCGGGCGAACCGGCGTTGTTCTCACTGTGGTTGCTGGCCGCGTTTCTGCTGCCGCTGGCGATGATTGACTGGCAGCATCAGTTGCTCCCTGACTGTCTGACCCAGCCGTTGCTGTGGGCAGGACTGTTGTTACACCTCGTTGACCACACGCTGCCGCTTAAGGATGCGCTGGTGGGGGCGGTGGCTGGCTACCTTTCGCTCTGGTCTCTCTACTGGGCATTTCGTCTGCTTACCGGACGAGAAGGATTAGGCTATGGCGATTTTAAACTTCTGGCGGCGTTAGGCGCCTGGTGCGGCTGGCAGGCACTGCCCACCCTGGAATTGATTGCCGCGTTAAGCGGTATTGTCGGATATTTCGCGACAAGACATGCGAATAAAAATAACCGCATTATTTCTTTCGGTCCTTATTTAGCTTTTGCCGGCATGACGGTTTTTGTTTATCAGGTTGCCTGTTCCACATTCTGAATACACCGGTCAAGTTTTTTTAGTGATTTTTTCGATTGGGGAATGAAAGGAATACAGTATTTATTCAGCGTATCGTTAAAGACATAAGCTTCACAGAATTCGAGCTTGTATCTTTTAATGGAGGAATACAGCGCGCCACAGAAATAGCGGTTAACGATTATTGCTTAAGTTGAAATTCAAAGTCTGTAAAAAACTATTCCATGTTTTAAAGGAAGACATGGGTCATTAACGTTTACAAATAAATTTATCAGGAAATAAAAATGAAATTTATGAAGCCTAAATATCTGGCGCTTTTCGTTGCAGCGGCGTCCAGCTCTGCCTTCGCGGCGGCGCCAGGTACGCCAACCCTCAGCAGTGGCAATGATAAGTTTGCGATTGTTGAAGTTGACCAGGCAGCGCAAGACTATAACAGCCTTGTGAAAGTCCATGATGGCGCGGATGTGAAAGTTGAGTGGAACGTCTGGAGCGGCGATGCGCCAACCTCGGCGAAAGTGCTTCTGGATGGTCAGGCCGTGTGGAGTGGCGCCGCAAGCGCCTCCGGGTCAGCCACCTTCAAAGTGAAAAAGGGCGGACGCTATCAGGAGCAGGTTGAACTCTGTAACGCCAGCGGGTGTTCTAAAAGTGCCAGCAAACTGATCATCGTGGCGGACACGGACGGAAGCCATCTGCTGCCGCTGAACACCACCCTGAAGGAAAATAACAAAACTTTCTCTCAACATACGGACAAAGTGGTGGGTGCCTATTTCCCTGAGTGGGGCGTCTATGGGCGTGAGTTCCCGGTGGATAAAATCCCTGCGGCGAACCTGAACCACATTTTGTACGGTTTCATTCCGATCTGTGGCGGTGATGGCATCAACGACGGGTTAAAAACGGTTGAGAACGGCAACAGCTTCGCCGCGCTGCAGCGCGCCTGTGCGGGCCGTCAGGATTACACCGTGGCCATTCACGATCCGTGGGCGGCATTGCAAAAACCGCAGGCCGGCGTGACCAACTGGGACGACCCCTACAAAGGTAACTTTGGTCAGTTGATGGCGCTGAAAAAAGCCCATCCGGATCTGAAAGTGCTGCCTTCCATTGGCGGCTGGACGATGTCCGATCCGTTCTTCCAGATGCATGATTCCGCGATCCGCGCGCGCTTCGTCTCTTCCGTGAAAGAGTTCCTGAAAACCTGGAAATTCTTCGACGGGGTCGATATTGACTGGGAATTCCCGGGGGGTGGTGGCGTGTCGGAAAATCTTGGCAACCCTGCTCAGGACAAAGCCACCTATACCGCGGTGATGCACGATCTGCGCGCGATGCTGAACGAGCTGTCAGCAGAAACGGGCCGTACGTACGAACTGACCACCGCCATTGGTTCCGGTAAAGACAAAATTGAAGACGTGGATTACACCACGGCGCAGCAGTACCTCGACCACATCTTCCTGATGAGCTACGACTTCTACGGCGGCTGGAGCAACACTGATCTCGGCCACCAGGCGGCGTTGCACGGCGCGGAGTGGAAACCGGACACCAACTACACCACTGAAAACGGCGTGAACGCGCTGCTGGAACAGGGCGTGCAGCCGGGCAAGATTGTTGTAGGGGCGGGCATGTACGGTCGCGGCTGGACCGGCGTTCATGGCTACACCGGCGACAATCCGTTCACCGGTACGGCAACGGGGGCGGTCAAAGGCACCTGGGAACCGGGCGTGGTTGACTACCGTCAGATTGCGAACGAGTACAAAGGCAAGCCAGGCTGGGAATACAAATACGATGCCGCGGCAGAAGCGCCGTATCTGTTCAATAAAGCCACCGGCGATCTGATTACCTATGAAGACGCGCGTTCTACCACGGCAAAAGGTAAGTATGTGCTGGCGAAAAATCTGGGCGGTCTGTTCTCCTGGTCCATCGACTCGGACAATGGCGACATCCTTAATGCGATGAACGAAAGCCTGTTGGGCGGCGGTTCAACGCCGGTTGATCCCGTTGTCACCAACCATGCGCCGATCGCTGCGGCTGCCGATCAGACCGTGACCGGGCCTGTTACCGTCACCCTCGATGGCTCTGCGTCTGGCGATCCGGACGGCGACGCCATTACCTATAAGTGGACCCAGATTTCCGGTCCAGCCGTGACCCTTACCAACAGCACGAAAGCCAAAGCCTCCTTCGGCGCGGCGGCAGTGACTCAGAACCAGACGCTCTCCTTCCGCCTGACGGTGAAAGATGCGAAAGGCCTGACGAACGCCATTGATGTTCAGGTCGTGAACAAAGCACCTAAAGCGAACCAGGCACCCGTGGTCAACCCGATGGAAAGCATCACGCTGCAGGCGGGTGAAACCTATGCCCTGCATGCGCAGGCGGCCGATCCGGATGGTGACGCGCTGACCTATGCCTGGAGCGTGCCGGCGGACATGAACGCAACCGGTACTGACACCGCGAACGTGAATATCACCGCACCGGCTGTCGCTTCCGATTCCACCTACACCCTGAGCGTGGTGGTCAGCGACGGTAAAACCAGCGTTCAATCGAACGTGCAGGTTATTGTCACGCCAAAAGCAGCCGATGAGGTCACGCCGCCATCTGACGAGGTAACACCACCAGCCGATGAGGTCACGCCGCCATCTGACGAGGTGACACCACCTGCCGATGAGGTCACGCCACCTTCTGATGAAGGCTCTGCCACCGGCAGTTGTGATGCACCTGTTGATGCCAATGCCAGCCAGTACCCGGCCTGGAGTGCGAGCAAAATCTACAACAGTGGTGACACCGTGAGCGCCGACAACCTGGTGTGGAAAGCGAAGTACTGGACACAGGGCAATAAACCTGGCTTTGACGCGGATGCGTGGGAGCTGGTCAGCCAGGTGAAAATGAACTGGCGTTCAGATGTGGTTTACAACGGTGGCGATACGACCACCTACCAGGGGTATGTCTACCGTGCGAAATGGTGGACCCGTGGTGATAAACCAGGTAACAGCGATGTATGGGTGAAAGAAGGCGCGTCAGCAGACTGCAAATAACCTTCTTAGCCTGAGGTTGCGGGTTTGATATCGCCTGCAATCGTTGACCACACCCCATTTCGGGTGTGGTCAACCCCTTCCGGAATAAGACAGCGTGCGCAAGGAGAAGGATCGTCAGTAAATAAACAGGTAATGAGATGAAACGCTTTTTATTGTTATTGCTTATTTTAAGTCAGAGTGCGGCAGCAAATTGCTGGGATAAAGCGGCGCATTATTATCATGTCGATCCGTATTTATTATATGCCATTGCGCAGGTGGAATCCGGTATGAATCCGAATGCCGTGGGGTGGAATCAGGATGGCTCGCGGGATGTGGGATTAATGCAGATTAACAGCACGCATTTCAGCGAACTGCAGCGCCAGGGCATTGACGAGAACCGGCTTGTGACCGAGCCCTGCACCTCCATTATGGTGGGCGCGTCAATACTGTCGACGATGATCAACGTATATGGCTATAACTGGGAAGCCGTCGGGGCTTATAACGCGGGAGTGAAAAAAGAGAATTATTCAAAGCGTATGAATTATGCCCGCAAGGTCTGGGCGAAATATCAGGAGATAAAACCTCGTTCCTCTTATTAATTCTGCTTTTTGTTTTTTGAAGCGTACCAAGAGGTGCGCTTCAGAAAATGAAAAATTACCGCACTCTTTGGTTTATTTATTAAGGGAATAATACATAAACCGTGATTGCATTAACCCTTGTTGCTATATATAGGATGAGTTGAAATGACCAAAAGGACCTTACTGAGCGTGCTCGTTGCGGGTGCATGCATTGCGCCTTTCATGGCACAGGCTGCGACGCTGCAGGCAACCACCAGCGAGCCGTTCACCCTGAAAGCCAGCGATCTGGCGAAGAAAGAACAGGAACTGACTAACTTTCCACTGATGGCGTCGGTTAAAGACACCATTCGTACGCTGGATAATGCCCAGGTTGAGCTGATTGAGCCAGGCCGTGCAGCGAACCCGGATAACGTCAAACGCGTTGAAGGCATTGTGAAGGCCAGCGACTGGGAATACCTTTTCCCGATGCGAGCGCAGTCCTACACCTACAGTAACTTCCTGAAAGCGGTGGGCAAATTCCCGGCGCTGTGTAAGACCTACAACGACGGCCGTGACAGCGACGCCATCTGCCGTAAAGAGCTGGCCACCATGTTTGCCCACTTCGCACAGGAAACCGGCGGCCACGAAAGCTGGCGTCCGGAAGCCGAATGGCGTCAGGCGCTGGTTCACGTTCGCGAAATGGGCTGGACCGAAGGGCAGAAAGGCGGTTACAACGGCGAATGTAATCCTGATATCTGGCAGGGACAAACCTGGCCGTGCGGCAAAGACAAAGACGGCGATTTCGTGAGTTACTTTGGCCGTGGGGCAAAACAGCTGTCTTATAACTACAACTACGGTCCGTTCTCTGAAGCGATGTTCGGCACTGTCCGCACGCTGCTCGACAAGCCGGAGCTGGTGGCTGACACCTGGCTGAACCTGGCAAGCGCCATCTTCTTCTTCGCCTACCCGCAGCCGCCGAAACCGAGCATGCTGCAGGTTATCGACGGCACCTGGCAGCCAAACGATCATGACAAAGCCAACGGCCTGGTTCCGGGCTTCGGCGTGACCACCCAGATCATTAACGGTGGCGTAGAGTGTGGCGGCCCGACTGAGATTGCCCAGTCTGAAAACCGTATCAAGTACTACAAAGAGTTTGCGAAGTACCTGAAAGTGCCTGTCCCGGCAAATGAAGTGCTCGGCTGTGCCAACATGAAGCAGTTCGATGAAGGCGGCTCCGGTGCGCTGAAGATTTACTGGGAGCAGGACTGGGGATGGAGTGCCGATACGCCAGACGGTAAAACGTATTCCTGCCAGCTGGTCGGTTATCAGACGCCGTTCAGCGCCTTTAAAGAAGGTGACTACACGAACTGCGTGAAGAAATTCTATAACGTCAACATCATCAACGATGACGGTTCCGCCGTGACGCCGGACGAGCATCCGGTCACTCCGGCACCGACGCCATCGGAAGATGAAACCCCGGCACCGGCACCGGTTCCGGACGAAACGCCGGCAGAACCGACCGTGGTGAACCACGCCCCGGTCGCGCAGATTGCGGGCCCAATCGGTGCGGTGGAAGCGGGCGCGCAGGTATCCCTGAGCGCAGAAGGATCCACTGACCAGGACGGCAACACGCTGACCTACACCTGGCGTTCACAGGATGGCCAGACGGTCACCGGTGAAGACAAGGCGGTGGTGACCTTTACCGCGCCCGAGTCTGCGACGGCTCAACAGTACGAAGTCAGCCTGACCGTGAGCGATGGCGAGCTGAGCAGCACCACCTCCTATCTGCTGAACGTTAAGGCGAAAGCCACGACGCCGTCTGAAAACGACGGTACCTCTGGTGCTTACGCCGCGTGGAGCGCGAACAGCAAGTACAAGGCAGGCGATATCGTGAATAACCACGGTAAACTGTTCCAGTGCAAACCGTTCCCGTACAGCGGCTGGTGTAACAATGCCCCGGCGTACTACGAGCCAGGCGCGGGTCTGGCGTGGTCAGACGCCTGGACGGCGCTGTAAAACAAAACGGCAACCTTCGGGTTGCCGTTTTCGTCTCTGTTCTCTGAGATGAACGCGCTCAACTAGCGATGCAATTTACCGTGGTCACGCAACCAGGCGGCAGTACGCACAATCCCTTCATCCAGGGAGACAATCGGCTTATACCCCAGTTCGTTTTCTGCGCGGGTGATATCCAGCGTAAAATCAAAGTTGAGCTTTGAGACACCGTAGTGCGTCAACGCAGGCTCTTTCGCCGATTTACTCCCAAGACGCTCCATACTGCGGGCAATCATATCCAGCATCGGGTAGGGCACGGAACGAATACGGCAGTCGATTTGCAACTCGTCAATCAACCTTTGCACGATGCTGCGCAGCGTGCAGGGCTCACCGTTGGTGATATTGTACGCGCGACCGGAAATCAGGGTATCGCAGTCCGGCTGGCTTGCCAGCCACATGGCGTGGACCGCATTTTCGTAGTACGTCATATCCACCATCGCATCGCCACCGCGGGGCAGCAGCACGCTGCCGTAGTGGTGCATCATCTGCGCCAGACGCGGGATAAACACTTTGTCATGCGGGCCGAACAGGCTCTGAGGACGCAATACGGTAAAACGGGTGTGCGGGTTCGACTGCGCCAGCAGATCGATCACCTCTTCGCTGGCCGCTTTACTGCGGGCAAACTCACAGGCAAAGCGCGCCGGGCGAAAATCTTCCTGCACGTCGCGGTGATGGTGATAGTCGAAATAGAGAGACGGGGAGGAGATATGAATAAAGTTACGCACGCCCCAGGCCACGGCCCATTCACCCAGACGACGGGTGGCACGCACATTGGCGAGGTCAAAAGCTTCCTGGGTACCCCACGGGGAGGTAAAACTGGAGCAGTGCCACAGCGTATCGATACCGGCCAGCATCACCTTGGCCTGAGAGGAGACCAGCTCCGTCAGGTCGGCATGGACAAACTCTGCGCCCATTTTTTGCAGCAGTTTACCCATCGCTTCGTTGCGACCGGTGGCCCTGACGCTGATGCCTTTGTTGCGCAGAAACTCGACCGCATTTCGGCCTAAGCCGCTGGTCGCCCCGGTAACCAGTACCTTCATATCAATCCACTGTGTTGAAAAAGAATTTCGTGCGCATTCTTTCGTGAATTACGGCGGGTTGCAATGGGAAAGGTGAAAGAATAAGAGTTTTATTGAGTTATTTTCGTCTTTTGTTCTGCCAGCTGCGCGATACGTTTCGCCATTCCGCGAAAGATAAACAGGTGAGCGGGGATCATTAACAACCAGTAGAAAAGCCCAGGCATACCGTGCGGGTGCCACCAGGCACGAACGTCCAGTTCACGATGGTCGCCTTTGTCTTTTAGCGTAAAGCACAACCGTCCCAGGCCGGGCGCTTTCATGCCAAACAGCAGCGCCAGCTGTTTTTCGGGCTCGACGATAATTACCTTCCAGCTGTCAACCGTATCGCCTACCGCAAGATACGGGTGCGCAGGACGGCCTTTCGCCAGCCTGTGTCCTACCAGCAGATCCAGTGCGCCACGGGTTTGCCAGAGGATATTGCCGAAGAAATAGCGTTCTTTGCCGCCAATCTGATTCACCACCTCCCACAGGTCCGCCAGACTTGCCGGGGTGTTCACCGTGCAGCCCGCCTGTTTAGGAAAGTAACCGTACTCAGGCCGCCAGCGGGCAAACGCCTGGGCGTCGTAGCCCCAGTCGCTGGAGTTCATCAGCTGTTCCTCTTCCTTGAGCGTATTGCGTACCGCGTCATCGAAACGGATCAGCGTCTGGGGGATCAGCGCACGCAACGCGCGATCGTCGGCCAGCAGATCGTGTTTGAGCCCCTGGATCAGCGCTTTTGCGGTCGTCGGCGGCACGGACGTAATGACGTTTAAAAACCACACCGAGATCCAGCGGGTAGGGAAGGGAATGGGGATCAGCCAGCGTCGGCGGCCGCTGACGCGCATAAAATGTTCGAACTGTTGCTGGTAGCTCAGCACTTCCGGGCCGGCAGCCTCAAGCACACGGTGTTGCTCAGCCGGATGGTCCAGCAGGGCCACCAGATAATGGCGTAAATTTTCCAGCGCAATCGGCGTGGTGCGCGATCGCACCCAGCGCGGCGGGGTAAGCACCGGCAGGTTGTACACCATGTCGCGCATCACTTCGAACGCGGCGGAGCCGGCCCCGACGATGATCCCCGCCCGCAGTTCGGTGACGGGAATATTGGCGCCGCGCAGGGTCTCAGCCGTGAGCTGACGGGCGCGAAGATGATCGGACTGCTCGTTAGCAGGCGCCTGCAGCGAGCTTAAAAAAATCACCTGCTTCACCGGTGTGAGCAACAGCGCGTCGCGGACGTTCATCGCCACCTGACGCTCGTGGGCGATAAAATCGCCCCCTTCGCCCATGCTGTGAACAAGGTAGTAAAGCGTGTCGACCCCTTCCAGTAACGCCGGCAGCGTCGTGGGCCAGTTGAGATCGACGTTGTGACAGGTCACCCCGGGCAGGTGCAGCTTTTGCAGACGCTCCGTGTTGCGTGCCACGGCCAGCACCTGGTGTCCCTGCTGACTTAACGCAGTGGTGAGATGCTGACCGATATACCCACTGGCACCGAGTACCAGAATACGCTGCGGCACGCTCTGCTCCTTAGCGCTGTAAAAACGCCTGCCAGTGTTTCACCACGTCTGCCAGCTGCTGACGATTAACGTCCAGGTGCATAACCAGGCGTACCACCGGCGAGGCGTTGATCAACACGCCACGGGCTTTCATAAACTCACCCAGCGCGGCAGCGTGCTCTTCGCCCACGCGAATGAACAGCATGTTGGTATCGTGGCGCATAACGTCTGCACCAATCTCGCGTAGCTGTGCGGCCATCCACGCGGCGTTTTCATGGTCGTCTTTCAGGCGGGCCACGTTGTTTTTCAGGGCGTACAGTCCGGCTGCCGCCAGAATACCGGCCTGGCGCATCCCGCCGCCGGTCATCTTACGCCAGCGGACCGCGCGTTTGATGTAGTCCGCATTGCCCACCAGCAGCGAGCCAACGGGCGTCCCCAGCCCTTTAGACAGGCAAATAGTGAACGAATCGCAATACTGCGCGATGTCTTTCAGCTCGCAGCCATACTCCACCACGGCGTTAAAGATGCGCGCGCCGTCCACGTGCAGCCCGAGTTTGCGCTCGCGGGTGAATTCCCACGCTGCTTTCAGGTACTCGCGCGGCAGCACTTTGCCGTTGTGGGTGTTTTCCAGACTGAGCAGCCTGGTGCGGGCGAAATGCACATCATCGACTTTGATTTTCGCCGCGACCTTGTCGAGCGGCAGGGTGCCGTCCGGGGCGGCATCAATCGGCTGAGGCTGAATGCTGCCCAGTACCGCCGCACCGCCTGCTTCGTACAGGTAATTGTGCGCGCCCTGACCGGCAATATACTCTTCACCGCGTTCGCAGTGGCTGAGCAACGCCACCAGGTTGGCCTGGGTGCCGGATGGCAGAAACAGGGCAGCCTCTTTACCGCTTAGCTCGGCGGCATAACGCTGCAGCGCATTCACCGTTGGATCGTCACCGTAGACGTCGTCCCCGACCGGGGCGGCCATCATCTCTTCGAGCATGGCGCGACCCGGTCGGGTAACGGTATCACTGCGTAAATCAATCATTTCACATCCCTTTAATTTAAGAGGTTATGTGAAATGTTTTACCTGAGCCAGTTGGTTTTTGCCAGTTCGATTACCTCATCACCGCGTCCGCTGATGATGGCGCGCAGCATATAGAGGCTGAATCCTTTGGCCTGCTCGAGTTTAATCTGCGGTGGGATCGCCAGCTCTTCTTTCGCCACCACCACGTCCACCAGTACCGGACCGTCGATGGAGAAGGCGCGCTGCAGGGCTTCATCGACTTCTGAGGCTTTCTCTACGCGAATACCCGTGATGCCGCAGGCTTCAGCGATGCGCGCGAAGTTGGTGTCGTGTAGCTCGGTGCCGTCCGTCAGATAGCCACCTGCCTTCATCTCCATCGCCACAAAGCCCAGCACGCTGTTGTTAAAGACCACGATTTTCAGCGGGAGCTTCATCTGCACAACCGACAGGAAATCGCCCATCAGCATGCTGAACCCGCCGTCGCCGCACATCGCCACCACCTGACGCTCTGGTGCGGTGGCCTTGGCCCCCAGCGCCTGCGGCATGGCGTTGGCCATCGAACCGTGGTTGAACGACCCCAGCAGACGGCGTTTGCCGTTCATCTTCAGATAGCGTGCCGCCCAGACGGTCGGGGTGCCCACGTCGCAGGTAAAAATGGCATCGTCGTCCGCGAAATGGCTAATTTGCTGCGCCAGATACTGGGGATGAATGGCTTTGTCGCTCGGTTTGGCAAGATCGTCCAGTCCTTTGCGTGCATCGCGGTAATCACTGAGGGCTTTGTCGAGGAACTTCCGGTCGGTTTTTTCTTCCACCAGCGGCAGCAGGGCGGCGAGGGTGGATTTGATGTCCCCTACCAGCGCCATATCGACTTTGCTGTGGGCACCAATACTGCCCGGGTTAATATCAATCTGAATGATTTTGGCATCCGTCGGGTAAAACGCGCGGTACGGGAACTGGGTGCCGAGCAGGATCAGCGTGTCGGCATTCATCATGGTGTGGAAACCGCTGGAAAAACCGATCAGTCCGGTCATGCCCACGTCATACGGATTGTCATATTCGACATGCTCTTTGCCGCGCAGGGCGTGAACAATCGGGGATTTTAACTTGCCGGCAAATTCCACCAGCTCTTTGTGCGCGCCCGCACAGCCACTGCCGCACATCAGGGCGATATTGCTGGAGTAACGCAGCAGCTGCGCGAGCTTTTTGAGCTCTTCTTCAGCCGGCGTGATGACAGGCTGTGGGGCGTGATACCAGTGCGAACTGGCACCTTCAGGCGCGGCCTTCAGCGCCACGTCACCGGGAATAACGACCACCGAAACACCGCGGTTAAGCACGGCTTTGCGCATTGCAATGGCCAGAACCTGAGGGATCTGTTCTGGTGAGGAAACTAATTCGCAATAGTGGCTGCATTCACGGAACAGCTCCTGAGGATGCGTCTCCTGAAAATAGCCGCTGCCGATTTCGGAAGAAGGGATGTGAGCGGCAATCGCCAGGACCGGTACGTGATTGCGGTGGCAGTCAAACAGGCCGTTGATCAAGTGAAGGTTGCCCGGTCCGCACGATCCGGCGCAGACGGCCAGTTCACCCGTTACCTGCGCTTCCGCCCCAGCCGCGAAGGCGGCAACCTCTTCATGACGGGTTGGCATCCATTCAATGGTCTTCATCTTATTGAGGCTATCGCTCAGCCCGTTCAGGGAGTCGCCGGTTACGCCCCAGATGCGCTTTACGCCTGCCTGCTCGAGGGTTTTTGCTATGTATGCAGCCACGGTTTGTTTCATGGGTGTCCATCTCCTTTAAGTGATATCGCTTACAAGCTTAGAAGAAAGTCACTGTATTGCCGCGCTTTCCCCCTTATTAAAAGGTGCTTTTCACCCGCAATGATTCGGCATAATCTGGTCATCACACAGATGAAAACAGGAATCATTTCAAATGGTTAAATCATTGTTAATTGCTGTTAATGAAAAGCTATCGTGCGACGATGCCGGCAAACTCTTGTTACGACTTGCCGTCGGTGGGCTGATGCTTTTTCACGGTTTACACAAGTTATTGGGTGGCGTGGGGTTCATCAGCGGCATGCTGGTGGAAAAAGGATTACCGGGGTTTATCGCCTACGGCGTGCTCATTGGCGAAGTGGTGGCACCTGTCCTGATTATCGTGGGGCTTTTTACGCGCCCGGCGGCACTGGTGCTGGCGTTTACCATGATTGTGGCGTGGCTGATGGTCGGGACGGGGGAAACCTTTGCGCTGGACGCGGTAGGTGCCTGGGCGATTGAGAGCCTGGTGTACTTCTTTATCGGTGCGCTGGCGGTAGCATGTTTAGGCGCTGGGCGTTTTGCGTTGGGGAAAGCGCCGGTCTGGCGGTAGGCGTACTAACCGGGGGTAAACGCGAGCGCTTACCCCCGTCATTCGCTACGCCAGCACAAGATCGCCCTGTGGATGACACGAGCACGCCAGCACGTATCCGTCGGCGATTTCTGCCTCGGTCAGCGTCATGGTGCTCGTCACGGTGTACTCACCGGAGACCACTTTGGTCTTGCAGCAGCCACACACGCCAGCACGGCATGCTGCCACCACCGGCACGTTGTTGCTTTCCAGCGCGTCCAGTAGCGTGGTGCCGACCCGGCCAAAGAAAGTCTGAGCAGGCTGCAGTCTGGTGAACGTAATTCCGCTGGTTGCCGCTTCCGCCACCGGGGTGAAGAACTGCTCTTTGAAGAAGCGGGTCACGCCCAGCGCTTTCACGTCCTGCTCAACGATATCCATATACGGCGCCGGCCCACAGGTCATCACGGTACGATCCGCGAGATCCGGGACGCTTTGCAGCAGTTCACGGCTCAGACGTCCGGCGACAAAACCGTGGGTTGCGTTATGTTCCGCCACCAGCGTCACCGGATAGTTACGCCACTCTTCGGCAAAGATCACATCTTCCGGCGAGCGCACGCTGAAGATCACCTGAACATCAGCCTGCGGACGGTTTTTCGCCAGCCAGCGACGCATTGACATGATCGGCGTGACGCCGCACCCGGCGGCCAGCAGCAGGAATTTATCTTCCGCTTTATCGTCACAGGTGAAATCCCCGTGTGCGTCCGACAGCCAGAGGTAATCCCCGCGCTTCACGTCCCGGGTCAGCCACTGCGAGCCTGCGCCATCATCGATACGGCGGATAGTGAGCGTGATGTACTCGCTCACGCCCGGCGTTGAGGAGATCGTGTAGGCGCGCAGCGTGTCCGCTGAGTTGCGGACACTGACCAGCGCATACTGACCTGCACGGTACGGATAGTAGTCATGGCACAGCAGGGACAGCGTCCACACATCCGGCGTCTCCTGATGGATGTGATGAACTTGCATCCGCCACGGGCATTGTGAGGTTGGCATGGTCATGAATAACTCCTTACGCGCTCAGCAGCTGCTGCATATCTTCTTCTACGGTGGTCACGGAACGCAGACCAAACTTCTCGTTCAGCACGGCCAGCAGATCCGGTGTCAGGAAGCCGGGTGCGGTGGGGCCGGTCACAATGTTGGTCACGCCGAGTGAGAGCAGGGTCAGCAGGATGACAATCGCTTTCTGTTCAAACCAGGAGAGTACCAGCGACAGCGGCAGATCGTTGACGCCGCAGCCCAGTTTTTCCGCCAGCGTGACGGCCAGAATGATGGCAGAGTAGGCATCGTTACACTGACCCGCATCGACCAGACGTGGCAAACCTTCGATGTTGCCGAAGTCCAGCTTGTTGAAACGGTATTTACCGCACGCCAGCGTCAGGATCAGGCAATCTTCCGGTACGCTGGTGGCGAAATCGGTGAAGTAGTTACGCTCACCGCGCGCGCCGTCACAGCCGCCAATCAGGAAGATATGGCGCAGTTTTTCACGGCTCACGAGGTCAATCAGTGAATCCGCGGCACCGAGCAGGGTTTCACGACCAAAGCCGACGGTGATCAGATGTTCGATTTCGCTGTACGGGAAGCCACCCATCTGCTGCGCCTGGGCGATGACCGGGCCGAAATCATCCCCTTCCAGGTGGCTCACACCCGGCCAGCCAACGATGCTGCGGGTCCAGATGCGGTCGTCATACGCGCCAACGGTGGGGTCGATGATGCAGTTAGAGGTCATCACGATGGGGCCCGGGAAACGGGCGAACTCAACCTGCTGGTTCTGCCAGCCGCTGCCGTAGTTCCCGACCAGGTGTTTAAATTTACGCAGTTCCGGGTAGCCGTGTGCGGGCAGCATTTCGCCGTGGGTATAGACGTTAACGCCCGTGCCTTCGGTCTGCTTCAGCAGGTTATAGAGGTCTTTCAGGTCATGGCCGGAGATCAGGATGCACTTGCCTTCGGTCGCTTTAATGTTAACCTGCGTCGGCGTTGGGTGGCCGTAGGTGCGGGTTTCACCGGCATCCAGAATACGCATCACGTTGAAGTTCATCTGGCCGATTTCCATTGAACATTCGAGCAGCGGATTCATCTCGGCAGGCCAGGTACCCAGCCACGCCATGATTTTGTGGTACTGAGCATAGATAGCGTTATCGTACTGGCCCAGGACGTGCGCGTGTTCCATATAGGCCGCGGCCCCTTTCAGGCCGTACAGGCAGAGCAGACGCAGGCCGAGAATGTTCTCGCCAATCGCCGCTTTGTCTTTATTGGGGGTGAATTCTGCTGCCTGACGCTGCAGCTCGCCCAGGTCGTCGCTTACCAGCTGCAGGTCTGCCATTGGGTTTTCTACCCGTGCGTTGGCATCGGCGCTCAGGCACTGCGCTTTCAGCGCTTCACGCAACGCAATTGCTTCGCGGGCATAGCCGACGATGCGCGGGGAATCAAAGTTAACGTTAGTCAGCGTGGAGAAAAAGGCGCGGGGGGCGAAACTGTCTACATAGTGGTCAATAATGCCATATTCGCGGGCCTTGAATGCCCATGCGGAAAGGCCTTGCAGGGCGGCAATCAGCAGATCCTGCAGGTCTGATGTTTCTGCGGTTTTGCCGCACATACCTTGCGCATAAGAGCAGCCATTGCCTGCCGGGGTACGGATGGTTTGTTCACATTGCACACAAAACATAATCACACCTGTTAAAGTTATATTTGATATACATGTTTGAGGTTATGCCTGTGACTGAACGGTGAAAAGGGCTTTCTTCTACAAAATAGAGGGAGATTGATTTAGCGCAATTTTGGCGGCAGAAAGCCTACCGCCAGAGGAGTATCAGGCGGAGAAAAACGCCATCAGAACGGGAACCAGCAGGCTCAAAATAAAGCCGTGTACGATGGCGGCAGGCACCATCTCCAGCCCACCTGAACGCTGCAGAACCGGCAGGGTAAAGTCCATCGACGTGGCGCCACACAGCCCCAGTGCGGTCGAGCGACTGCGGCGCACCAGGCCCGGGATCAGCATAATGGCAATTAATTCCCGCGCCAGGTCGTTAAAGAAGGCGGCGCTCCCGATGACCGGACCGAACGATTCGGTCAGCAGAATACCGGAAAGGGAATACCAGCCAAATCCGGAGGCCATTGCCAGACCGGTTTTTAACGGCAGGCCGAGAATAAAAGCGTTAATCACGCCCGCCACCAGTGAGCTAATGACGACGATAACCGCGACGATCATTCCACGGCGATTAAGGACAATCTGTTTCAACGTCATGCCATTATTTCGCAGCTGAATACCGATAAGGAACAGCAGGAAAATGAGGGTATATTCACTGGCTTCCGTCGCGTGCTGTAAATAATTCCATCCGCTTAACCCAAGAACAAAACCCAGCACCACGACGCCGCATAATTTTAAAGATTCCAGCGCCATTGCAATTCGTGACGGCAGTTTTTCCTGATGGTGGTGATTTTTCCACGGAATAGTGCGCTCAAGCCAGAAAAGTGCGGCAATATTGCACAGCAAAATAACGGCGCAGGTGACGACAGAATAATGCAGGATCGCCAGCAGATTGGTGGCCAGATTATCCAGAAACGCCAGGCTTATCCCCATAAAGAAAAGAATGACGTAGACAATCCAGCTCAGAAAACGGTTGATAAGCCGTAACGCGGATTCGCGATGCAGCGGGATAAGGTAGCCCACAATCAGAGGCAGCAGAATGATGAGGAGTCCTGAAAACATGAACAACGGGTCCTTGTGAATATCTGTTAAGCGCCAGAGACACTACCCAATAAACGTTGTCAGGTAAAGGAGCAACAAAAAAGCCGGGTGGCAGCAACGCCTGACCCGGCCTGAGTGTTGTCATGCAGGTCGGGTAAGCGTAAGTGCTACCCGACTGCACACGCAATTAATCGCGTTTTTCCAGCAGGGTGCGATACAGCACGCCGCCCAGAATACCGCCGATGATTGGCATTACCCAGAACAGCCACAGCTGCTCAAGCGCCCAGCCGCCCTGGAAAATTGCGACGGCAGTACTGCGCGCCGGGTTTACGGAGGTGTTGGTGACCGGAATAGAGATCAGGTGGATAAGCGTCAGCGCCAGACCAATGGCAATAGGTGCAAAGCCCGCCGGGGCGTGTTTGTCGGTTGCGCCGTGGATCACCAGCAGGAAGCCTGCGGTCAGCACAATTTCAATCACGATGGCAGAGAGCATGGAGTAACCGCCAGGGGAGTGTTCGCCGAAACCGTTTGAGGCGAAGCCGCTTGCGGCGGCGTCAAAGCCGGCTTTACCGCTGGCAATAACGTACAGAACCGCTGCAGCAATAATCCCGCCAACAACCTGGGCCACAATATAACCAATGACTTCTTTAGCAGGGAAACGACCGCCCGCCCATAAACCTAATGTCACCGCCGGGTTAAAATGACCACCGGAAATATGACCCACGGCAAACGCCATGGTTAATACGGTTAAACCGAATGCCAGCGCAACGCCGACAAAACCAATACCTAATTCCGGAAATGCTGCTGCCAGAACGGCGCTACCGCAGCCACCAAACACCAGCCAGAATGTACCAAAGCATTCTGCTGCTAATTTTCTAAACATAACCACCTCAATAATAAACTTCACACGCGTTCCTGCGTGCGGGATATCGTCAAAAAAGGGATGACGACTCAAAGAGCCATTATTTTAAAAACAAAAACATCCCTTCGCCACTAAAATTAATTCGGTTAATTTGATTTATGGCAACGTGATGTCATTCCTTGTTCAAATCGACGGTAAATAGAGCATAGACCAATTCTCTACAGCACGAAGGTTGTGCTGTCGTGTCAAAGTTCCTGCCGCTATACTGCTGATAACTTAAAGGAAAAAGTGATCATCTCGCGGGGGATTTATGCTTCTCGAACGTGTGGAAATTGTTGGGTTCCGCGGTATTAACCGCCTGTCGCTGCAGCTTGAGCAGAACAACGTCCTGATCGGTGAGAACGCGTGGGGTAAGTCCAGCCTGCTGGATGCGCTGACGCTGCTGCTTTCGCCCGAAGACGATCTGTATCATTTTGCCCATGATGATTTCTGGTTTCCTCCCGGCGATGTGAATGGCCGCGAAAAACACCTGCACATTATTCTGACGTTCCGCGAATCCGAGCCGGGGCGTCACCGCGTGCGTCGCTTCCGGCCGTTATCACCCTGCTGGGTCCCGTGCGACGACGGTTTCCACCGAATTTTCTACCGGCTGGAAGGTGAGATGGCAGAAAACGAGGGCGTATTAACCCTGCGTGATTTCCTCGATGAGAAAGCCAACCCCATTCCGCTGGATGACATCGACGACCTAGCTCGCCACCTGATTCGCCTGATGCCGGTGTTGCGCCTGCGTGATGCGCGTTTTATGCGGCGGATCCGCAACGGCACTGTACCAAATATGCCGGAAGTGGAAGTGACCGCCCGCGAGCTGGATTTCCTGGCGCGAGAGCTGGTGGCGCGTCCGCAAAATCTGACCGATGGTCAAATCCGCCAGGGGTTGTCGGCAATGGTACAACTGCTGGAACACTATTTTTCCGAGCAGGGGACGTCGGAGTCGCGTCATCGTCTGATGCGCCGCCGCTCTCACGATGAACAACGCAGCTGGCGTTACCTCGATATCATTAACCGGATGATCGACAGGCCCGGTGGCCGTACCCATCGGGTGATTTTGCTGGGGCTGTTTTCGACGCTCTTGCAGGCCAAGGGCACCGTTCGTCTCGACCGTGACGCCCGCCCGCTGCTGCTGGTGGAAGACCCGGAAACGCGCCTGCACCCGATCATGCTCTCGGTGGCGTGGCACCTGTTGAATCTGCTGCCGCTGCAGCGCGTGACCACCACCAATTCCGGCGAGTTATTGTCGCTGACCCCGGTTGAGCACGTCTGCCGTCTGGTACGTGAGTCTTCCCGCGTCACCGCCTATCGCCTCGGGCCGGGCGGGATGAATGCGGAAGAGGGGCGCCGTATCTCGTTCCACATCCGCTTTAATCGTGCGTCGTCGCTGTTCGCCCGCTGTTGGCTGCTGGTTGAGGGAGAAACGGAAACCTGGGTTATCAACGAACTGGCGCGTCAGTGCGGACACCATTTTGATGCCGAAGGTATCAAGGTTATCGAATTTGCCCAGTCGGGGATCAAGCCGCTGATCAAATTCGCCCGGCGGATGGGCATTGAATGGCATGTGCTGGTGGATGGTGACGAAGCGGGGAAAAAATATGCCGCGACCGTGCGTGGCCTGCTGAATAATGAGCGCGAAGAAGAGCGCGACCACCTAACCATGCTGCCGGCCATGGACATGGAGCACTTTATGTACCGTCAGGGGTTCGACGACGTGTTCCACCGGATTGCGATGGTGCCGGTGGATGTGCCAATGAACATGCGGCGCGTGATTGCCAAAGCCATCCACCGCTCTTCAAAACCTGATTTAGCGATTGAGGTGGCGACGGAAGCGGGGAGACGTGGCGTGGAGTCCGTGCCGACGCTGCTGCGCAAGATGTTCTCCCGCGTGCTGTGGCTGGCACGCGGGAAAGCGGATTAAGCGCGGGTCGCCTGCGTGACGTGTTGCGTCAGGCTGTCCAGTAGCGCATAGCGGCGGCGGTACTCAGCGCGCTTTTTGCTCGCAATCTCGTCCATCGGCTTACGGGGCATGGCGAGCGGCAGCATGAAGTGGCCGTTATCCTGTTTTTGCCCGCCGAGGGAGAGCCAGAAGCTGTCATAATCGGCCAGCAGTTTTCCCTCTTTTTTCTTGCGGTAACGCCAGCTGCGGTAGATATGCGTGGCGTTACTCACCGCGACAATATGCTCAACCGGGAAAGCTGCGCCAAGCGTCATTGCCGTTTCAACCAGCAGGCGTTTCGGGAACAGGCCGTGACATGCTTTGGTCGCCCCCTGGATCAGTTCATGTGGAACATGTGCTTTTGCCCCCTGCAGGCCGCCGATGAACAGCGTTGTTTTTCCTTCAAACGGGCACAGCGTGAAGGTCATTTCCGCCAGCACGGTATTCTGATGGTTACAAAAGACGAGGGTGGCTTCACCCTCTTTATCCATGAAGGCGTCGGCGCACAGGCGCACAGTAAACTGCTGTTCGTCTTTTCCGGTCAGGGTCAGCAGGGTTGCCCCCTGCGGTGAAAGGTAACCCTTGACCAGCGTTGCCGGAAGCTGGCGCGTCATGGTCTGGTAGTGCCAGGTTAGCGATTCCAGCGCCTGTCGGCGATCCATGTCCACCGTTAACCACGGGCGGTGCAGGCGGCACGGCAGCCCCGGCTGCACCTGCAACATTTGCATCAGGCGCGGCTGCTTTGCCAGCTCTGACAGCAGACGCGTGGTGCTGAACGGTGTCATCAGCGAACGGAGCATGAACTTACGTCGATAAGCGGGGTTTTGCCATGCCAGCCCCGGTGTGATCTTCCCGAAGGCCAGATTATTGAAGAGCTGCCAGCCGGATTTAGGCTGGGGCTGATGAGAAAAAAGTGTATCGACGATGGAAGACATGTTAGATCCTGCTTCTGAAGGAAGGGCTCTATTTCAGCAGGCGAAATTTCAACATCTCATCAACAAATTGAGGCGATTTCGGTGCGCGGGGGTTTCGTTGAGGAGTCGTTTAGATAGAATCAACGTTTATAATTGCCAGAACATTTATTTGGAATATTTATGAACCTCAAGGGAAAACGCAGAACGTGGTTTCTGCTGCTGGCGGTAATTGTTATCGGGGGAGGGTTCTGGCTATGGCAGATCCTGAATGCCCCTGTACCACAGTATCAAACACTGATTGTCCGTCCGGGCGAGCTGCAGCAAAACGTGCTGGCGACGGGAAAACTGGATGCCCTGCGCAAGGTTGACGTGGGTGCACAGGTAAGCGGTCAGTTGAAAACGCTGTCGGTTGAGATTGGCGACAAGGTGAAAAAAGGCCAGCTGCTGGGCGTTATCGATCCTGAGCAGGCGCAAAACCAGATCCGTGAGGTGGAAGCCACGCTCATGGAACTGCATGCCCAGCGTGCACAGGCGCAGGCTGAGCGTAACCTGGCCCAGGTGACGTTAACGCGTCAGCAGGCGCTGGCCAAAACGCAGGCCATCTCGAAACAAGATTTAGACACGGCCGCCACCGAGCTGGCGGTTAAGCAGGCGCAGATCGGGACTATCGATGCGCAGATCAAGCGCAACCAGGCCTCGCTGGATACGGCCAAAACCAACCTCGACTATACGCAGATTGTGGCGCCCATGGCCGGGGAAGTGACTCAAATTACCACGCTGCAGGGGCAAACGGTGATTGCGGCGCAGCAGGCGCCCAACATTCTGACCCTGGCAGACATGAGCACCATGCTGGTGAAAGCTCAGGTCTCAGAGGCGGATGTTATTCATCTGAAGCCGGGGCAGAAAGCCTGGTTTACCGTCCTCGGCGATCCTCAGACGCGTTATGAAGGCGCGCTAAAAGACATTCTGCCGACGCCGGAAAAAGTGAACGATGCCATCTTCTACTATGCGCGCTTCGAAGTACCTAACCCGCAGGGCGTGTTGCGTCTGGATATGACCGCACAGGTGCACATTCAGCTTACCGGCGTGAAAAATGTGCTCACCATTCCTCTCTCTGCGCTGGGTGAATCCACCGGCGAGAGCCGCTATAAAGTGAAAGTGCTGCGCAACGGCGAAACGCGTGAGCGAGAAGTGGTCATTGGTGCGCGTAATGACACCGACGTGGTGGTGGTTAAAGGGCTGGAAGAGGGTGAGGAGGTTGTCACCAGCGAAAGCCTGCCCGGAGCCGCTAAATGACGGCGTTGCTTGAGCTGAATGACATTCGTCGCAGCTATCCGTCGGGTGATGGCCCGGTTGAGGTGCTGAAGGGGATCACCCTGCGCGTCGAAGCGGGCGAGATGGTGGCGATTGTCGGTGCGTCCGGCTCCGGTAAATCGACGCTGATGAATATTCTCGGCTGTCTGGACAGACCCACCAGCGGCACCTATCGGGTGGCCGGAATGGATGTTTCCACGCTGGACGGTGACGCGCTGGCAATACTGCGGCGGGAACATTTCGGTTTTATCTTCCAGCGTTACCATCTGCTCTCTCACCTGACGGCGGCGCAGAACGTCGAAGTGCCGGCGGTCTATGCCGGCGTCGAGCGGAAAAAACGCCTTGAGCGCGCCCAGATGCTGCTGACGCGTCTGGGGCTGGCGGAGCGGGTGGAGTACCAGCCCTCGCAGCTCTCCGGCGGCCAGCAGCAGCGTGTCAGTATCGCACGCGCGCTGATGAACGGCGGTCAGGTGATCCTCGCAGATGAACCGACCGGGGCGCTCGACAGCCATTCGGGTGAAGAGGTGATGGCGATCCTTCACCAGCTTCGCGATCAGGGGCATACGGTCATCATCGTTACCCACGATCCGCAGGTGGCTGCGCAGGCCGAGCGCATCATTGAGATCCGCGACGGAGAGCTGGTCAGCAACCCGCCGGCGCGACACGCCCGGGCGGCGGCGCCGAAAGAAGTCCTGCCGGCGTCAACCGGCTGGGGACAATTTTCCAGCGGGTTTCGTGAGGCGCTGACCATGGCCTGGCTGGCGATGGCTGCCAATAAAATGCGCACCCTGTTGACCATGCTGGGCATCATCATTGGTATCGCCTCGGTGGTGTCGATTGTGGTCGTGGGCGACGCGGCCAAACAGCTGGTGCTGGCGGATATTCGGGCCATCGGGACCAACACCATTGATGTCTATCCCGGCAAAGATTTTGGCGATGACGAGCCGCAGTATCAGCAGGCACTGAAGTATGACGATCTGGCGGCTATCCAGAAGCAGCCGTGGGTGAATTCGGCCACGCCGGCGGTCTCGCAAAACCTCCGTCTGCGGGTAGGCAATGTTGACGTTGCTGCCAGCGCCAACGGCGTCAGCGGCGATTACTTTAACGTCTATGGCATGACCTTCAGCGAAGGTGCCACCTTCAATGCCGAGCAGTTAGCGGGCCGGGCGCAGGTGGTGGTGCTTGATGCCAACTCGCGCCGGCAGCTCTTCCCCAATAAAACCAACGTGGTGGGCGAGGTTATCCTGGTCGGAAACATGCCTGCGACGGTGATTGGCGTGGCGGAAGAGAAACAGTCGATGTTTGGCAGCAGCAAGATCCTGCGCGTCTGGCTGCCCTATACCACTATCTCCGGGCGGATTATGGGGCAGTCCTGGCTGAACTCCATCACCGTTCGCGTGAAGGAGGGCTACGACAGCGCGCAGGCCGAGCAACAGCTGGAACGGCTGCTGACGTTGCGTCACGGGAAGAAAGATTTCTTCACCTGGAATATGGACGGTCTCTTGAAAACGGCGGAAAAGACCACACGTACTCTTCAGCTGTTCCTGACGCTGGTGGCGGTGATCTCGCTGGTGGTTGGCGGTATCGGGGTGATGAATATCATGCTGGTATCGGTCACGGAACGTACCCGGGAGATTGGCATCCGCATGGCCGTCGGTGCCAGAGCCAGCGATGTGCTGCAGCAATTTTTGATTGAAGCGGTGCTGGTGTGTCTGGTGGGCGGCGCGATGGGCATTGCGCTGTCGATGATGATCGCGTTTGCTCTGCAGCTTTTTTTACCCGGCTGGGAGATTGGTTTCTCGCCGGTGGCCATTCTTACCGCATTTTTGTGTTCGACTTTTACCGGCATTTTGTTTGGCTGGCTGCCTGCCCGCAATGCGGCGCGTCTGGATCCTGTGGATGCGTTGGCTCGCGAATAGGCTGAAAATAAAAATGCCAGCCGATCGGGCTGGCATTTTGACGGCGGGATGTACACAATAAAACAGAGAGCTATGCGACCGTTTCTGCTTCAATGGGTACGATCAGGCTTGCATGATTGCCTTTTGGTCCCTGGTGTACATCGAACCGGACGGACTGCCCGGCTTTGAGCGTTCTGTAACCATCCATCTGAATGGTGGAATAGTGAGCGAAGATATCCTCGCCGCCGCCTTCGGGGCAGATGAAGCCAAACCCTTTGGCGTTGTTGAACCACTTAACAGTACCCATTTCCATGCTTCGACATCCTTCGTAAATCTTATAAGTTAAGATGGAATGAACCGGTGGTGGAGTGGGGGCTGTTCAAAACCTCGCCATCTCACGCTTGTACAATTTAGAGAAACGAAAGAAGTCGTCAAGCGTTTGGCGCTTGAGATGGGACAATAATCAACCAAAGTTTGAAGCAGTTAACGCTATTGCAACAGTTTGTGACAGACATCGCGGATGACAGTAATAGATGATTGTTATCTAACATCTGAGGTAGATTCAAAGTGGTTATGCAAAATGGGTAAGACCAACGACTGGCTGGATTTTGACCAGCTGGCGGAAGATAAAGTGCGTGACGCGCTAAAACCGCCATCTATGTATAAAGTTATGTTAATGAACGATGATTACACGCCGATGGAATTTGTTATTGACGTGCTACAAAAGTTCTTTTCTTATGATGTAGAACGTGCAACGCAACTGATGCTTACCGTTCATTATCGTGGCAAAGCTATCTGCGGCATCTTTACCGCCGAAGTGGCGGAGACCAAAGTCGCGATGGTGAACGATTATGCGAGGGAGAACGAGCATCCGTTGCTGTGTACGCTGGAAAAGGCCTGATAAGGCATAAAATTTGGGGGAGGTGCCTATGCTCAATCAAGAACTGGAACTCAGTTTAAATATGGCTTTCGCCAGAGCGCGTGAGCACCGACATGAGTTTATGACCGTCGAGCATTTACTGCTCGCACTGCTTAGCAACCCATCTGCCCGCGAAGCGCTGGAAGCCTGCTCCGTGGATCTGGTGGCGCTACGTCAGGAACTCGAAGCCTTCATCGAACAAACCACACCGGTGCTGCCAGCCAGTGAAGAAGAGCGCGACACGCAGCCGACGCTCAGCTTCCAGCGCGTGTTGCAGCGTGCGGTCTTCCACGTCCAGTCTTCCGGACGTAGCGAAGTGACGGGCGCAAATGTGCTGGTCGCCATCTTCAGCGAGCAGGAGTCACAGGCAGCCTACCTGCTGCGCAAACACGAAGTCAGCCGACTCGACGTGGTTAACTTTATCTCTCACGGAACGCGTAAAGACGAGCCGAACCAGGCATCGGATTCCAGCAATCAGGTCAATAACAATGAAGAGCAAGCAGGCGGGGAGGATCGTATGGAAAACTTCACCACCAATCTCAACCAGCTTGCTCGCGTTGGCGGTATCGACCCGCTGATTGGTCGCGATAAAGAGCTGGAGCGCGCGATCCAGGTATTGTGCCGTCGCCGCAAGAACAACCCGCTGCTGGTGGGTGAATCCGGCGTCGGTAAAACCGCGATTGCCGAGGGGCTCGCCTGGCGTATTGTGCAGGGCGACGTACCGGAAGTGATTGCCGATTGCACCATCTACTCGCTGGATATTGGCTCGCTGCTGGCGGGCACTAAATACCGCGGCGATTTTGAAAAACGCTTTAAGGCGCTTTTGAAACAGCTCGAGCAGGACACCAACAGCATTCTGTTTATCGATGAGATCCACACCATCATCGGTGCCGGTGCGGCCTCGGGTGGCCAGGTGGATGCCGCTAACCTGATCAAACCGCTGCTCTCCAGCGGTAAGATCCGCGTGATTGGTTCCACAACGTATCAGGAGTTCAGCAACATCTTTGAGAAAGATCGTGCCCTGGCGCGTCGTTTCCAGAAAATCGATGTGACTGAACCCTCTGTTGAAGAAACCGTGCAGATCATCAACGGTCTGAAACCGAAGTACGAAGCGCACCACGATGTGCGTTATACCGCCAAAGCGGTGCGTGCGGCGGTGGAGCTGGCGGTGAAATACATCAACGATCGTCATCTGCCGGATAAGGCTATTGACGTGATTGATGAGGCAGGGGCGCGTGCGCGTCTGATGCCAGCCAGCAAGCGTAAGAAAACCGTTAACGTGGCGGATATCGAGACCGTGGTGGCCCGTATCGCGCGTATCCCTGAGAAGAGCGTTTCTCAGAGCGACCGCGACACGCTGCGCACCCTTGGCAATCGCCTGAAAATGCTGGTCTTTGGGCAGGATAAAGCCATTGAGGCGTTAACCGAAGCCATCAAGATGGCCCGTGCCGGACTGGGGCATGAACATAAGCCTGTCGGTTCCTTCCTGTTCGCCGGTCCGACCGGTGTGGGGAAAACCGAGGTAACGGTTCAGCTTTCCAAAGCGCTGGGCATTGAGCTGCTGCGTTTTGATATGTCCGAGTACATGGAGCGTCACACCGTCAGCCGTTTGATTGGTGCGCCTCCGGGCTATGTGGGCTTTGATCAGGGCGGTCTGTTAACCGACGCGGTGATCAAGCATCCGCACGCGGTACTGCTGCTCGATGAAATCGAGAAAGCGCACCCGGACGTGTTCAACATCCTGCTGCAGGTGATGGACAACGGGACGCTGACCGATAACAACGGGCGCAAGGCGGACTTCCGCAACGTAGTGCTGGTGATGACCACCAACGCCGGTGTACGTGAAACGGAGCGTAAATCTATCGGCCTTATCCATCAGGATAACAGCACCGATGCGATGGAAGAGATCAAGAAGATCTTTACGCCGGAGTTCCGTAACCGTCTGGACAACATCATCTGGTTCGATCACCTCTCTACCGAGGTTATCCATCAGGTAGTGGATAAGTTCATCGTCGAACTGCAGGTTCAGCTGGATCAGAAAGGCGTGTCGCTGGAAGTGAGCCAGGAGGCCCGCAACTGGCTGGCTGAGAAAGGCTACGACCGTGCGATGGGTGCCCGTCCAATGGCGCGTGTGATTCAGGACAACCTGAAGAAACCGCTGGCGAACGAGCTGCTGTTTGGCTTGCTGGTAGACGGCGGTCAGGTGACGGTCGCGCTGGACCAGGAGAAGAATGAGCTGACGTACGATTTCCAGAGTGCGCAGAAACACAAGCCGGAAGCGGCTCACTAATTTCCTGCATTAGTCTTAAAAACCGGGCAACTCACTGCCCGGTTTTTTTATCCCTGCCCGCACCGAAACTTTGCGAGGCGCTTTCCATATTTTCATCTCACTCATTGCTGTATAAATTCACAGTCCTAGAATGGCGGCGCACCTGCAAAATCAGGTGTCAGGATTGGCGTCCTGAAAGTGTGTGAGCAGCACCATTGCTGCAGGCTTCGTTCGCCCTAAGGAAAAGGGTATAATTCTGCATCTGGCGGGCGAATCGGAAGCTTCTTTTGAAGCGCCAGTAGCACACACACTGGTACGCCAATTCCTTTTCGTCCGCCGCCAGCGAATCTGGCGTTTCCTGCGGTGGTAACTCAACGTGTGTGAAGGTATTACCCAATGAATACAGAAAACTCTTTCTCCCAGCTCTACAGCGAACTCTCCCTCAACCCCGATCTCCCGACCCTGGCCGGGCGCTGCATGCTGCTCACCGAAATTCTGCTGGACTGCAACGCCCACCCGCAAACGCAGCCCGTGTGCCGCTGTTTAGGCGCGTATCTGGAAGAAGTCAAAAGCGGACTCACAGAATCAATGCGTGATTTTCAGATAGTGGAATTTGAGGAGGACGCTGAACCACCGCGACAAAAAGCGTGGCTTCTGGAAGATACCGAAACAAAGTGCGACTACTGCCGGGCAGTAAACCACGTGCTGCTGGTGTCCCATTTTGATCGGGATATGCTGCCGTACCTGACGGGATTGCTGCATGAGATGGCGCATTCCATGGCCGGGGATTTAATCACGCCGGCGCAGCCCCGCATGACAATACATCTTCCTGCCCGGCATTAAACCGTTAAATAAAAAAGGCCGGGGTTAACCCGACCTTTATATATTCATCTGCCATTACAGGCGAAAACAATTAGCGACTACGGAAGACAATGCGGCCTTTGCTCAGGTCGTACGGGGTCAGTTCAACAGTCACTTTGTCGCCCGTTAAAATGCGGATATAGTTTTTGCGCATTTTACCGGAGATGTGCGCAGTTACCACGTGACCGTTTTCCAGCTCTACGCGAAACATGGTGTTAGGCAACGTATCAAGTACGGTACCCTGCATTTCAATATTGTCTTCTTTGGCCATCTAATCCTCTGGGGTATCACTACCAAGTTTTGAACCGGCAAGATAATGCCGAAATTCATCAATTAAGTAAAGAATTGCGCGTTTAAAACGCAGCAAAATAGTTTCGGCGCATTGCCCAAGCGTCACGGTACAACCGAACGGAAAGCGCATTCGTAAAGGGGATACAACAGGATAAACGTCAGGACGTTATCTGAAGCGGAGGACCCAAACGGCGGCGAGGCAACAGGCAGAACCTACTCTGCGGCATAATTATAACACCCTCACAAAAAATATGCGGAAAACATTTAGGCATTGGGCATAAAGAGCGTTCTTGGTACCCAGAAGTCTCGCGGGAGCTTCTCCTGACGGCAAACGTCCAGATGTTCTATGTAGTGGCGGCGGGGGATGTCAACCGCGCCGAGCGAGGCAGTATGCTCATTGAGGACCTGGCAATCCATCAGTTTTCCGCCGCGCTGGGCAAACTCCTGGCAGAAGATCAGCAGCGCGGTTTTCGAGGCATTCACGGCACGGGAGAACATCGATTCGCCGCAAAACAGCGTCCCCTGCGCAACGCCATACATCCCGCCGACGAGTTCACCGTCTTGCCAGACTTCAATGGAGTGCGCGAAACCCAGCTCGTGCAGCTGGTGATAGGCGGTAATGATATCGCGGGTGATCCAGGTTCCTTCATGACGGTCTTCGGCACAGCCTTCAATGACCTGACCGAAGGCATGATTCAGGGTGACGCGGTAGGGTGATTTCGCATGGAAACGCTTCATGCTGCGGCTCAGGTGAAACTGCGCCGGCCACAGCACGGCACGGGGATCGGGCGACCACCATAAAATCGGGTCGCCGGGTGAAAACCACGGGAAAATGCCGCGCTGGTAAGCCATCAAAAGCCGCGCAGGACTGAGGTCGCCGCCAAGGGCCAGCAGCCCATTAGGTTCACGCAGCGCTCCCTCCGGCGAAGGGAACGCGATGTTATGACGAGAAAGCTGGACCAGGCGCATGACAGCAGAACTCCAATACGCGAGTTAGGATCGGTACAAATATAGTCTACAGACGCTGTTTAAACTGGTAGTAGCGACCCTGTTTCGCCAACAGTTCTGTGTGACTACCTTGCTCAATAATATGTCCGTTGTCCATCACAATTATCTGATCAAAACTCGCCAGCCCGCGCAGGCGGTGGGTGACCATCAGCACGGTTTTTCCGGTCATAACATGGGCCAGTAAATCAAGGATTTGGCTCTCGGTTGTTGCATCCAGCCCTTCGGTGGGTTCATCAAGCAGCATCAGTGGCGCATCGTGCAACAACGCGCGTGCAATCGCCAGACGGCGCAACTCGCCGCCGGAGAGCTGACGACCGCCTTCCCCGAGCCAGCCGTTCAGCCCGTCGTTCTCAAGCAGTTTTTGCAGCCCAACCTGCTCCAGCATGGCGCGCAGATCATCGTCGGAGGCCTGAGGTGCCGCGAGCAGCAGGTTATCACGCAGCGTCGCGCTGAAGAGGTGCACGCGCTGCGGAACCACGCTCACGGTCTTGCGCAGCGTCTGTTCGCTGAAGTCGGTCAGCGGCGTATCGTTAAACTGAATCTGACCGTGCTGCGGATCCCAGGCACGGGTCAGTAGCTGAAGAAGGGTGGATTTACCGCAACCGGTACGACCGAGGAGCGCAATCCGCTGGCCTGCTTTAACAGACAGCGTGATCCCTTCCAGCGCGTTCTGCGCCTGTTTTTCATAGGCAAAGGTGACGTTATCCAGGGTCAGCGCAACCTGCACCGGCACGGCGGTCTGAGCGCCGCTGAATGTAACCTCCGGCTCCTGCTCGGCAATCTGGGTGATGCGCAGGGCAGAAGCGATGACCTGTCCAAGATGCTGGAAGGCGCCCGTCACCGGGGCCAGCGCTTCAAATGCGGCCAGGGCGCAGAAAACGAAGAGGGCAATCAGAGGGCCGGGCTGGGTATTCCCGCCTACGCCACCTGAAGCCATCCACAGCATGGCGATGACCGCCACGCCGCCGATTAACATCATCAGCGCCTGGGAGAATGCCGTCAGCTCCGACTGGCGGCGCTGGGCTTCGTGCCAGTTCAGCTCAGTGCTTTCCATTTGACTGCGATAACGCGTGCTGGCACCAAAAATGGTCAGTTCCGCCTGTCCCTGCAGCCAGGATGTCAGCTGCTGTCGGTAGTCGCCGCGCAGTCGCGTCAGGTTCTCGCCGGTGGATTTACCTGCACGATAAAACAGCGGTGGCAGGATAATCAGCGTCAGCAGCATGATGCCACCCAGCGTGAGCGCAACGGGAACGTCCAGAACCGACAACCCCAGCGTGACCACCACAATCACCACAAACGCCCCCACGATGGGTGAGATGACGCGCAGGTAAAGGTGATCCAGCGTGTCGACATCGGCTACGACACGGTTGAGTAACTCACCCTGACGAAAACGTGCCAGCCCGGCAGGGGAGAGGGGTAGCAGTTTGCTGAAGGTGTAAATGCGCAGGTGCTGTAGCACGCGGAAAGTGGCGTCGTGGCTGACCAGACGCTCAAAATAACGTCCGGCAGTACGCGTGATTGCGGTGCCGCGAACGCCTGCCGCAGGAAGCATATAGTTAAAGCTGTATAAACCCGCGAACCCCGCGACGGCCGAAGCGGACAAGAACCAGCCGGAGAGCGTAAGCAGACCGATGCTGGCAAGCAGGGTAACAATCGCCAGCACAATGCCCAGCAGCAGCATCCATTTATGTCGTTTATAGAGCGCAAGATAGGGAAGCAGAGCACGCATCAGATATCCTCCTGACGGTTTGCCAGCAGGGTGGCAAACGGGCCCTGCGCGGCAACGAGAGAGGCGTAATCGCCTTGCTCAACAATATGACCATTTTCCATGACCCAGATCTGATCCCAGTCAGCAATACCTTCCAGCTGATGGGTGACCATCAGGGTGGTCTGCTGCCGCGAGGCCGCATTCAGGGCATCCATGACGCGTTGCTCACTGTGTGCGTCAAGGCTCGCTGCTGGCTCGTCGAGCAGCATGAGCTGGCATGGGTTAAGCAGCGCGCGGGCAACCGCCACACGCTGGGCCTGACCGACTGACAGGCCGGCAGACTGGTCACCGACAACGGTATCGACACCCTGCGGAAGCTGCGGCAGAAACTCGCTGACCCAGGCGCGGTCGAGCACGGATTGCAGTTCATCGTCACGCGCATCCGGGCGAGCCAGTAGCACATTGTCTCGCAGCGTGGCGGCAGGAAGCTGAGGGTTTTGTCCCACCCAGCTAAGCTGTTTACGCCAGGCAAGCGGATCGAGATCGCGCAGTTCAGTTTGGTTGATCCGCAGCGATCCGGTGTAGGCCATAAAACCCGATAGCGCATTGAGCAGAGAGCTTTTCCCTGAACCGCTGATGCCTACGAGCACCACACGTTTTCCGGCCGGAAGGGTAAAGTTAAGCGGGCCTGCCAGCACGTTGCCTTCAGGCGACAGAATGGAGAAATCACGCGCTTCAAGGGTAACCGGCTCTTTGGCGTTCAGCGTCACGTCACCGCGTTCCGGATGCGCCAGTGGCGTTTCCATAAACGTCTTCAGGCTGTCAGCCGCGCCCACGGCCTGCGCTTTTGCATGATAGAAGGTGCCCAGATCGCGAAGCGGCTGGAAAAATTCGGGGGCCAGTATCAGCGCAAGGAAACCGGCTGAAAGGGTCACCGCCGTGCCGTAGTGGCCAAAATCCAGCGCGCCGAGATACGAGAAGCCAAAGTAGACTGCCACGAGCGCAATCGACAGCGAGGTAAAGAATTCGAGTACGCCGGAGGAGAGGAACGCCAGACGTAACACTTCCATGGTGCGCTGACGGAAATCCTGCGATGCGAGGCGGATATTTTCAGTTTCCGCTTCACCGCGGCCAAAAATGCGCAACGTTTCCATGCCGCGCAGACGGTCAAGGAAAT
The DNA here is from genome assembly GCF_051130085.1 of Enterobacter sp. PTB. Lineage (NCBI taxonomy): Bacteria > Pseudomonadati > Pseudomonadota > Gammaproteobacteria > Enterobacterales > Enterobacteriaceae > Enterobacter > Enterobacter sp. PTB. The sequence goes on from NZ_JBDKEE010000005.1 coordinate 169,264, forward strand.
GGCCGCTTAAGCGACCCAGAGCCAGAAAGTTACGTCGGTTAGCGTCCGCGGCGCCCATGCCCACCAGCGCCATAAACAGCGGGATCAGCGGGGCTGTGCCCAGCAGGATCAGCGCTGCCATCCAGTTGACCGGGAAGATGGCGATGACAATCAGCAACGGAACGAAGACGGCTAGCGCCATCTGTGGCAGATAGCGCGCATAGTAGTCATGCATATCGTCAATCTGCTCAAGGATCAGCGTCGCCCAGCTTCCCGCGGGTTTACCCTGGATCCACGCCGGACCGGCCTCCTGAAGGCGGTCAAGCACCTGACGGCGGATCTCATAGCGGATATGCTGTCCGGCGTGAAAACCCACGCGCTCACGCAGCCAGACCACCCAGGCACGAAGAACAAAAATCAGGATCAGGACGATAAAGGGCAACAGGAGCGCTTCGCGCGGAATGTTCTCCATGATCATGTGATTAAGAATGCGGGCCAGCAGCCATGCCTGGGCAACAATCAACAGACCACTGACAAACCCCAGAAAACGGGAGATGGTTAGCCAGCGGCGGGAAAGAACGCTTTGCTGTTTCAGCCAGCGTGTTAATTCTTGTTGACGGGTTTTTTCCATTGCGTACTTAGCAGGTGACGTTATTAGAAGTTGGGCAGCGCAATGTTACAACGGAGAGACAATAAAGGCGACTTATCGCCGCCTTTATTTACGTTTGTTACTGACTTGTAAAGATTATTTACCTTGTTCCGCCAGCCCGTCGAGGTAGCGTTCAGCGTCCAGCGCGGCCATACAGCCGGTGCCAGCAGAGGTGATCGCCTGACGGTAGATATGGTCCATCACATCGCCAGCAGCGAATACGCCAGGAATGCTGGTCTGGGTCGCGTTGCCGTGAATACCGGATTGCACTTTGATGTAGCCGTTTTCCAGCTCCAGTTGCCCCTCGAAAATCGCGGTGTTCGGGCTGTGACCGATCGCCACAAACAGACCCGCCACTTCCAGCGTTTCGACGTTATCGGTGTTCTGGGTATCACGAATACGCAGACCGGCAACGCCCATCTGATCGCCCGTGACTTCTTCCAGAGTACGGTTGGTGTGCAGCACGATATTGCCACTCGCCACTTTATCCATCAGACGTTTGATCAGGATCTTCTCTGCGCGGAAGGTGTCACGACGGTGGATCAGGTGCACTTCAGAGGCGATGTTCGCCAGATAAAGGGCTTCTTCCACGGCAGTGTTGCCGCCACCGATAACCGCCACTTTCTGGTTGCGATAGAAGAAACCATCGCAGGTTGCGCAGGCGGAGACGCCACGGCCTTTGAATGCTTCTTCAGACGGCAGACCGAGGTAACGAGCAGAAGCGCCGGTCGCGATGATCAGTGCATCACAGGTGTACTCGCCACTGTCGCCCGTCAGACGGAACGGACGGTTCTGCAGGTCAACCTTGTTGATATGATCGAACAGAATTTCGGTTTCGAATTTCGTCGCATGCTCATGCATACGCTCCATCAGCAGCGGCCCGGTCAGGTCGTTCGGGTCGCCTGGCCAGTTTTCCACTTCCGTGGTGGTGGTCAGCTGACCGCCTTTTTCCATGCCGGTAATCAGAACCGGTTGCAGGTTAGCGCGTGCAGCATAGACCGCCGCGGTATATCCCGCAGGTCCAGAACCAAGAATTAGCAGCTTACTGTGTTTGGCCGTGCCCATGAGATCCCCATTGTTGTTGGCAGACATTTGGCTGGATTGTAGGGAATTTGTTGCCGTAAAAAAAGAGCGCAGCAATTTTGATATCGATATGTGCAATAGCCAGCGACGATGAATTAAGCGCTATAACATCACGCTTTGCACCGAAATTCGCTCGTTTGTACGGCAATAAAATGAGGATTAATACCCTGCCGTAATGAATATCCGGCATGTTGTACTAAAAATCGATGTTTTGCTTTGACAATCCCCTGCGCTTTTGCGAAAACATTCAAGGAAGAAAAAAAACCGCGTTAACCGCATGCCGCATAGGCATGCACGTAAATGCCATTTTTACCGGGTCAGTGAAATCTACGCATGGCGTGGACAGACGCCATACGTGATATCGGTGACTGCCTTCGGGCAACGGTCTTCTTACCAACAGAACCCGAATCCGCATCGCGTCTAATACATAACCAGGCGATGTGATGACTAACGGGTACAGGCTCTGAACAGTGATGTGCACAGGGTCCAGGCAGGAGTAGGGAAGGAATACAGAGAGACAATAATAATGGTAGATAGCAAGAAGCGCCCTGGCAAAGATCTCGACCGTATCGATCGTAACATTCTTAATGAATTGCAAAAGGATGGGCGTATTTCCAACGTCGAGCTTTCAAAACGTGTGGGACTTTCCCCGACGCCGTGCCTTGAGCGTGTGCGCCGACTGGAAAGACAGGGTTTCATTCAGGGCTATACGGCTCTGTTGAACCCGCATTATCTGGATGCCTCACTTCTGGTATTTGTTGAGATTACTCTGAATCGTGGTGCGCCGGATGTGTTTGAGCAATTTAACGCCGCTGTACAAAAACTTGAAGAAATTCAAGAGTGTCATCTGGTATCCGGTGATTTCGACTACCTGTTGAAAACCCGTGTGCCTGATATGTCCGCCTACCGTAAGCTGCTGGGTGAAACCCTGCTGCGTCTGCCGGGCGTGAATGACACCCGTACCTATGTGGTGATGGAAGAAGTCAAACAGAGCAATCGTCTGGTTATTAAGACGCGCTAACACGGAACAGGTGCAAAATCAGTGTAGTTTGATTACACTCCTGTTAATCCATACAGCAACAGTGCCGGGGATACCCGGCGCTGTTGTCCGTTTTAGCAAACAGGCAGGATATGCCTGATACCTGGAGAGCCTTTCTTGAGCCAGGAATACACTGAAGACAAAGAAGTCACATTATCGAAGCTAAGCAGCGGACGTCGTCTCCTCGAGGCTTTGCTGATTGTTATTGCCCTTTTTGCCGTCTGGCTGATGGCAGCCCTACTCAGTTTCAACCCCTCAGATCCCAGCTGGTCACAAACCGCCTGGCATGAGCCTATCCATAACTTAGGCGGTGTTCCCGGCGCCTGGCTTGCAGATACGCTCTTCTTCATTTTCGGGGTGATGGCCTACACCCTTCCCGTCATTATCATTGGCGGATGCTGGTTTGCCTGGCGCCATCGTCAAAACGATGACTATATCGACTATTTCGCGGTGTCGCTGCGCCTGATTGGCGCACTGGCGCTGATCCTCACCTCGTGTGGGCTGGCGGCTATCAACGCCGATGATATCTGGTATTTCGCCTCTGGCGGGGTGATCGGCAGCCTGTTGAGCTCTGCGCTACAGCCCATGCTTCACAGCAGTGGTGGCACGCTTGCGTTGCTCTGTATCTGGGCGGCAGGACTGACGCTGTTCACCGGCTGGTCGTGGGTGAGCATCGCCGAGAAGATTGGCAGCTTTATCCTTACCCTCCTGACCTTCGCCAGCAACCGTACCCGTCGCGACGATACGTGGGTTGACGAAGATGAATATGAAGATGAGTACGAAGAGGAAGACGATGCTCCCGTTCAGCGTCGCGAATCTCGTCGTGCCCGCATTATGCGAGGCGCGCTGGCGCGTCGTCAGCGTGTTGCCGAGAAATTTGCAAACCCGCTAGGCCGTAAAACCGATGCGGCGCTCTTCTCCGGCAAACGCATGGATGAAGACGATCAGGTTGAATATCGTGCAGCCGGTGCGGCTGTCGATCCAAACGATGTGCTCTTCTCCGGCAACCGTGCCACGCCGGGAGCGTTTGATGAATATGACCCGCTGTTAAATGGTCACTCCGTGACCGAGCCGGTCGCTGCAGCGGCCGCCGCTACTACGGCTTCACAGGCGTATGCCGCTCCAGCCGATGCGGTGATGCCTTCAGCACCGGTTTCACCACCTGAATCCGCCATTCAGCAACCTCAGGTGGAATGGCAAACCGCCCCTGGCGTTCATACGCCTGAGCCGGTTATTGCGCCAGAGCCAGAGAGCTATATTCCTGTCCAGCAGGAAGCCTGGCAGCAGCCTTATCAGCCGGAGCCGGCATATGAGCCTCAGGGATATCCGCAGTACGCGCAGCCTGCCGCACAGCCTCATCAGGAGTACGTGCCGGAGCCGGTTGAACCTGAACAGCCATACGTAGCGCCTCAGCCAGAGCCTGACGTGGTGGAAGAGGCGAAACCGTCTCGTCCGCCATTATACTATTTTGAAGAGGTCGAAGAGCGTCGTGCCCGCGAGCGTGAACAGCTGGCGGCCTGGTATCAGCCTGTGCCTGAACCGGTGCAGGAGCCTGTAACCAAAGCACCTTCTGTTTCGGTTCCTCCGGTTGATCCAACGCCTGCCGTTGCACCTGTTGCTGAAAGCGTGAAGCAGGCTACAGCGGCAGCCGCCGCGGCTGCCCCGGTCTTTAGCCTCGCCACAGGCGGTGCGCCACGTCCACAGGTGAAAGAGGGCATTGGCCCGCAGTTACCTCGCCCAAACCGTGTCCGCGTGCCAACGCGGCGTGAGCTGGCCTCCTACGGTATCAAGCTCCCTTCTCAGCGTATGGCTGAGGAAAAAGCGCGCGAGAATGAGTATGAAGATGACGTTGATGAAATGCATCAGGATGAACTGGCGCGCCAGTTCGCCGCCCAGCAGCATCAGCGCTATGGCGAAGAATACCAGCATGAAGTGCATCATCCACAAGACGAAGATGACGCGGCTGAGGCGGAATTAGCGCGCCAGTTCGCGGCCACGCAGCAGCAGCGTTATGCCGGTGAGCAGCCTGCCGGAGCGAATCCGTTCTCGCTGTCGGATTTTGAATTCTCGCCAATGAAAGATCTGGTTGATGATGGCCCGAGCGAGCCGCTGTTCACGCCGAGCGTGATGCCGGACGCTGAACCGACGCGTCCGCAGACTGCGACAGCGCCGCAGGCGTATGCACAGCCGCAACAACCGGCACCGCAGGCGTATGCACAGCCGCAACAACCAGCGCCGCAGGCGTATGCTCAGCAGCAGCAACCGGCGCCGCAGGCTTACGCGCAACCGCAGCAGCCACCACAGCCGCCGCAGTTCCAGCAGCCTCAGGCACAGCCGCAGGAGAGTCTCATTCACCCGCTGCTGATGCGTAATGGCGACAGCCGTCCGTTGCAGCGTCCAAGCACGCCTCTGCCGTCGCTGGATCTGTTAACCCCACCGCCGGCTGAAGTCGAGCCGGTCGATACCTTTGCTCTTGAGCAGATGGCTCGTCTGGTGGAAGCGCGTCTGGCGGACTTCCGTATCAAGGCTGATGTGGTCAACTACTCCCCAGGGCCGGTGATCACTCGCTTCGAACTTAATCTGGCACCAGGCGTAAAAGCCGCGCGTATTTCTAACCTTTCCCGTGACCTGGCGCGTTCTCTGTCGACCGTGGCGGTGCGTGTTGTAGAGGTTATTCCGGGTAAACCTTACGTCGGTCTTGAACTGCCGAATAAGAAACGTCAGACCGTTTACCTGCGCGAAGTCCTGGATAACGCGAAGTTCCGCGATAACCCGTCACCGCTGAGCGTGGTTCTGGGTAAAGATATTGCGGGCGAGCCGGTGGTGGCCGATCTGGCAAAAATGCCTCACCTGCTGGTGGCAGGTACCACCGGCTCCGGTAAATCCGTCGGTGTGAACGCCATGATCCTCAGCATGCTCTATAAAGCGCAGCCGGAAGATGTCCGTTTCATCATGATCGACCCGAAAATGCTGGAACTGTCGGTCTATGAAGGTATCCCGCATCTGCTGACAGAAGTGGTTACCGACATGAAAGACGCGGCCAATGCTCTGCGCTGGAGCGTTAATGAGATGGAGCGTCGCTACAAGCTGATGTCTGCGCTGGGCGTGCGTAACCTTGCCGGTTATAACGAGAAAATCGCCGAGGCGGCACGGATGGGCCGTCCGATTCCGGACCCTTACTGGAAACCGGGCGACAGCATGGATGCACAACATCCGGTGCTGGAAAAACTGCCTTACATCGTCGTGCTGGTGGATGAGTTCGCTGACCTGATGATGACCGTCGGTAAAAAAGTGGAAGAGCTGATTGCACGTCTCGCGCAGAAAGCGCGTGCGGCCGGCATCCACCTGGTTCTGGCGACGCAGCGTCCGTCTGTGGACGTCATTACGGGTCTGATCAAAGCGAACATTCCAACCCGTATCGCGTTTACCGTATCGAGCAAAATTGACTCGCGTACTATTCTCGACCAGGGTGGCGCGGAGTCGCTGCTGGGTATGGGGGACATGCTTTACTCTGGCCCGAACTCTACCTCTCCGGTGCGTGTTCACGGCGCATTTGTTCGCGACCAGGAAGTTCACGCCGTGGTGCAGGACTGGAAAGCGCGCGGTCGTCCGCAATATGTTGATGGCATTACCTCCGACAGCGAAAGCGAAGGCGGCGGTGGTGGCCTGGACGGCGGCGAGGAGCTGGATCCGTTATTCGACCAGGCGGTTAACTTCGTCACCGAAAAACGTAAAGCCTCTATCTCGGGTGTGCAGCGTCAGTTCCGCATCGGCTACAACCGCGCAGCGCGCATCATCGAGCAGATGGAAGCGCAGGGCATTGTGAGCGAGCAGGGGCACAACGGTAACCGTGAGGTGCTGGCGCCGCCGCCGTTTGATTAACCTTCAGTGATTGCAAAGAAGGGTAAATCAGCCAAAATTAAGCATTTTCTTCTGTCGCCTGCCTTCGGGCAGGTACACAATAGAGGGCAGAACCCCATATTGGGATGACGTATTTTAAGGAATAACAATGAAAAAAATCGCAATCGCCTGTGCATTACTCACCAGTTTTGTCGCCAGCAGCGTCTGGGCTGATGCAGCCAGCGACCTTAAAAGCCGACTGGATAAAGTGAGCAGTTTCCACGCCAGCTTCACGCAAAAAGTGACTGACGGCAGTGGCAATGCGGTGCAGGAAGGTCAGGGGGATTTGTGGGTAAAACGCCCGAATCTGTTTAACTGGCATATGACTCAGCCGGATGAGAGCATCCTGGTTTCTGACGGTAAGACCCTGTGGTTCTACAACCCGTTTGTCGAGCAGGCTACTGCGACCTGGCTGAAAGACGCGACCAGCAATACGCCTTTCATGCTGATTGCGCGTAACCAGTCCAGCGACTGGCAGCAGTACAATATCAAACAGAATGGTGATGAGTTTGTTCTGACGCCGAAAGGCAGCAATGGCAACCTGAAACAGTTCACCATCAACGTGAGCACCAACGGAACCATTAATCAGTTTGGTGCGGTTGAGCAGGACGACCAGCGTAGCAGCTACCAGCTCAAGACCCAGCAAAACGGCGCGGTTGACGCGTCTAAATTCACCTTTACCCCGCCGCAGGGCGTAACGGTGGACGATCAGCGCAACAAGTAAGAGGCATGAGTGAGCAATCTGTCGCTCGATTTTTCTGAGAATGCGTTTCAACCTCTGGCCGCTCGTATGCGGCCAGAAAATTTAGCGCAGTACATCGGCCAGCAACACCTGCTGGCTGTGGGGAAACCCTTGCCGCGTGCCATTGAGGCCGGGCATCTGCACTCCATGATCCTTTGGGGTCCACCCGGTACAGGCAAAACCACGCTCGCGGAAGTTATCGCCCGCTATGCTAACGCGGATGTCGAGCGCATCTCGGCGGTCACGTCCGGCGTGAAGGAGATCCGCGAGGCGATTGAACGTGCGCGGCAAAACCGCAATGCCGGGCGACGTACCATTCTCTTTGTTGACGAAGTTCACCGTTTCAATAAAAGCCAGCAGGATGCTTTCCTGCCGCACATTGAAGACGGCACCATTTTCTTCATCGGTGCCACCACCGAAAACCCGTCGTTTGAACTCAATTCCGCACTGCTTTCCCGTGCACGTGTGTACCTGCTCAAATCCCTGACCGTGGAGGATATTGAACAGGTTCTCACGCAGGCGATGAACGATAACGCGCGCGGCTACGGCGGGCAGGATATCGTTCTGCCTGACGACACGCGCCGGGCGATCGCTGAGCTGGTTAACGGCGACGCCCGCCGGGCACTCAATACGCTGGAAATGATGGCCGATATGGCCGAAGTGGATGCGTCCGGCAAGCGGGTACTGAAACCGGCGTTGCTCACCGAGATCGCCGGGGAGCGCAGCGCGCGTTTCGACAATAAAGGCGATCGGTTTTACGATCTGATTTCGGCACTGCATAAGTCCGTGCGCGGCAGCGCGCCCGATGCGGCGCTTTACTGGTATGCCCGCATTATCACCGCCGGTGGCGATCCGCTGTATGTGGCCCGTCGCTGCCTGGCGATTGCCTCTGAAGATGTCGGGAATGCCGACCCACGCGCCATGCAGGTGGCTATTTCGGCCTGGGACTGCTTTACCCGCGTCGGGCCTGCTGAAGGCGAGCGTGCTATCGCTCAGGCGGTTGTTTATCTGGCCTGCGCACCGAAAAGTAACGCTCTCTATACCGCCTTTAAAGCGGCCATGTCCGACGCTCGTGAACGCCCGGATTATGACGTGCCGGTTCATCTGCGCAATGCGCCGACCAAACTGATGAAAGAGATGGGGTATGGGCAGGAATACCGCTACGCCCACGACGAACCCAATGCCTACGCCGCCGGGGAGGAATATTTCCCGCAGGAGATGGCACAAACCCGCTATTATCACCCCACAAACAGAGGTCTTGAAGGCAAGATTGGCGAAAAGCTCGCCTGGCTCGCCGGACAGGATCAAAATAGCCCTATAAAACGCTACCGTTAGTGCGATCGTTGCGGTAATGTTGGCAATGTATCCCTGTGGCCGCAGGCTGTGGTCACATTTTCCTATTTTAATTCGATAAGCACAGGATAAGCATGCTCGATCCCAATCTGCTGCGTAATGAGCCAGACGCAGTCGCTGAAAAACTGGCACGCCGGGGCTTTAAGCTGGATGTAGATAAGCTGCGCGCTCTTGAAGAGCGTCGTAAAGTTCTGCAGGTACAAACTGAAAATCTGCAGGCAGAGCGTAATTCTCGATCGAAATCCATCGGCCAGGCGAAAGCGCGCGGGGAAGACATTGAGCCATTACGCCTGGAAGTGAACAAACTGGGTGAAGAGCTGGATCAGGCGAAAGCGGAGCTGGACGTGCTTCAGGCCGAGATCCGTGATATCGCGCTGGCGATCCCGAACATTCCTGACGATAGCGTACCTGTCGGTAAAGATGAAAACGACAACGTTGAAGTGAAACGCTGGGGTACGCCTCGCGAGTTCGACTTCGAGGTTCGCGATCATGTTACCCTGGGCGAAATGCATGCCGGCCTGGACTTTGCGGCCGCAGTTAAGCTGACCGGTTCTCGCTTCGTTGTGATGAAAGGCCAGATTGCTCATCTGCATCGCGCTCTGGCGCAGTTTATGCTGGATCTGCACACCGAGCAGCACGGTTACAGCGAAACCTACGTCCCGTATCTGGTTAACCACGATACGCTGTACGGTACTGGCCAGCTGCCAAAATTTGCCGGCGATCTGTTCCACACCCGTCCGCTGGACGAGGAAGCTGACAGCAGCAACTACGCGCTGATCCCAACTGCGGAAGTGCCGCTGACTAACCTCGTGCGTGATGAGATCATCGACGAAGACGACCTGCCAATCAAACTGACAGCACACTCTCCGTGCTTCCGTTCTGAAGCGGGTTCTTACGGTCGCGACACCCGTGGTCTGATCCGTATGCACCAGTTCGACAAAGTAGAGATGGTGCAGATTGTCCGCCCGGAAGAGTCGATGGACGCGCTGGAAGAGATGACCGGCCACGCTGAGAAAGTGCTGGAGCTGCTGGGGCTGCCGTACCGTCGTATGGCGCTGTGCACCGGTGATATGGGCTTTGGTGCCTGCAAAACCTTCGACCTGGAAGTCTGGGTTCCTGCGCAGAATACCTACCGTGAAATCTCCTCCTGCTCTAACGTCTGGGATTTCCAGGCGCGTCGTATGCAGGCACGTTGCCGCAGCAAGTCTGACAAGAAAACCCGTCTGGTGCATACCCTGAACGGTTCTGGTCTGGCTGTCGGTCGTACACTGGTTGCCGTGCTGGAAAACTATCAGCAGGCGGACGGTCGTATTGAGATCCCTGAAGTGCTGCGCCCGTACATGAAAGGCCAGCAGTACATCGGTTAATGATTTGACGTGAAACAAAAAAGCGCCTCAGGGCGCTTTTTTTATACCTTAGAATTGATACGACGCAATAACCCCTCCCTCCAAAGTAGTAATACTCCTCCGAATGAAAGTCAGCATAAAAAACCAATAACGAAGTCATTTGTTATATATAAAACTATATAGCGGCATATGCCGCCTCTCTTTTCTTTGTGAGCAACCAAAGTGAGTCTCTATGAAAATCAAAGCGCCTGAAGCGTTAATGGCTGCCGAGGTCACTCGCCGTGGGTTGATGAAAACCACGGCAATTGGTGGTCTGGCCGTTGCCAGCAGCGCCTTTACGCTCCCTTTTTCTCGTCTGGTGTCGGCGGCGGATGCACTGTCCCCGGCCACCCCGGAAAAAGTGGTGTGGAGTGCCTGTACCGTAAACTGCGGTAGCCGTTGTCCACTGCGTATGCATGTGGTGGATGGTGAGATTAAATATGTCGAAACCGATAATACCGGGGACGATAACTACGAGGGGTTACATCAGGTCCGCGCCTGCTTACGCGGCCGTTCAATGCGTCGTCGCGTTTATAACCCGGACCGCCTGAAGTACCCGATGAAACGCGTTGGCAAGCGTGGAGAAGGGAAGTTCGAGCGCATTAGCTGGGATGAAGCCTACGACATTATCGCGACGAACATGCAGCGTCTGATCAAAGACTACGGCAACGAATCCATCTATCTGAACTATGGCACCGGGACGCTCGGCGGCACGCTGACCCGCTCCTGGCCACCGGGGAAAACGCTGGTGGCCCGTCTGATGAACTGCTGCGGCGGTTATCTGAACCATTATGGCGACTACTCTTCGGCGCAGATTGCCGCTGGTCTGAACTACACCTACGGTGGCTGGGCAGACGGCAACAGCCCGTCTGATATCGAAAACAGTAAGCTGGTGGTGCTGTTCGGCAACAACCCGGGTGAAACGCGCATGAGCGGTGGCGGGGTAACGTACTACCTCGAACAGGCGCGCGCCAAATCGAATGCCCGCATGATTATTATCGACCCGCGCTATACCGACACCGGTGCAGGGCGTGAAGATGAGTGGATCCCGATTCGTCCTGGCACCGATGCTGCGCTGGTCTCCGCGCTGGCATGGGTGATGATCACTGAAAATCTGGTCGATCAGCCGTTCCTCGATAAATACTGCGTCGGTTATGACGAGAAAACATTGCCAGCCAGCGCGCCGGCTAATGGCCACTATAAGGCCTATATTCTCGGTCAGGGCAGCGACGGTATTGCCAAAACGCCGGAATGGGCGTCCACCATCACGGGAATTCCGGTAGACCGTATTGTTCAACTGGCACGCGAGATTGGCTCGGCTAAACCGGCCTATATTAGTCAGGGCTGGGGTCCACAGCGTCATGCGAACGGTGAAATTGCCACCCGTGCCATTTCGATGCTCGCCATTCTGACGGGTAACGTGGGCATTCATGGCGGTAACACCGGTGCGCGTGAAGGCTCCTATGAAGTGCCGTTTGAACGTATGCCGACGCTGGAAAACCCGGTTCAGACCAGTATCTCCATGTTTATGTGGACTGATGCCATTGAACGCGGCCCGGAAATGACTGCGCTGCGTGACGGCGTGCGGGGTAAGGACAAACTGGATGTCCCGATCAAGATGATCTGGAACTACGCCGGAAACTGTCTCATCAACCAGCACTCTGAAATTAACCGCACCCATGAAATCCTGCAGGATGACAAGAAGTGCGAGATGATTGTGGTGATCGACTGCCACATGACTTCTTCAGCAAAATATGCCGATATTATTCTCCCGGACTGCACGGCCTCTGAGCAGATGGATTTCGCGCTGGATGCCTCCTGCGGCAACATGTCCTACGTCATCTTTACCGATCAGGCCATTAAACCTCGCTTTGAGTGCAAAACCATCTATGAGATGACCTCTGAGCTGGCGAAACGTCTTGGCGTTGAGCAGCAATTTACCGAGGGGCGCACGCAGGAAGGGTGGATGCGCCATCTGCATGAACTCTCCCGCAAAGCGATCCCTGACCTCCCGGATTTCGATACCTTCCGTGAGCAGGGGATGTACAAACAGCGTGATCCGGAAGGCCACCACGTGGCGTACAAAGCTTTCCGTGACGATCCGCAGGCCAATCCGCTGACCACGCCATCGGGCAAAATTGAAATTTATTCAGAAGAGCTGGCAAAAATTGCCTCTACCTGGGAGTTGCCGGAAGGGGATGTTATCGATCCGCTGCCGATCTACACGCCGGGCTTTGAAAACTACAACGATCCGCTGACCGCGAAATTCCCGCTGCAGTTGACCGGCTTCCACTACAAAGCACGTGTTCACTCTACATATGGCAACGTCGACGTACTGAAAGCTGCCTGCCGTCAGGAGATGTGGATTAACCCGATGGATGCCAAAGCCCGTGGGATCAGCAATGGCGACCGCGTGCGCATCTTTAACGGTCGCGGTGAGGTACACATTGAAGCCAAGGTGTCTCCGCGCATGATGCCTGGCGTTGTCGCGCTGGGGGAAGGGGCCTGGTATAGCCCGGATGCGAATCGCATCGACCAGGCAGGCAGTATTAACGTACTGACCACGCAGCGTCCGTCGCCACTGGCGAAGGGCAACCCGTCCCACACGAACCTTGTTCAGGTTGAAAAGGTGTAAGGAGTAACCGATGACAACCCAGTATGGATTTTTTATTGATTCCAGCCGCTGCACCGGGTGCAAAACCTGCGAGCTCGCCTGCAAGGATTACAAAGATTTAACCCCGGACGTCAGCTTCCGCCGTATTTACGAATACGCGGGCGGTGACTGGCAGGAAGACAGCGGTGTCTGGCACCAGAACGTGTTTGCCTACTACCTGTCGATTGCCTGCAACCACTGCGAAGACCCGGCCTGCACCAAGGTCTGCCCGAGCGGGGCGATGCACAAGCGTGACGACGGGTTCGTGGTGGTGGATGAAGATGTCTGCATCGGCTGTCGCTACTGCCACATGGCCTGTCCGTACGGTGCCCCGCAGTACAGCGCCGCCAAAGGGCATATGACCAAGTGCGACGGCTGCCACACCCGCGTGGCAGACGGCAAAAAGCCGATCTGCGTGGAGTCCTGCCCGCTGCGTGCGCTGGATTTCGGTCCCATTGACGAACTGCGTAAAAAACATGGCCAGCTGGCGGCCGTCGCGCCGCTGCCGTCCGCGCACTTCACGAAGCCAAGCATCGTGATTAAACCTAACGCCAACAGCCGCCCGACAGGGGATACCACCGGCTACCTGGCAAACCCGAAGGAGGTGTGAGATGGGAAGTGGATGGCATGAATGGCCGCTGATGATCTTCACGGTCTTTGGGCAGTGTGTGGCGGGCGGTTTTATTGTCCTCGCGCTGGCGCTGCTGAAAGGGAATCTCACTGCTGAGCAACAACAACGTTTAGTGTTGAGTATGTTTGGCCTGTGGGTGCTGATGGGAATTGGCTTTATTGCCTCTACGCTGCACCTCGGCTCACCAATGCGCGCGTTCAACTCCCTGAACCGGGTGGGCGCGTCGTCACTCAGTAATGAAATCGCCAGCGGGGCGATCTTCTTTGCTGTGGGTGGGCTGGGTTGGCTGCTGGCAGCACTGAAGAAATTGCCGGCAGGGCTGCGCAGCGTGTGGCTGATTGTCACGATGGTGCTGGGCGTGGTGTTTGTGTGGATGATGGTGCGGGTCTATAACACCATCGACACCGTGCCGACCTGGTACAGCATCTGGACGCCGATGAGCTTCTTCCTGACGCTGTTTATTGGTGGGCCGCTTCTTGGCTTCATGCTGCTGCGCGTCGCGGGTGTTGACGGTTGGGCGATGCGTTTGCTGCCTGTCGTTTCACTGCTGGCGCTGGTGGTGAGCGCAGTCGTCACCCTGATGCAGGGCGCGGAGCTGGCAACCATTCACAGCTCTGTTCAGCAGGCATCTGCCCTGGTGCCGGCATACGGCTCGCTGATGGCCTGGCGCGTGGTCCTGCTGGCGGCGGCACTGGTGTGCTGGATTGTGCCTCAGCTTAAGGGGTATCAACCCGCGCTGCCGCTCCTGTCACTGGCTTTTGTGCTGGTCCTCGCAGGTGAACTGATCGGCCGCGGTGTGTTCTATGGTTTGCATATGACCGTAGGTATGGCCGTCGCCAGTTAACGTTGCAGTGGGTGAGATAAAGCCGGGACGGAGCGCCCGGCTTTTTTTATTTTAATCATGAAATTTTTCGACTGACGTTTTGTTTTCACTTCGGGCATTAATAAATAAAAACAGATACATAATTCATATCTATAGCAGGCGTTGCATTAGCAGGATAAGTTTTTTAAATCGACAGGGAACATATCGTGCGTGGCGGTGAAATCAGTGGATTGACTTTGTTTTTGCCAGTGGCATGATGCGCACGAAATCTGAACTTCCTCACGGTTTTTAATCCATGACCATCTATACCCGGCCAGTGCTTTTATTGCTCTGTGGCCTGCTTCTGCTGACCCTGGCGATCGCAGTGTTAAATACGCTCGTCCCGCTGTGGCTCGCCCATGAAAACTTACCGACCTGGCAGGTGGGTATGGTCAGCTCGTCCTTTTTTACCGGCAACCTGCTGGGTACGCTGGTTACAGGAAGCCTGATTAAACGCTTTGGTTTTAACCGCAGCTATTATCTGGCCTCGCTGCTCTTCGCGGTCGGATGTGCCGGGCTGGGCCTGATGGTCGGCTTCTGGAGTTGGATGGTATGGCGCTTTATCGCCGGAGTGGGTTGCGCGATGATTTGGGTGGTGGTTGAAAGCGCGCTGATGTGCAGCGGCACGTCACGTAACCGCGGACGCCTGCTGGCAGCCTATATGATGGTTTATTACATCGGTACCGTGCTTGGTCAACTGATGGTGAGCAAACTGCCAACCGACCTGATGAGCGTTCTGCCGTGGGTGACGGGAATGGTGCTGGCGGCAATCCTGCCGCTGCTCTTTACGCGCATTGTGAACCAGAATAGCGAACACCAGGAAGCAACCCACGTCTGGCCAATGCTGAGACTGCGTCAGGCGCGCCTTGGCGTTAATGGCTGTATTATCTCCGGAATTGTGCTTGGTTCACTGTATGGCCTGATGCCGCTTTATCTGAACCATCAGGGCGTCAGCGATTCCGGGATCGGTTTCTGGATGGCGGTGATGGTGAGTGCGGGGATCGTCGGTCAGTGGCCGATTGGACGCCTGGCCGATCGCTTTGGTCGCCTGTTGGTGCTGCGTGTTCAGGTTTTCGTGGTGATCATGGGTTGTCTCGCCATGCTCAGCAATGCGGCGATGGCGCCTGCGCTGTTTATTCTGGGTGCCGCAGGTTTTACGCTCTATCCGGTCGCGATGGCCTGGGCCTGTGAGAAAGTTGAACATCACCAGTTAGTGGCAATGAATCAGGCGTTGTTACTGAGCTATACCATCGGCAGCCTGCTGGGACCGACCTTTACCGCGATGCTGATGCAGAATTACTCCGACAATTTGCTGTTTATTATGATTGCCAGCGTATCGTTTATTTACCTCTTAATGCTGCTGCGCAAAGTGGGAGAACACCCGACGCCTGTGGCGCATGCCTGATTAATAAAAAGCCAGTCGATGACTGGCTTTTTTGTCCCCATCACATATAAGACTTTTACGTATTGTTTGTTTATTGCACCAGGCGATAATTCAGGTGAGTTCTATCACTAAAAGGCAACAATCATGTCTACTCGTCGTTTTACCACTACCGCTCTGGCAGTAGTGTTGTCTTTAACATTTGCTGCAGCTCCGGTCATGGCTAACCCGGGTAACGGGAATGGCAGTGGTCACGGGAACAGTGGCGGACAAGGTAATGGCGGCAGTCACGGCAATTCCGGTAGTCATGGCAACGGAAATTCCGGTACCCACGGTAATAAACAAAATAACGGTCAGGAAAATCCAGGTAAATCGAATAAAAGCGTCAGTGACGATGTCGACGCCCGTGTGAGCTTCGATCATGCCCGTCACCTGGCACTCAATTACGGCTTAACAGGTTATGAGTCACTGCCTCCGGGTATTGCGAAAAACCTCGCACGCGGTAAACCGCTCCCTCCGGGCATTGCGAAGAAAACCGTGCCGGCTTCTATGCTGGGCCAGCTTCCTTCCTATCCTGGCTATGAATGGCGTGTCGTCGGTGACGATCTGGTCTTAATTGCGCTGAGTACTGCGGTTGTGACCACCATTATTAATGGCGTCTTCAGATAATATAAAAAAGGCCCGGTTCTCACCGGGCCTTTTCTTAATACATTACCTTGTGGCCGTACTGTTCAAGAATACCTTTCACGCGTTCCATCGTCTCTTTCTTCGGCGGCTTAACGCCATCGAGTTTATATTCTTCACCCATGGCGACCCACTTGTGTTTACCCAGTTCGTGGTAGGGCAGAAGCTCAATTTTCTCAACGTTGCCCATATCGCGGGTAAATTCTCCCAGCCGATGCGCGGAATCGTCATCATCTGACCAGCCAGGTACAACAACATAGCGGATCCAGGTTTTGATGCCTTTCCCGGAGATGTATTTGGCAAACTCCAGCGTACGGTGGTTGGAAACCCCCACCAGATTCTGGTGGATCTCATCGTTCATCTGTTTGAGATCGAGCATCACCAGGTCGGTGACGTCGAGCAGTTCATCAATGACCGGATCGTAGCGGCGGACAAAACCGTTTGTATCGAGACAGGTATGAATGCCTTCTTTGCGGCAGGCGCGGAACCAGTCGCGCACGAATTCGGCCTGCAGAATGGCTTCACCGCCGGAAGCGGTTACGCCGCCGCCGGATGCGTTCATAAAGTGACGATAGGTCACCACCTCTTTCATCAGTTCTTCGACGGTCACTTCTTTGCCGCCGTGCGTATCCCAGGTGTCACGGTTATGGCAGTACAGGCAGCGCATCAGGCAGCCCTGGAAAAAGGTGATAAAGCGGATACCCGGGCCATCGACAGTGCCACAGGATTCAAAGGAGTGAATGCGACCAATAATTGACATTGCGGTGATATCTCCAGCATCGGCCCGTCCGGGGCCTGTGTATGCACAGCTCAAAACCGGCTGTGTTTAAGTCTGTTTTGGCTGTTATCCATAGAGTATAGATAGCGGACAAAAGAGACTGTGATGGAGAGAGTGTTAAAAAGGCCCCACGTATGTGGAGCCTTTATTGTACGCCTTTTAACGCGTGATTTCAGTCAATTCCACTTACATGGACTGAGTGAAAGTACGGGTGATAACGTCCTGCTGCTGTTCTTTCGTCAGGGAGTTAAAACGTACTGCGTAGCCGGATACACGGATGGTCAGCTGAGGATATTTCTCAGGGTGTTCCATCGCATCAAGCAGCATTTCACGGTTCATTACGTTCACGTTCAGGTGCTGACCACCTTCAATGGACGCTTCGTGGTGGAAGTAACCATCCATCAGACCCGCGAGGTTAGTTTTACGTACTTCGTCGTCTTTACCCAGCGCATTTGGCACGATAGAGAAGGTGTAAGAGATACCATCTTTCGCGTAAGCAAACGGCAGTTTAGCGACGGAGGTCAGAGAGGCAACAGCACCTTTCTGGTCACGACCGTGCATTGGGTTAGCACCAGGACCGAATGGCGCACCCGCGCGACGACCGTCCGGAGTGTTACCGGTTTTCTTACCATACACAACGTTAGACGTGATGGTCAGAACAGACTGAGTCGGGATAGCGTTACGGTAAGTGGTCAGTTTCTGAATTTTCTTCATGAAACGTTCAACCAGGTCAACCGCCATGTCATCAACGCGAGAGTCGTTGTTACCAAACTGCGGATATTCGCCTTCGATTTCGAAGTCAACAGCCAGACCGTCTTCGTCACGAATTGGTTTAACTTTCGCATATTTGATTGCAGACAGGGAGTCAGCCGCAACGGACAGACCTGCGATACCACACGCCATGGTGCGGATAACGTCACGGTCGTGCAGCGCCATCAGAGAGGCTTCGTAGCTGTACTTGTCGTGCATGTAGTGGATAACGTTCAGGGCAGTGACGTACTGTTTAGCCAGCCAGTCCATGAAGTGATCCATACGCTCCATGACTTCATCGAAGTTCAGAACGTCGCCTTTGATTGGTTCAGACTTAGGACCAACCTGCATTTTCAGTTTTTCATCAACGCCGCCGTTGATTGCGTACAGCATGGTTTTCGCCAGGTTTGCACGCGCACCGAAGAACTGCATTTGTTTACCAACAACCATTGGGCTTACGCAGCATGCGATAGCATAGTCATCGTTGTTGAAGTCCGGACGCATCAGGTCATCGTTCTCGTACTGCAGAGAAGAGGTGTCGATGGACACTTTAGCGGCGAATTTCTTGAAGTTCAGAGGCAGTTTTTCAGACCACAGAACGGTGATGTTCGGCTCCGGAGAAGGACCCATGGTGTACAGGGTGTTCAGGAAGCGGAAGCTGTTTTTGGTAACCAGAGTACGGCCATCAACACCCATACCACCGATAGATTCCGTTGCCCAGATTGGGTCACCAGAGAACAGCTCATCGTATTCAGGGGTACGCAGGAAGCGAACCATACGCAGTTTCATGACCAGGTGGTCAATCATTTCCTGAGCGTCTTGCTCGGTGATTTTGCCCGCTTTCATATCACGTTCGATGTAAGCATCCAGGAAGGTGGATACACGACCGAAGGACATTGCTGCACCGTTCTGAGACTTAACAGCGGCCAGGTAGCCGAAGTAGGTCCACTGGATAGCTTCCTGAGCGTTGGTTGCAGGACCAGAGATATCGCAGCCATATTTAGCCGCCATTTCTTTGATCTGACCCAGCGCGCGATGCTGTTCAGCGATTTCTTCACGCAGACGAATAGTCGCTTCCAGGTTTACACCGTTTTCCAGATCAGACTGCAGGGAAACAAACTGCGCGTATTTGTCTTTCATCAGGAAGTCGATACCGTACAGCGCAACGCGACGGTAGTCACCGATGATACGGCCACGGCCATAGGCATCTGGCAGACCAGTCAGAACGCCAGATTTACGGCAGTTCAGAATGTCTTTGGTGTAAACATCGAATACACCCTGGTTGTGGGTTTTGCGGTATTCGGTGAAGATTTTTTTCAGCATTGGGTCCAGCTCGCGGTTATACGCTTTGCAGGAACCTTCAACCATTTTGATACCACCGAACGGGATGATCGCACGTTTCAGTGGTGCTTCAGTCTGCAGACCAACGATTTTCTCAAGGGCTTTGTTAATGTAGCCAGCATCGTGAGAAGTGATGGTAGAAGCAACGGAGGTGTCAAAATCAACTGGCGCGTGAGTGCGGTTTTCCAGTTTTACGCCTTCCATTACGCTGTCCCACAGCTTGGTGGTCGCGTCAGTTGCACCAGCCAGGAAGGATTCGTCACCTTCATACGGGGTATAGTTTTTCTGAATGAAGTCACGTACGTTTACTTCATTCTGCCAGTCACCTTTCGCAAAACCTTCCCAGGCTGTGGCTAACTTTTCATTAAGCTCGGACATGTAACACCTACCTTCTTAAGTGGATTTTTTATTTACTGCCTGAGATAACCATCAATGATGGTCGTCGCCACGCAGGTAAATGACCCAGTATGTCAACCCAACTAACAGACCCCCACCGATAATGTTCCCGATAGTGACAGGGATCAGGTTATCAGTAATGAAATTCATAATAGTCAGGTGAGAGAAACTTTCCGGGGTTGAACCAACAGCAGTCCAGAACTCCGGGCTTGCAAAGTTGCGGATTACAATTCCCATTGGGATCATAAACATGTTCGCAATACTGTGCTCGAAGCCGCTGGCAACAAACATCGCAACCGGCAGAACCATAATCATGGCTTTATCCATCAGGCTACGACCCGAGTAGCTCATCCAGACAGCCAGGCATACCATCAGGTTAGCGAGGATGCCGAGAGCAACGGCTTCGATAAATGTGTGGTGCATTTTGTGGTCTGCGGTCTGCAGGACGTTGAGTCCCCAGCCACCGTTGGCGGTCATATACTCGCCAGAGAGCCACATCAACAGAACAAAGAGCAGACAGCCAATCAGGTTGCCAACATAGACATTAAGCCAGTTGCGCGCCAGTTGACCCCAGGTAATTCTTCCGCTGGCTTTTGCCACGACAATCAACACTGTAGAAGTGAAGAGGTCGGCGCCGCAGATGACGCAAAGAATCAGTCCCAGTGAGAAGCAAATACCGCCAATCAGTTTCGCCATGCCGAAAGGCATCGCGGCAGTACCGGTGGTGGCAGTGATGTAGAAGACAAACGCGATAGAGATGAACACACCAGCCGTGATCGCCAGATAGAACGTCTTCATCGGGTGTTTCGTTGCTTTATAGACACCCGCTTCTTCGGCAACTTTGGCCATAGCAGCTGGGAGTAAAAGATCAAAAGGGTTGTCAGCTTTCACACTAACTCTCTCTTTATTAAGTCGGCGACGAGATACTAACAAAGCATTATAGAAGAGAAATTGATATAGATCATATCTCGCCTGGCTTATAGGCCCGCAATGTGTATGGATTTACAGCAAAAGCGGAGTAAGTATTTGATTATCCGTATAAAAATAAATTTTAAAAGTTATGAAAAGAGTTGAATTATTTCTTTCGGCCACCTCTGCAACAGTTAATTAATATGGAGTAATTACCATAAAAAGTAACAGTAAAGTCCAGGTAAATATTATTATATTTACCCATATTTAACTTTATTATTACAATCAACAGTCATTGCCGAAAAAAATAAAAAACGGGGCAATGAAATTGCCCCGTAATATAGCCCAGACGATTGAATACGCCTACAGCTGATAATGTTATATGCGCTTATTTTGACCAGTAAGCGGATTTCGCCTTCTGCAATTTTTCATACGCTTTCAGCAGAGACTGATGTGCCGGGAAGGCTTTCAGGTCGCTATCCACAGCCTGAAGACCATAGAACGGCGCTTCACCGCTCAGTGCTGCGCTGGCGGCTTCAACGGCGTCAGCACCGTACATGCGAACAAACGCATTCAGGTATTGCAGCGGCTGACGATCTTCTTCCTGCGCGAGAAGCAGCAGGGTTTGCAGGCAGCGATAGTAGTTAGTGCGCTCGGCAGAGAAGACAGACTGGTTAAACTCCATAGTCCACTCGGTCCAGGCCAGAGCCTGATCCAGATCGCCACCAGCCAGTGCCAGCATTGCTTTCAGCTCACCAATACGCAGGGTATACCAGCCGTTATCTTTACCGGTCGCCAGACCCAGCAGCTCGCGTACGCGGGTGAAGTCATCATGGCCTTCTTCGTCCAGTTGCGCGATCAGGTTCAGGTAATCTTCTTTTTCCCATTCGCTGCCCGGCAAGGCCAGCAGGGTTTCACGCAGGTGCGCGCCCATGCTGTTGTTCGCCAGCCACAGGTCTTCTGCCGGATAGATGTCGGACATGCCCGGCACCAGAATGCGGCAGGCGTACACGCCAAGGTGTTCGTAGTCAGCGATGTAGACTTCTTTATCTTCCGCCTTAAAGATAGCCATCAGCGTGGCGAACTCTTCTTCGGTGGTACCTGCAAAGCTCCAGTCGACGAACGGATAGTCCGCGTCCTGCTTAAACAGATCCCAGGAGATCAAACCGCTGGAGTCGATGAAGTGGGTTTCAAGGTTGGTGTGCTCGGCCACTTCTTCATCGTCAAAGGTCGGTGGCGTAAACACGTCCAGATCTTTCAGGCCACGGCCCTGCAGTAATTCGGTGACGGTACGCTCCAGCGCCACGCCAAAGTCAGGGTGCGCGCCGAAGGAGGCGAAGCAGGTTCCGTTTTCAGGGTTAAACAGCACCACACAGATAACCGGGTATTTACCGCCCAGTGAGCCGTCATAGGCAAAGATTGGGAAACCTTCCGCTTCCAGCCTGGCGATGGATTCCACCACGCCCGGGTAGCGCGCCAGCACGTCAGCCGGAATTTCAGGCAGGCTGATGGATTCGGCAATGATGCGGTTTTTAATGTGGCGTTCGAAGACTTCAGACAGCCCCTGTACGCGCGCTTCATTACGGGTATTACCGGCAGACATACCGTTGGACACATACAGGTTGCCAACGATGTTCATCGGGATATAGACGGTCTGCTCATCAGACTGACGCGTGAACGGCAGGGCGCAGATACCACGATCCTCATTGCCGGACTGCAGATCGATCAGCATGCTGGCGGTCAGTTCGTTTTCCGGATCGTAGAACGCACGCAGACGCGCGTCGAGAATGCCTTCCGGCAGCGCGTCGTCTTCAGGCAGCGGGAACCATTTTTCGTTCGGATAGTGCACAAACGGGCCGTTGGCGATGGTTTCACCCAGCCAGAAATCGGCGAAGAAATAGTTGGTCGACAGACGTTCAAAATACTCACCCAGCGCAGAGGCCAGTGCCGCTTTTTTTGTCGCGCCTTTACCATTGGTAAAGCACAGGGCACACTCTTTATCGCGAATATGCACGGACCAGACATGAGGCACCGGGTTGAGCCAGGAGGCTTCTTCGATATTAAAGCCCAGGTCGGTCAGTTTCTGCTGGAAGCGAGCGATGGAATCTTCCAGAGCGGCGTCTTTGCCGGGGATAAACGTTTGAGTCATGGCGTTCACTTTTATCGTACGTAAAGCGCGCAATGATACGGGTTTTGCGTGACAGGTGCTATCTTCGGCGAAAATAAAAGACTCGACTATGCTTACAGACAGTAACTTACTGTTAAGGCATAGAAAAATGAAAGCATTTGATCTCCAGCGGATGGCGTTTGATAAAGTTCCTCCCGAATTTTTGGGCGAAGTGGCCCTGCGCAGCCTGTATACCTTTGTATTGGTCTTTCTGTTTCTCAAAATCACCGGGCGGCGTGGCGTCCGGCAGATGTCCCTCTTTGAGGTGCTGATTATTCTGACGCTGGGTTCAGCGGCGGGGGATGTTGCCTTTTACGACGATGTGCCGATGGTGCCGGTCTTTATCGTTTTTGTCTCACTGGCGCTACTTTACCGGCTTGTCATGTGGCTGATGTCGAAAAGTGAAAAGCTGGAAGATCTTCTCGAAGGGAAGCCGGTGGTTATCGTCGAGAACGGGCGGCTGGCCTGGGAAAATGTACAGAGTGCCAACATGACCGAGTTCGAGTTTTTTATGGAACTGCGTCTGAATAGCGTTGAACAACTCGGGCAGGTGCGGCTGGCAATCATGGAAACGAACGGGCAAATCAGCGTCTATTACTATGCTGACGACGAGGTGAAGCCGGGGCTCTGTATTCTGCCGGATATGCTTATTGAGCGTTTCACGACCGTGCCTGAGTCAGGCGAATATGCCTGTATAAGATGTAGCCATGTTGTGGCGATGCAGCCGGGCGATCATCAATTATGTCCCCGCTGTACAAATCCGGAATGGACGAAGGTTAGCCGGGCCAAACGCCTTACCTGACAGCCATATTGTCGGTTTTGCCGCAGAGAGGTGGCAGATTGTATTGTGTGACGCGGGACACATTTCACCGGTCATAAGTTTTAGACATTGCGGCGCGTGTCACTGAATGATAAAACCGATATCCACAGTTATAACTTATTGCTTTTAGCGTGGTGAGGGGAAATGGCTCAAGTCTTTAATTTCAGTTCAGGTCCGGCGATGTTGCCGGCAGACGTGCTTAAACAGGCTCAACAGGAACTTTGTGACTGGAACGGTCTGGGTACGTCGGTGATGGAAATCAGCCACCGTGGTAAAGAGTTTATTCAGGTGGCGGAAGAGGCAGAAAAGGATTTTCGCGATCTGCTGAACATTCCCTCAAACTACAAAGTTTTGTTCTGCCACGGCGGTGGCCGCGGTCAGTTTGCTGGCGTCCCGCTGAATATCCTCGGCGACAAAACCACGGCAGACTACGTTGATGCGGGTTACTGGGCGGCAAGTGCGGTTAAAGAAGCCAGAAAGTACTGCTCGCCAAATGTTATCGACGCCAAAATTACCGTTGATGGCCTGCGTGCCGTGAAGCCGATGAGCGAATGGCAGCTCTCTGATAACGCTGCGTACCTGCACTATTGCCCAAATGAAACCATCGACGGGATTGCCATCGACGAGACCCCGAACTTCGGTAAAGACGTCGTGGTTGCAGCCGATTTCTCCTCTACCATTTTGTCCGCGCCAATTGACGTCAGCCGTTACGGTGTTATCTATGCGGGTGCGCAGAAAAATATCGGCCCGGCGGGTTTGACGATCGTCATCGTGCGCGAAGATTTGCTGGGTAAAGCCCATCAGTCTTGCCCGTCTATTCTGGATTATACGGTCCTCAACGATAACGACTCCATGTTCAACACCCCCCCTACGTTTGCCTGGTACCTCTCTGGCCTGGTCTTTAAATGGCTCAAGCAAAACGGCGGCGTGGCGCAGATGGACAAAATCAATCAGCAGAAAGCCGACCTGCTGTATGGCGTGATCGATAAGAGCGATTTCTACCGTAACGATGTCTCGAAAGCTAATCGTTCTCGTATGAATGTGCCGTTCCAGCTGGCGGACAGCAACCTGGATAAAGTCTTCCTTGAAGAGTCCTTCGCTGCAGGCCTGCATGCGCTGAAAGGCCACCGTGTTGTAGGCGGTATGCGTGCCTCTATCTATAACGCGATGCCGCTGGAAGGGGTTAAAACCCTGACCGATTTCATGATCGACTTCGAACGTCGCCACGGTTAATTACGCTGTTTTTCACCCCCGTAGCCCTGCTGCGGGGTTTTTATTATGTTGAGTTGAGAGTTAAGTTTCATGGAATCCCTGACGTTACAACCTATCGCGCGGGTAGATGGCACCATTAATCTGCCTGGTTCAAAAAGTGTCTCGAACCGCGCTCTGCTGCTGGCAGCTCTGGCAAACGGCACCACCGTCCTCACAAACCTGCTGGACAGCGATGATGTGCGCCATATGCTCAATGCGCTGAAAGCGTTGGGAGTTCATTACACGCTGTCTGACGACCGCACCCGCTGTGAAGTGACCGGCAACGGCGGCGCGTTACGCTCGGCTGAAGAGCGTGAACTGTTTCTGGGTAATGCGGGGACGGCGATGCGCCCGCTGGCGGCGGCCCTGTGCCTGGGCAGCAACAATATTGTGCTGACCGGTGAGCCACGCATGAAAGAGCGTCCCATTGGTCATCTGGTGGATGCCCTTCGTCAGGGCGGCGCGCAAATTGAGTATCTGGAGCAGGAAAATTACCCGCCTCTGCGTCTGCGCGGTGGTTTCAATGGCGGTAACGTCGACGTGGATGGCAGCGTCTCCAGCCAGTTCCTGACGGCTCTGCTGATGACTGCGCCGCTGGCACCACAGGATACGGTCATCACCATCAAAGGCGACCTGGTCTCTAAACCGTACATTGATATTACGCTGCACCTGATGAAAACCTTCGGTGTTGAGGTGGAGAACCGCGCTTATCAGCAATTCGTGGTTCGCGGTGCGCAGCAGTACCAGTCTCCGGGTCATTACCTTGTGGAAGGCGATGCTTCGTCTGCCTCCTATTTCCTGGCGGCAGGGGCGATTAAGGGCGGTACGGTGAAAGTGACCGGCATTGGCCGTAACAGCGTTCAGGGCGATATCCATTTTGCTGACGTGCTGGAAAAAATGGGCGCCACGATTACCTGGGGCGATGATTTCATCTCCTGCACCCATGGTGAGCTGAACGCTATCGATATGGACATGAACCATATCCCGGATGCGGCGATGACCATTGCCACGGCGGCGCTCTTCGCAAAAGGCACCACGACGCTGCGTAACATTTACAACTGGCGCGTAAAAGAGACTGACCGTCTGTTCGCGATGGCGACCGAACTGCGTAAAGTGGGCGCCGAAGTGGAGGAGGGCGAAGACTACATCCGCGTCACGCCTCCGGCAAAACTGCAGTTTGCGGAAATCGGCACCTATAACGATCACCGCATGGCAATGTGCTTCTCGCTGGTGGCGCTCTCCGATACGCCGGTGACCATTCTCGACCCGAAATGTACGGCGAAAACCTTCCCGGACTACTTCGAGCAATTGGCGCGTATCAGTACCCCTGCCTGATTTGCCTTCGCGCCAGCCTCTGTGCTGGCGCGCTTACACCGTTCCCACTCATTGACGTGATGATCTACACTTCTGAAGATGTGCGCCTGCCGCCGGCAAGCAACGCGAACGATGTAGAAGTATCATTGCGCAATAATTCTTCATCTAAATACCTGTAATTCGCGTTTTTGCACACAACGTTAACGATTGTGGGCATTGGCGCGTATAATGCGCGGCGTTTACGTTAACGGTATGCCTGTTTAAGGAGATAAAGATGACGGCAATTGCCCCGGTCATAACCATTGATGGCCCAAGCGGTGCAGGAAAGGGCACCTTGTGCAAGGCAATGGCGGAAGCATTGCAATGGCATCTGCTGGACTCTGGTGCTATTTACCGCGTGTTAGCGCTTGCGGCGCTGCATCACCATGTTGATGTGGCCTCCGAAGACGCGCTGGTTCCGCTGGCTACCCATCTTGATGTTCGCTTTATCTCTACCAACGGAAATCTGGAAGTGATTCTCGAAGGTGAAGATGTCAGCGGTGAAATTCGGACTCAGGACGTGGCGAATGCCGCGTCACAGGTTGCCGCTTTCCCGCGCGTGCGTGAAGCACTGCTGCGCCGTCAACGCGCCTTCCGCGAACTGCCTGGCCTGATCGCTGACGGGCGTGACATGGGAACCGTTGTCTTCCCTGATGCGCCGGTGAAAATTTTCCTCGACGCCTCCTCGGAAGAACGGGCTCAACGCCGCATGCTTCAGTTGCAGGAAAAGGGGTTTAGTGTTAACTTTGATCGCCTTTTGTCCGAGATAAAAGAGCGCGATGACCGCGATCGTAACCGCGCCGTCGCCCCACTTGTTCCTGCAGAAGATGCATTAGTTCTGGATTCAACCAGTTTAACTATTGAGCAAGTGATTGAAAAAGCGCTACAATATGCGCGCCAAAAACTGGCACTCGCGTAATTGCGACCGATTTAGCAGTACCCCCGCTGCAATGGATTGACGGCGGGTATGTGAAACAACCCCATCCGGCACGGAGCCAGGTGGACGTTATATTAACCTGAAGATTAAACATGACTGAATCTTTTGCTCAACTATTTGAAGAATCCTTAAAAACAATCGAAACCCGTCCGGGTTCCATCGTTCGTGGTGTTGTTGTTGCTATCGACAAAGACGTAGTACTGGTTGACGCCGGTCTGAAATCTGAGTCCGCCATTCCGGCAGAGCAGTTCAAAAACGCCCAGGGCGAGCTGGAAATCCAGGTTGGTGACGAAGTTGACGTTGCTCTGGATGCAGTAGAAGACGGCTTCGGCGAAACCCTGCTTTCCCGTGAAAAAGCTAAACGTCACGAAGCTTGGATCACGCTGGAAAAAGCTTACGAAGAAGCTGAAACTGTGGTCGGTGTTATCAACGGCAAAGTTAAAGGTGGCTTCACTGTTGAGCTGAATGGTATTCGTGCGTTCCTGCCAGGTTCTCTGGTAGACGTTCGTCCAGTCCGTGACACCCTGCACCTCGAAGGCAAAGAGCTTGAGTTCAAAGTAATCAAGCTGGACCAGAAGCGTAACAACGTTGTTGTATCCCGTCGTGCCGTTATCGAATCCGAAAACAGCGCAGAACGCGATCAGCTGCTGGAAAACCTGCAGGAAGGCATGGAAGTCAAAGGTATCGTTAAGAACCTCACTGACTACGGCGCATTCGTTGACCTGGGCGGCGTTGATGGCCTGCTGCACATCACCGACATGGCGTGGAAACGCGTTAAGCACCCAAGCGAAATCGTGAACGTGGGCGACGAAATCACTGTTAAAGTGCTGAAGTTCGACCGCGAGCGTACTCGTGTATCCCTCGGCCTGAAACAGCTGGGCGAAGATCCATGGGTAGCTATCGCTAAGCGTTACCCAGAAGGTACTAAACTGACTGGTCGCGTTACCAACCTGACTGACTACGGCTGCTTCGTTGAAATCGAAGAAGGCGTTGAAGGCCTGGTGCACGTTTCCGAAATGGACTGGACCAACAAAAACATCCACCCATCCAAAGTTGTTAACGTTGGTGATGTAGTGGAAGTTATGGTTCTGGATATCGACGAAGAACGTCGTCGTATCTCCCTGGGCCTGAAACAGTGCAAAAACAACCCATGGCAGCAGTTCGCGGAAACCCACAACAAGGGTGACCGTGTTGAAGGTAAAATCAAGTCTATCACTGACTTCGGTATCTTCATCGGCCTGGACGGCGGCATCGATGGCCTGGTTCACCTGTCTGACATCTCCTGGAACGTTGCAGGCGAAGAAGCAGTTCGTGAATACAAAAAAGGCGACGAAATCGCTGCAGTTGTTCTGCAGGTTGACGCAGAGCGTGAACGTATCTCCCTGGGCGTTAAACAGCTCGCAGAAGATCCGTTCAACAACTGGGTTGCACTGAACAAGAAAGGCGCAATCGTAAACGGTAAAGTCACTGCAGTTGACGCTAAAGGCGCAACCGTAGAACTGGCTGACGGCGTTGAAGGTTACCTGCGCGCTTCTGAAGCTTCACGTGACCGCGTTGAAGATGCGACTCTGGTTCTGAACGTTGGTGACGACGTTGAAGCTAAGTTCACCGGTGTTGACCGTAAGAACCGTGCAATCAGCCTGTCTGTTCGTGCTAAAGACGAAGCTGATGAGAAAGATGCAATCGCCACTGTTAACAAACAGGAAGATGCAAACTTCTCTAACAACGCAATGGCTGAAGCTTTCAAAGCAGCTAAAGGCGAGTAATATCAGGTTGTCCGCATCATTTTGAGCTATAACGCATTTACAGCGAGAAGGATGAGGAGCAAACTTGACAGATTAGAGGATTCGTCCTGTAATCAATAACAAAGGGCGGCTACGGCCGCCCTTGTTTAATGAGCTGTTCAGCTAATTGGTTTGAAAGGAACCGGAGGAATCATGACCAAGTCAGAATTGATTGAAAGACTTGCCAGTCAGCAACCGCATATCCCTGCGAAAGCAGTGGAGGATGCCGTAAAAGAGATGCTGGAGCATATGGCCTCCACTCTTGCCCAGGGCGAGCGCATTGAAATCCGCGGTTTCGGTAGTTTTTCTCTGCACTATCGTGCTCCACGTACCGGGCGTAACCCGAAAACTGGCGATAAAGTCGAACTGGAAGGTAAGTACGTTCCACACTTTAAGCCGGGTAAAGAACTGCGCGATCGCGCCAACATTTACGGCAACTGAGTTTAGCCATCAGCGCTAAACTGGGTTCGAAAGAAAGCACCTGCGGGTGCTTTTTTTGTGCCTGTCGCTTTTATTCTGAAGATGCCGCGCAATTTTCCTTTTGTTTTCTGCAAACGGATAAAAATGCTTCAGCGCCCGCTGTAAACCGCGTTTCTTCTGGCTGACGACTCACCCTGCATGCTTCCATACTGTCACCCTCAAACAGGGAGGTAGTAATGGGCATTCCCGCGATAAGTCTTTGCGCCATTCTGGCGATCATGCCGTTACTCTGGTTACCCGTCCTGCCTGAACGTCATACCGTGTGGGTAATGATAGCCGGTGGGATAGCGCTGGCCGCCCAGCGACACAACGTCCTGAAGTATATGGGGATCATGGTGTTATTTTGTGTCTGGGGTCTTCTTGCTGCGCAGGAAAGCGTCTGGCCGATGCAACATTTAACGACGGGAGCAGTGCAGGCAGAGATAGAAATCACGGCCACTGATGGTGCAACAATGCATCAGGGCAACATTCTGCGTATCGATGGTCAGCGCTGGTGGGCATCCACGGGCGTGACGCTGTATGGCAATTACCTGCCGCAAAAGGTATGTGCCGGTCAGCGCTGGGCTATGTCGCTCAGGCTCCGGCCTGTGCATGGCGAGCTAAACGACGGGGGATATGATCCCCAGCGAAGCGCCTTTGCCCGGCACCAGACGCTCAGCGGACGTTTTACGCAGGCGAAAATCGTCGATGAAAACTGCAGCTTGCGTGCTCAGTACCTGATGTCACTGCAACACCGGCTTTCTGCTTTTCACTGGGGCGCGGTTATGCTTGGGCTGGGGATGGGAGAACGTCTGGAGGTGCCCCGGGAAATTAAAGATCTGATGCGCGACACCGGCACGCTGCACCTGATGGCAATTTCGGGTCTGCATATTGCGCTGGCCGCATCCATCATCTGGTTACTTGCGCGTGGGCTTCAGTTCTTGATGCCGGGCCACTGGATCCACTGGCAGATTCCTCTCCTGGCCGGGTTGCTCTTTGCCGCTTTCTACGCCTGGCTTACCGGGCTGCAACCGCCCGCATTGCGAACGGTTATCGCACTTGCCGTGCTGGCGGCATTGCGCATTGGCGCCCGTCAGTGGTCTCCCTGGCAGGTGTGGTGTTGCTGTATCGCGGCAATCCTGATAAGCGATCCCTTAGCCGTGCTTTCTCAAAGTCTGGCCCTTTCAGCGTTTGCCGTCGCCGCGCTGATTTTCTGGTTTCAGTGGCTGCCTCTTCCCCGCGGGCACCGGGTTCGCTGGTTACAGCCTCTGGTGAATCTGCTCTATCTGCAAACTGGCATGTTGCTTCTGCTCATGCCATTACAGGTGCTGATTTTTCATGGATTCAGCCTCTCTTCCCTGGTGGCTAATCTCTTTGCCGTCCCCCTGGTCACTTTTGTCTGCGTACCGCTGATCCTTTCCGGAATGTTGCTTCATCTGTTGCCGCTGACGGCGCTGGAAAGTGCCCTCTGGTTTGCAGCCGATAAATCCCTGGGGGGGTTGTTCTGGATGCTGATGCGCTTGCCGGATGGCTGGCAGAATGTAGATGAACGGTGGCAATACCTGACGTTATTGCCCTGGCTTGCCATTATTGGCTGGCGCTTTCATGCCTGGAAATCCGTTCCTGCCGTTTGTCTGGCAGGGAGTGTCTTACTGGCATTTCCACTCTGGCGAACGGTGAGAAGTGAGGGCTGGACACTGCATATGCTGGATGTTGGGCAGGGACTGGCAATGGTCATTGAACGCCACGGTAAAGCCCTTCTTTATGATACCGGGCTCGCCTGGCCGGGTGGTGATAGCGCCCGGCAGTTAATCATTCCGTGGCTACGCTGGCACCATTTGCAACCAGAAGGCGTCATCCTCAGTCATGAGCATCTCGACCATGCGGGCGGCCTGGCGACGCTGCAAAAAACATGGCCCACGTTATGGATAAGAAGCCCGTTAGGCCGGGCGGAACATCGGCCTTGTTTTCGCGGGCAGAGATGGATGTGGGAAGGGTTAACCTTCACCGTCCACTGGCCACCTGAGGGCTATTCCGAAAGGGGGAACAATCGCTCCTGCGTGGTAAAAATCGACGATGGTGAGCAGAGTGCGTTGCTTACGGGGGATATTGAAGCGCCAGCGGAACAGACTATGCTTAGCCATTACTGGCGTCATCTGACGTCCACTGTAATACAGGTACCCCATCATGGCAGCAATACGTCTTCATCATTGCCACTGGTACAGCGGGTAGAGGGGAGATTCTGCGGCCCGCTATAACGCATGGCATTTTCCGTCGGCAAAAGTTATCAGACGTTATCGAAAAGAGGGCTATATCTGGCACGATACCCCCCATTCTGGACAAATATCGGTGACATTCTCGCAACATCGATGGCAAATACAGCGCGTACGTGATGAATATTTACCGCGTTGGTATCATCAGTGGTTTGGCGCGCCCGGAGATAACGGGTAGAATATGCGGCTATTTCAACAGATGCTGGTTTTTTGAATGCATAACGACAAAGATCTCTCCACGTGGCAAACCTTCCGCCGACTCTGGCCGATGATTGCACCTTTTAAAGCAGGCTTGATCGTGGCGGGTGTAGCGTTAGTTCTCAACGCAGCCAGCGATACGTTTATGTTATCGCTTCTCAAACCGTTACTGGATGACGGTTTTGGTAAAACAGATCGCTCAGTGCTGATATGGATGCCACTGGTGGTTATTGGACTGATGATCTTACGCGGTATCACCAGCTACATTTCGAGCTACTGTATCTCCTGGGTTTCCGGGAAAGTCGTTATGACCATGCGCCGTCGGCTGTTTGGCCACATGATGGGCATGCCAGTAGCGTTCTTTGATAAGCAGTCTACCGGTACCTTGCTGTCACGTATTACCTACGACTCCGAGCAGGTGGCATCATCGTCGTCCAACGCGCTGATTACCGTGGTGCGTGAAGGTGCATCGATTATCGGTCTGTTCATCATGATGTTCTATTACAGCTGGCAGCTGTCACTGATCCTTATCGTGCTGGCACCGGTTGTCTCTATTGCTATTCGCGTCGTTTCAAAGCGTTTTCGCAACATCAGTAAGAATATGCAGAACACGATGGGCCAGGTTACGACCAGCGCTGAGCAGATGCTGAAAGGGCATAAAGAGGTGTTGATTTTCGGCGGGCAGGAAGTCGAAACCAAACGCTTTGATAAAGTCAGCAACAAAATGCGTCTGCAGGGGATGAAAATGGTTTCGGCCTCTTCAATTTCTGACCCTATCATCCAGCTGATCGCTTCTCTGGCGCTGGCCTTTGTTCTGTATGCGGCCAGCTTCCCGAGCGTGATGGAGACGCTGACGGCAGGTACCATCACCGTGGTCTTCTCATCGATGATTGCCCTGATGCGTCCGCTGAAATCACTGACGAACGTCAACGCTCAGTTCCAGCGCGGGATGGCTGCCTGCCAGACCCTGTTCAGCATTCTGGATACCGAACAGGAGAAAGATGAAGGTAAACGCGAGATTGAACGCGCCCACGGCGATGTTGAATTCCGCAATGTGACTTTCACCTATCCTGGCCGCGAAACGCCGGCTTTGCGTAATATCAACCTGTCCATTCCCGCGGGTAAAACCGTTGCGCTGGTAGGCCGCTCCGGCTCAGGTAAATCCACCATCGCCAGCCTGATCACCCGTTTCTATGATATCGACGAGGGTGAAATCCTGTTGGATGGCCATGACCTGCGGGAGTATACCCTGCAGTCGCTGCGTAACCAGGTGGCGCTGGTCTCCCAGAATGTGCATCTCTTCAACGATACTGTGGCAAATAACATTGCCTATGCGCGTACAGAAGAGTACAGCCGTGCGGAGATTGAAAAGGCCGCTCGTATGGCCTATGCGATGGACTTTATCAACAAGATGGATAACGGTCTGGATACCATTATCGGTGAGAACGGTGTACTGCTCTCCGGTGGCCAGCGCCAGCGTATCGCCATTGCTCGTGCGCTGTTGCGTGATAGCCCGATTCTGATTCTGGATGAAGCAACCTCTGCGCTGGATACGGAATCTGAACGTGCCATTCAGTCTGCGCTGGATGAGCTGCAAAAGAACCGTACGTCGCTGGTGATTGCGCACCGTCTGTCGACTATCGAGCAGGCTGACGAAATCGTTGTTGTTGAAGATGGCGTGATTGTCGAACGCGGAAGCCACTCTGATTTGCTGGCGCACCGCGGCGTTTACGCCCAACTGCATAAGATGCAATTCGGCGAATGATTGCACGCATCTGGTCCGGTGAATCACCGCTGTGGCTGCTGCTTCTGCCGCTTTCCTGGCTTTATGGCCTGGTGAGCGGCGTCATTCGTCTGCTTTACCGTCTGGGGTTGAAGCAAGCATGGCGCGCGCCGGTGCCGGTTGTCGTGGTGGGTAACCTGACGGCTGGCGGCAACGGTAAAACACCGGTGGTGATCTGGCTGGTGGAGCAACTGCAAAAACGCGGTATACGCCCAGGCGTGGTATCGCGTGGATATGGCGGAAAAGCGGCGCAGTATCCCCTGTTGTTGACCGCGGAAACTACGACCGCTGAAGCGGGTGATGAGCCAGTATTGATATACCAGCGTACAGGTGCACCTGTTGCGGTTTCCCCGGTACGCAGTGATGCCGTTCAGGCACTTCTTGCCGAACACACGGTAGACATTATTATTACTGACGATGGTCTGCAGCATTACGCGCTGGCGCGTGATAAAGAGATTGTGGTCATTGACGGGGTTCGCCGGTTCGGTAACGGCTGGTGGCTACCCGCCGGACCAATGCGCGAACGTGCTTCGCGTCTCAGGTCCGTTGATGCGGTGATTGTTAACGGTGGAGAGGCCAAACCGGGTGAGATCCCTATGCATCTCAGGCCGGGAATGGCGGTGAATCTATTGACCGGAGAGCGCCGTACTGTCTCGTTGTTACCCGCGCTGGTGGCCATGGCGGGTATCGGTCATCCTCCGCGTTTCTTCGCGACGCTGGAACAGTGTGGTGCCCGGCTTGAAAAACGCGTTCCGCTGGCCGATCATCAGGCGCTGGTGCCAGATCAGGTCGCGGCTCTGACTGCTCCGGGGCAGACGCTAATCATGACTGAAAAAGATGCGGTGAAATGCCGTGCCTTTGCGAAGGATAACTGGTGGTATCTGCCGGTTGACGCTGAACTCAGCGGTGAGCAACCGGAACAATTGCTCAAGGAACTGATTGCGTTAGTGCAGTAATGGCTTACGCGGTTCTGGTGGCGCTTTGACTGACAGGAAAACGCATGTCTTTACCGCAACTCTCGCTTTCAGCCGCACGTCATTTGCACCTTGCCGCACAGGGGCTGCTCAAAAAGCCCCGCCGCCGCGCGCAGCCCGCCGATATTCTCTCTACCGTTCAGCGCATGTCGCTCCTTCAAATTGACACCATTAATATCGTGGCCCGTAGCCCTTACCTTGTGCTGTTTAGTCGACTGGGGAATTATCCGCCTCAGTGGCTGGATGACGCGCTCAGTAAGGGGGACTTAATGGAGTACTGGGCGCACGAGGCCTGTTTCCTGCCGCGCAGCGATTTTGCCCTGGTTCGCCATCGCATGCTGGCCCCCGAAAAGATGGGCTGGAAATACCGCCAGGAATGGATGCAGGAGCACGCGACTGAAATTGCACAGCTTATCGAGCATATTCAGCAAAACGGTCCTGTACGTTCCGCCGATTTTGAACATCCGAGAAAAGGGACCAGCGGCTGGTGGGAGTGGAAGCCGCACAAACGCCACCTTGAAGGACTGTTTACGTCCGGCAAAGTCATGGTGATTGAACGGCGTAATTTTCAGCGCGTGTATGACCTGACGCACCGCGTGATGCCCCACTGGGACGATGAGCGTGACTTACTCACCCAGGAGGCAGCGGAAGCCATCATGCTGGAAAACAGCGCCCGCAGTCTGGGCATTTTCCGGCCGCAGTGGCTGGCGGATTACTATCGCCTTCGCCAGCCGGCCCTGAAACCGCTGCTGGAAATGTGGCAGCGTGAACATCGTGTTATCCCCGTCACGGTAGAAACCCTCGGGGACATGTGGCTGCATTCGGATCTCCTCCCGCTCTTACCCCAGGCTCTGGACAGTAAGCTTCAGGCAACCCACAGCGCGGTGTTATCGCCTTTCGATCCGGTCGTGTGGGACAGAAAACGGGCCGAACAGCTGTTTAATTTCAGCTATCGGCTTGAGTGTTACACCCCCGCGCCAAAGCGTCAGTACGGCTACTTTGTGTTGCCTCTGCTGCACAAAGGGCAACTGGTCGGTCGAATGGACGCTAAAATGCACCGCAAAACCGGCACGCTGGAGATTATCGCGCTCTATCTTGAAGAGGGGATCCAGACCACAGCGGCGCTGGAAAAAGGATTAACCTCCGCCATTAGCGAATTCGCATGCTGGCAGGGGGCCCACGACGTGGCGCTGGGTCGGGTGCCTGACGGGTTGTTTAGCACCTGTCGACGTGGCTGGGAAACAGACACTCCCTGAAAAAGGAATGTGTTAAGCTTTAGCGATTACCCATACGGAGGAACTATGGATCACCGTTTACTTGAAATTATTGCCTGCCCGGTGTGCAACGGCAAACTTTATTACAGCCAGGACAAACAAGAGCTGATTTGCAAGCTGGACAGTCTGGCATTCCCGCTGCGCGACAGTATTCCGGTATTGCTGGAAAACGAAGCCCGCTCCCTGGTGGCAGAAGAGAGCAAACCATGAGTTTTGTTGTCATTATTCCTGCGCGTTATGCATCAACCCGTCTGCCGGGTAAACCGCTGGTGGATATCAACGGCAAACCGATGATTGTGCATGTCCTTGAACGTGCGCGTGAGTCCGGTGCTGAGCGCGTTATCGTGGCAACCGATCATCCGGACGTTGCCCGTGCGGTTGAGGCGGCTGGCGGAGAAGTGTGCATGACCCGCGCCGATCACCAGTCCGGCACAGAGCGGCTGGCAGAAGTGGTTGAGAAATGCGGTTTTAGTGATGATACGGTCATCGTTAACGTGCAGGGCGACGAGCCGATGATCCCGGCGGTCATTATTCGCCAGGTGGCGGAAAACCTGGCGCAGCGCCAGGTCGGTATGGCTACGCTCGCGGTACCTGTGCTCCACGCTGAAGAGGCGTTTAATCCGAACGCGGTGAAAGTGGTGATGGATGCCGAGGGCTATGCGCTCTACTTCTCTCGCGCCACTATTCCCTGGGATCGTGATCGTTTTGCGGTTTCAAAAGAGACCATTGGTGATTCATTCCTGCGTCATCTGGGGATCTACGGCTACCGCGCTGGCTTTATTCGTCGTTATGTCACCTGGGCACCCAGCCCGCTGGAGCATATCGAAATGCTGGAGCAGCTCCGCGTGCTCTGGTACGGGGAAAAAATCCACGTTGCCGTTGCGCAGGAAGTGCCAGGTACGGGTGTTGACACCCCGGAAGATCTTGAGCGCGTCCGCGCCGAATTGCGTTAATAGCGCCCGCATCCCTCCTTACGG
The DNA here is from genome assembly GCF_051130085.1 of Enterobacter sp. PTB. Lineage (NCBI taxonomy): Bacteria > Pseudomonadati > Pseudomonadota > Gammaproteobacteria > Enterobacterales > Enterobacteriaceae > Enterobacter > Enterobacter sp. PTB. Next base: position 206,029 of record NZ_JBDKEE010000005.1, read on the forward strand.
GGGGATGTTCTCTCCCGGTTATTTTCCCTTTCTTTTCCATAATTGATCTCTGTCGGGTGACATCTTCTGTCCGCGCGCTCATTATAAAAGCAGTAGTCTTAATGGGGGTAATCTCATATGGAACAGCTGCGTGCTGAACTGAGCCATCTGCTGGGTGAGAAGTTAAGCAGGGTTGAGTGTGTGAACGAAAAAGCAGATACCGCACTCTGGTCGTTATATGACAGCCAGGGAAACCCAATGCCGCTGATGGCCCGAAGTTTTACCTCGCCGGGCGTTGCCAGGCAGTTGGCCTGGAAAATGTCGATGCTTGCGCGACAAGGGACCGTCCGCATGCCGACGGTGTATGGCGTGATGACGCATGAAGAACACCCCGGCCCCGATGTCCTGCTGATTGAGCGGTTACGTGGCGTGCCTGTGGAAGCGCCTGCTCGTTCACCGGAACGCTGGGAACAGCTGAAAGATCAGATTGTCGAGGCGCTACTGGGCTGGCACAGACAAGACAGCGGTGGGCTCGTCGGGCCGGTAGACAGCACCCAGGAAAACCTGTGGCCACTGTGGTACCGCCAGCGGGTCGAAGTGTTGTGGGGCACCCTTAACCAGTTTAATAACACCGGTTTGACCATGCAGGACAAACGTATTTTGTTCCGCACCCGGGAGTGTTTGCCCGCGCTGTTTGACGGCTTTAACGACAACTGCGTGCTGGTTCACGGCAATTTTACCCTGCGCAGCATGCTGAAAGACCCTCGCAGCGACCAGCTTCTGGCAATGGTAGGGCCGGGAATCATGCTCTGGGCACCGCGCGAGTACGAGTTGTTCAGGCTCAGCGACAGCGGGGCCGCAGAGGGGTTACTCTGGCATTATCTCCAGCGCGCGCCGGTTGCAGAAGCGTTTCTCTGGCGCCGCTGGCTCTATCTGCTCTGGGATGAAGTGGCGCAACTGGTCAATACTGGCCGTTTTAATCGCGCCAACTTCGATCTCGCCACGAAATCACTCCTGCCCTGGCTCGCCTGACGCGCCTTTTAGCCATTGCCAGAGGCGTCCAAGCGTTTCGTAACCGACACGATCGCTGTGCATCAGCCATACCGGGGACGGGATCGCCCGTTCCCATGGGTTAAGCGGCGCGTCGATGGCCATCTGGTTAGCCGGCGCGGGGAGGGGATGCAGGCCAACTCTTTCGAAGAAAATCATCGCCCGCGGCAGGTGCGAGGCGGACGTAACCAGCAGGAACGGGGCATCGCCAATCGCCTGCTTCACGGCAGCAGCTTCTTCTTCGGTGTCTTTTGGGCTGTCCAGCGTGATAATAGCGGAACGCGGTACACCCAGCGATTCAGCCACTCTGGCTCCGGCTTCGGCCGTGCTGACCGGGTTTGTTTTTGCCGCCGCACCGGTAAAGATCATTTTCGATCCCGGATTCGCCAGCCACAGGCGAATACCTTCGTTCAGTCGAGGCAGGCTGTTGTTAATCAGGTTTGAACTGGGCGCCCAGTTCGGATCCCAGGTGTAACCCCCACCCAGCACCACGATATACTTCACCTCCTGATGACCCTGCCATGTCGGGTACCTGTTTTCGACAGGACGTAACAGGCTATCCGCGACCGGCTGCAGACTCAGCAGCAGCAGGACCAGCCAGCCGACGGTAATAAGCGTTTTGCCACTTTTCTGAAAGCGACTAAACCACACCAGCGCCAGCCCCAGCGCAATGATGATAAGCAGCAGTGGAAGGGGAAGCATCATCCCCCCAATGTATTTCTTCAGGGTAAAAAGCATCCTTTTTGGTTCCTTTTTTAACCATATAGCAGGTGATTACTCGTGATATTACACCAGAGAGGTTCATTCTCCGCGCGGGTGTGACAAAATAGCGGTTTTGCAGTTAGCGAGTGGAACTCTCCCAATGCGGGATCGCAATTTTGATGACATCGCGGAAAAGTTTTCGCGCAACATTTATGGCACCACGAAAGGGCAGTTGCGTCAGACGATCCTCTGGCAGGATCTGGACAACATCCTGGCCTCGTTTGAGGGGCAAACGTTGCGCGTGCTGGACGCTGGCGGCGGTGAAGGGCAGACGGCTATTAAAATGGCCCAGCGCGGTCATCACGTAACGCTTTGCGATCTTTCTGCTGAGATGATCGCGCGTGCGACGCGTGCCGCAGAAGAGAAAGGTGTGAGCGACAACATGCATTTTATACAATGCGCCGCTCAGGACATCGCACAGCATTTGGAAACCCAGGTTGATCTGATATTGTTTCATGCAGTGCTGGAGTGGGTTGCCGATCCGCAAAGCGTGTTACGCACCCTGTGGTCGATGTTGCGCCCGGGCGGTACGCTGTCACTGATGTTCTACAATGCTAACGGCTTCCTGATGCACAACATGGTTGCGGGTAACTTCGACTATGTTCAGGTCGGGATGCCAAAAAAGAAAAAACGCACGCTTTCCCCGGATTATCCGCGCGATCCGCAGCAGGTGTATGGCTGGCTGGAAGAGATTGGCTGGGAGATAACCGGGAAAACGGGCGTCAGGGTGTTTCATGATTATCTGCGTGAAAAACACAAACAGCGTGACTGTTTTGACACCTTAACAGAATTAGAAACGCGGTATTGTCGTCAGGAACCTTTTGTCAGTCTTGGCCGCTATATTCACGTCACCGCGCACAAGCCGCAGATGCAAGGATAACCTATGAGTGAATTTTCCCAGACAGTCCCCGAACTGGTTGCCTGGGCCAGGAAAAACGATTTCTCCATCTCGCTGCCGGTAGACAGACTCTCTTTCCTGCTGGCGGTTGCCACGCTGAACGGCGAACGGCTGGATGGCGAAATGAGCGAGGGTGAACTGGTGGATGCGTTCCGCCATGTCAGTGATGCGTTTGAGCAAACCAGCGAAACCATTAGCGTGCGTGCCAACAACGCAATCAACGATATGGTGCGTCAACGTCTGCTGAACCGCTTTACCAGCGAGCAGGCGGAAGGAAACGCCATCTATCGTCTGACGCCACTGGGTATCGGCATCACCGATTACTACATCCGCCAGCGTGAATTTTCCACGCTGCGTCTTTCCATGCAGCTCTCGATTGTGGCGGGTGAACTTAAGCGCGCCGCCGATGCAGCGGATGAAAACGGTGACGAATTCCACTGGCACCGTAACGTCTATGCGCCGCTGAAATATTCGGTGGCAGAGATTTTCGACAGCATCGATCTGACCCAGCGTCTGATGGATGAACAGCAGCAACAGGTAAAAGACGATATCGCACAGTTGCTGAATAAAGACTGGCGTGCGGCCATCTCCAGCTGTGAAATGTTGCTGTCGGAAACCTCGGGTACGCTGCGTGAACTGCAGGATACGCTGGAAGCGGCAGGGGATAAGCTTCAGGCGAACCTGCTGCGCATCCAGGATGCGACCATGGCCCATGACGATCTGCATTTTATTGACCGTCTAGTGTTCGACCTGCAGAGCAAACTCGATCGTATTATTAGCTGGGGTCAGCAGTCGATTGACCTGTGGATCGGTTATGACCGTCACGTGCATAAATTTATCCGTACCGCGATCGATATGGATAAAAACCGCGTCTTTGCTCAGCGTCTGCGCCAGTCGGTACAGACCTATTTCGATGCGCCATGGGCGCTGACTTACGCCAGTGCCGATCGTCTGCTGGATATGCGCGACGAAGAGATGGCTCTGCGCGATGAAGAAGTGACCGGTGAACTGCCACCGGATCTGGAATATGAAGAGTTCAACGAAATTCGTGAGCAACTTGCGGCGATGATCGAAGAACAGCTCGCTGTCTACAAAACCAGACAAGTGCCGCTGGATCTTGGGCTCGTGGTGCGCGACTATCTGGCGCAATATCCTCGTGCGCGCCACTTCGACATCGCCCGCATCGTGGTAGACCAGGCCGTGCGTCTGGGCGTCGCGCAAGCAGATTTCACCGGGCTGCCGCCGAAGTGGCAGCCGATTAACGATTACGGAGCCAAGGTACAGGCGCATGTCATTGACAAATATTGAACAAGTGATGCCAGTTAAGCTGGCACAGGCGCTGGCGAATCCGTTGTTTCCGGCGCTGGACAGCCAACTGCGTGCCGGTCGTCACATTGGCTTAGACGAGCTGGACAATCACGCCTTTTTGATGGACTTCCAGGAGTACCTGGAAGAGTTTTACGCCCGCTATAACGTGGAGCTTATCCGCGCACCGGAAGGGTTTTTCTACCTGCGTCCACGTTCCACAACCCTGATTCCGCGTTCCGTGCTCTCCGAGCTGGATATGATGGTCGGCAAAATTCTTTGCTACCTCTATCTCAGCCCGGAGCGTCTGGCAAATGAAGGCATCTTCACCCAGCAGGAGCTTTACGACGAGCTGCTGGCGCTGGCGGATGAGAGCAAGCTGCTTAAGCTGGTGAACAACCGCTCCACGGGTTCGGATCTTGACCGCCAGAAATTGCAGGAAAAAGTTCGCTCTTCCCTTAACCGTCTGCGTCGTCTGGGCATGGTCTGGTTTATGGGCCATGACAGCAGCAAATTCCGCATCACGGAATCTGTCTTCCGCTTCGGCGCCGATGTGCGTGCGGGCGACGATGCGCGTGAAGCGCAGCTTCGCATGATCCGCGACGGTGAAGCGATGCCGGTGGAAAACCATTTGCAGCTCGATGATGAGCATGAAGAGAATCTGCCGGATAGCGGGGAGGAAGAGTAATGATTGAACGCGGTAAATTTCGCTCACTAACGCTGATTAACTGGAACGGCTTCTTTGCCCGGACGTTCGATCTGGATGAGCTGGTTACGACGCTCTCCGGTGGTAACGGTGCGGGTAAATCCACCACCATGGCGGCGTTTGTTACGGCACTGATCCCCGATCTGACGCTGCTCCATTTCCGTAACACCACCGAAGCGGGGGCGACCAGCGGCTCTCGCGATAAAGGCCTGCACGGTAAACTCAAAGCAGGCGTCTGTTATTCGGTACTGGACGTCATTAACTCCCGACATCAGCGTGTGGTGGTGGGGGTACGTCTGCAGCAGGTCGCAGGCCGTGACCGTAAAGTGGACATTAAACCGTTTGCCATCCAGGGTCTGCCAACCTCCATGCAGCCCACAGCGCTGCTGACGGAAACCCTGAATGAGCGCCAGGCGCGCGTGCTGACGCTGCAGGAGCTGAAAGATAAGCTCGAAACCATCGAAGGCGTGCAGTTCAAGCAGTTCAACTCCATTACGGATTACCACTCCCTGATGTTTGATCTGGGCGTTGTGGCGCGTCGTCTGCGCAGCGCGTCTGACCGTAGCAAATACTACCGTTTGATCGAAGCATCGCTGTACGGTGGTATCTCCAGCGCCATTACCCGCTCCCTGCGCGACTACCTGTTGCCGGAAAACAGCGGCGTGCGTAAGGCCTTCCAGGATATGGAAGCCGCGCTGCGTGAAAACCGCATGACGCTCGAAGCCATTCGCGTGACGCAGTCTGACCGTGACCTGTTTAAGCACCTGATTAGCGAGGCCACCAACTACGTGGCGGCGGACTATATGCGTCACGCCAATGAACGTCGTGTCCATCTCGATCAGGCGTTAGAGTACCGCCGCGAGCTGTTCACCTCCCGTAAACAGCTGGTGGCTGAGCAGTATAAGCACGTCGAAATGGCGCGTGAACTGGGCGAGCACAACGGCGCCGAAGGCGATCTGGAAGCCGATTACCAGGCTGCCAGCGATCACCTGAACCTGGTGCAGACCGCCCTGCGTCAGCAGGAGAAGATCGAGCGCTACGAAGCGGATCTCGATGAGCTGCAAATTCGTCTCGAAGAGCAAAATGAAGTGGTGGCGGAAGCTGCCGACATGCAGGAAGAGAACGAAGCACGTGCCGAGGCCGCCGAGCTGGAAGTGGATGAGCTGAAAAATCAGCTGGCCGATTACCAGCAGGCGCTGGACGTGCAGCAGACGCGTGCAATTCAGTATACCCAGGCACTTCAGGCGTTACAGCGTGCAAAAGAGCTGTGTCATCTGCCTGACCTCACCCCGGAAAGCGCTGACCAGTGGCTGGGTACCTTCCAGGCCAAAGAGCAGGAAGCGACCGAGAAACTGCTCTCGCTTGAACAGAAGATGAGCGTCGCGCAAACGGCGCACAGTCAGTTTGAGCAAGCGTACCAGCTGGTTGTGGCAATTAACGGACCGCTTGCGCGTAACGAAGCGTGGGAAGTTGCCCGTGAACTGCTGCGCGACGGTGTGAACCAGCGCCATCTGGCCGAGCAGGTTCAGCCGCTGCGTATGCGCCTGAACGAACTGGAACAGCGTCTTCGCGAACAACAGGAAGCCGAGCGTATGCTGGCGGAGTTCTGTAAGCGCCAGGGCAAAAATTACGATTTCGACGATCTTGAAGCTCTGCATCAGGAGCTCGAAGCGCGTATTGCTGCGCTTTCCGATTCCGTATCCAACGCCAGTGAACAGCGCATGACGCTGCGCCAGGAGATGGAGCAGCTGCAGTCCCGTTCTAAGGTGCTGCTGCAGCGTGCACCAGTCTGGCTGGCTGCCCAAAGCAGCCTGAACCAGCTCAGTGAACAGTGCGGCGAACAGTTTGAGTCCAGCCAGGACGTGACCGAATATCTGCAACAGCTGCTGGAGCGCGAGCGCGAGGCGATTGTTGAGCGCGATGAAGTCGGCGCCCGTAAACGTGAGATCGATGAAGAGATTGAGCGCTTAAGCCAGCCTGGTGGTTCGGAAGATTCACGTCTGAACGCCCTGGCTGAACGTTTTGGCGGCGTGCTGTTGTCCGAAATCTATGACGATGTCGGTCTGGACGATGCGCCGTACTTCTCAGCCCTGTATGGCCCATCACGTAACGCGATTGTGGTCCCGGATCTGTCGCTGATTGCTGACCAGCTGGCAGGGCTGGAAGATTGCCCGGAAGACCTCTATTTAATCGAAGGGGACCCGCAGTCGTTCGATGACAGCGTATTCAGCGTCGATGAGCTGGAAAAAGCGGTTGTCGTCAAAATCGCCGATCGTCAGTGGCGTTATTCTCGCTTCCCTGAGCTTCCGCTGTTTGGTCGCGCAGCGCGTGAAAACCGGATTGAAAGTCTGCACGCCGAGCGTGAGACGCTGTCTGAACGTTTTGCGACCCTGTCGTTTGACGTGCAGAAAACCCAGCGTCTTCATCAGGCGTTCAGCCGCTTTATCGGCAGCCATCTGGGCGTGGCGTTTGAAGCTGACCCGGAAGCCGAAATTCGCAAGCTCAACACTCGTCGCGGCGAGCTTGAGCGTGCGATCTCAAACCATGAAAATGACAACCAGCAAAGCCGCGTTCAGTTCGAACAGGCGAAAGAGGGCGTTGCGGCCCTTAACCGCATCCTGCCTCGCCTGAATCTGCTGGCAGATGACACGCTGGCTGACCGCGTGGATGAGATTCAGGAACGTCTGGATGAAGCTCAGGAAGCGGCACGTTTTGTTCAGCAGTACGGTAATCAGCTGGCGAAGCTCGAACCAATGGTCTCCGTGTTGCAGAGCGATCCGGAGCAGTTCGAGCAGTTAAAAGAAGATTACGCCTGGTCGCAGCAGGTGCAGCGCGAAGCGCGCCAGCAGGCGTTTGCCCTGACGGAAGTGGTGCAGCGCCGGGCCCACTTCGGCTACTCCGATTCCGCGGAGATGCTGAGCGGTAACAGCGATCTCAATGAGAAGCTGCGTCAGCGCCTTGAACAGGCTGAAGCTGAACGTACTCGCGCCCGTGATGCGATGCGTAGCCACTCGGCACAGCTGAACCAGTACAATCAGGTCCTGGCCTCGCTGAAAAGCTCCTTCGACACCAAGAAAGAGCTGTTAAACGATCTTCAGAAAGAGTTACAGGACATTGGCGTCCGTGCTGACAGCGGAGCAGAAGAGCGGGCGCGTATCCGTCGTGATGAACTGCATGCGCAGCTCAGTAATAACCGCGCACGTCGTAATCAGCTGGAAAAAGCGCTGACCTTCTGTGAAGCGGAAATGGATAACCTGACTCGTCGCCTGCGCAAGCTGGAGCGTGATTATCACGAAATGCGTGAGCAGGTCGTGACCGCGAAGGCGGGCTGGTGCGCCGTCATGCGGATGGTGAAAGACAATAACGTTGAACGCCGTCTGCATCGTCGCGAGCTGGCCTATCTCTCTGCGGATGAACTGCGCTCTATGTCCGATAAGGCGCTGGGTGCCTTGCGTCTGGCGGTGGCGGATAACGAACACCTGCGCGATGTGCTGCGTATGTCCGAAGATCCGAAACGCCCTGAGCGTAAGATCCAGTTCTTCGTGGCCGTTTATCAGCACCTGCGTGAGCGTATTCGTCAGGACATCATTCGTACCGACGATCCGGTCGAAGCCATTGAGCAGATGGAAATCGAACTGGGCCGCCTGACGGAAGAGTTGACCTCCCGCGAGCAGAAGCTGGCTATCAGTTCCCGCAGCGTGGCGAATATCATCCGTAAAACCATCCAGCGCGAGCAGAACCGAATTCGCCAGCTGAACCAGGGCTTGCAGAGCGTATCGTTTGGTCAGGTGAACAGCGTGCGTCTGAACGTGAACGTGCGTGAAGCGCACTCGACGCTGCTGGAAGTGTTGTCTGAACAGCACGAACAGCATCAGGATCTGTTCAACAGCAACCGTCTGACCTTCTCCGAAGCGCTGGCGAAACTGTATCAACGCCTTAATCCGCAGATTGACATGGGGCAACGCACGCCGCAAACCATTGGTGAAGAGCTCCTGGATTACCGTAACTACCTGGAAATGGAAGTGGAGGTTAACCGTGGTTCAGACGGCTGGCTCCGTGCGGAGTCCGGTGCACTCTCTACCGGTGAAGCTATCGGTACCGGGATGTCGATTCTGGTGATGGTGGTCCAGAGCTGGGAAGATGAAGCACGTCGTCTGCGCGGCAAAGATATCTCCCCATGTCGACTGCTGTTCCTGGATGAAGCGGCGCGTCTTGACGCCCGCTCAATTGCCACGCTGTTTGAACTCTGTGAGCGTCTTGATATGCAGCTCATTATCGCAGCGCCGGAGAACATCAGTCCTGAGAAAGGCACCACGTATAAACTGGTGCGTAAGGTATTCCAGAATACCGAACACGTTCACGTGGTCGGGTTACGCGGTTTTGCCCCACAGCCGCCAGAATCCTTACCGGAAACAACGGCAGACGCGTCCTGAGGCGTTTTCTAACCGTGAGCGGCGCACCAGCGCCGCTTTTTTTTTCGCTTAACTTGTGTTTAAGGCTGCGTTATCTTTAAACTTCTTTACATAAGGTAAGGCAACAGGTTTGCCGTCACCCTATAATAAAAGAAAGCCCCAACGTGATGGGCATGTCGTGAAAACAGGGGGCAAGGGATGTTGCTAAAGAAAAAATGTGGTCGTCAGCTGTCTGCGCTAAGTTTATGCCTGGCAGTGACGTTTGCTCCACTGTTAACCGCTCAGGCCGACGAGCCTGAAATTGTGCCGACTGACAGCACAGCAACGACTGGCACACAGCCAACGTCGCTGTCTCAACCGCTGGAGCAGTCTCCTGCGACGGCCATCATGGCCGGTATTAAACCGTTGCCAGAAGGCATCGACGCGGAATCGCTTCGCCAGCAGCTGCTGTCTGGGCTGCCAGCAGGCTACACGCCTGTCTATACCAGCCAGCTCACGCTGCTCTATGCGGCGCGTGACATGAAACCCATGTGGGAAAACCGTGATGCCGTGCGCGCCTTCCAGCAACAGCTGGCAGAAGTCGCCATTGCAGGGTTCCAGCCGCAGTTCACAAAATGGGTTGAGCTCTTAACCGATCCTGCTGTCACCGGGCAGGCGCGGGACGTGGTGCTTTCCGATACCATGATGGGGTATCTCCAGTTTGTGGCCGGTATTCCGGTCAATGGTAACCGTTGGTTGTACAGCGATAAGCCTTACAAGCTGGCGACTCCGGCACTGTCGGTAATTAACCAGTGGCAACTGGCGCTGGATAGTGGCGATCTGCCGCGCTTTATTGCGAGCCTCGCGCCGGCACATCCGCAATACGCGACCATGCATCAGTCGCTTCTGGAACTGGTCGGGGATTCACGTCCGTGGCCGCAGATGCGTGGTACCGCGACGCTGCGTCCTGGACAGTGGAGCAGCGATGTGCCTGCCCTGCGTGAGATCCTCAAACGCTCTGGTATTCTGGATAGCGGGCCTAAAATTGCCCTGCCGGGTGACGATGCACAAAGCGTCGTTGTCAGCCCGTCAGCCCCGGTGAAAGAGAAAAAAGCCGCCGTTCTGAGTGATAAGCCCGCGGCCTACGATCGGGAGCTGGTTGCAGCGGTTAAGCAGTTTCAGGCTGCTCAGGGGCTGGGTGCTGATGGCGTGATTGGCCAGTCAACGCGCGACTGGCTGAACGTCTCACCTGCGCAGCGGGCAGGGGTGCTGGCGCTCAATATCCAGCGTTTACGCTTGCTGCCAGGGACCCTCTCTACCGGCATCATGGTGAATATTCCAGCGTATTCGCTGGTCTATTACCAGAACGGCAGTGAAGTGCTGGCGTCACGCGTGATTGTGGGACGTCCCGATCGCAAAACGCCGATGATGAGCAGTGCCCTGAACAACGTGGTGGTTAACCCGCCGTGGAACGTACCGCCGACGCTGGCACGTAAAGACATTCTGCCCAAGGTCTGGAACGATCCGGGTTACCTTGAACGCCATGGCTATACGGTGATGCGCGGCTGGAACAGCAAAGAGGCGATAGACCCCTATATGGTCGACTGGTCAACCATTACCGCGTCTAATCTGCCATTCCGGTTCCAGCAGGCACCCGGTGCGCATAACTCGCTCGGACGCTACAAGTTCAATATGCCGAGTTCAGATGCTATCTATCTGCACGATACGCCGAACCACAATCTGTTCCAGAAAGACACCCGCGCGCTGAGTTCAGGCTGTGTGCGTGTCAATAAAGCCTCGGAGCTGGCTAATATGCTGTTGCAGGATGCAGGCTGGAACGATACGCGCATCTCTGACGCCCTGAAGCAGGGGGATACGCGTTACGTTAATATTCGCCATAATATTCCGGTCAATCTTTATTATCTGACGGCGTTTGTGGGTGAGGACGGGCAGACGCAGTATCGTACAGATATTTACAATTATGATCTCACGGCGCGATCCGGCGCACAAATTTTGCCAAAAGCTGAACAATTAATCAGGTAAATGAAGCAGTTCGGGAAAATAGGTTGTCGTAAGTAATGGTGAATACGGGGCTATATGGCTGGAGGCCGCGTATTTACTGGGGTTGGGTGCCTTGACGTAGTCGGCTTTGCCAGTTAAGGTGCCCTTCGTGCGCTAAGCATATTTACGATAAACATTGACCTGTAGACCTGATTATCATGGACAAATTTGACGCTAATCGCCGCAAACTGCTGGCGTTAGGTGGTGTTGCGCTCGGCGCAGCGGCCATCTTGCCGACGCCAGCATTTGCCACCCTCTCGACACCTCGTCCGCGAGTTTTAACGCTCAACAATCTCCACACCGGTGAGTCGTTAAAAGCGGAGTTCTTCGATGGCAGAGGCTATATTCAGGATGAATTAGCAAGACTTAACCATTTTTTCCGTGATTTCCGCGCGAATAAAATAAAAGCCATCGACCCGGGACTGTTTGATCAGTTATTCCGCCTTCAGGGCCTGCTGGGTACCAGCAAGCCAGTGCAGCTTATTTCTGGTTATCGCTCTGTTGATACCAATAATGAACTGCGCGCCCACAGCCGTGGGGTAGCGAAAAAAAGCTATCACACGAAGGGACAGGCAATGGATTTCCATATTGAAGGCGTTTCGTTAGCCAATATTCGCAAAGCTGCGTTATCTATGCGCGCAGGTGGTGTAGGATATTACCCAAGTAGCAACTTTGTGCATATTGATACCGGTCCGGTCCGGCACTGGTAATAACGAAACACAGGAGCAGTATGAACTATCGTATTATTCCGGTTACTGCATTCTCCCAGAATTGTTCATTAATCTGGTGTGAGCAAACCAAACTGGCCGCGCTTGTCGATCCCGGCGGTGACGCTGAGAAAATCAAGCAGGAAGTCGCTGATAGCGGTGTCACGCTGATGCAGATTTTACTGACGCATGGTCATCTTGATCATGTTGGTGCGGCGGCGGAGCTGGCACAGCACTTCGGTGTGCCTGTGATCGGTCCGGAAAAAGAAGATGAGTTCTGGCTGCAGGGTTTACCAGCCCAGAGCCGCATGTTTGGCCTTGATGAGTGTCTGCCCCTGACGCCCGATCGCTGGCTAAATGAAGGAGAGCGCGTTAACGTAGGGAATGTGACTTTACAGGTGTTGCATTGTCCTGGGCATACGCCAGGCCATATTGTCTTCTTTGATGACCAGTCCCGTCTGCTGATTTCCGGCGATGTGATTTTCAAAGGTGGCGTAGGACGCAGCGATTTTCCACGTGGCGACCACGGACAGCTGATTCAGTCGATTAAACAGAAGTTGTTGCCGCTGGGCGATGATGTGACGTTTATCCCTGGACACGGTCCGATGTCGACGCTGGGTTATGAACGACTCCATAACCCGTTCCTTCAGGACGAAATGCCTGTCTGGTAACCAGAATAAAAAAAGCCTGCATTACGCAGGCTTTTTTTTATGGGTGCAATTTACAGCACGGCGACGATGGCTTCGCACAGCGGTGCCATATTGTCTGGGGTCATGCCTGCAACGTTGACGCGGCCAGACGCCACGGCGTAGACGCCAAACTCTTCACGCAGACGCAGAACCTGTTCTTTGGTCAGGCCGCTGAAAGAGAACATACCGTTCTGCTTAATAATAAAGCTGAAGTCACGGTCAGCGCCTTTCTCCGCAAGGGTGTTCACAAACAGCAGACGCATGCGCTGAATACGCTGACGCATATCGTTCAGCTCTTGTTCCCAGATAGCGCGCAGTGCATCGTTGCTCAGGATAGTCGCAACGACAGAGGCACCGTGTGCAGGCGGGTTAGAGTAGTTAGCGCGGATCACGGATTTCATCTGGCTGAATGCACGATCAACGGTTTCAGTGTTCGCCGCAACCAGTGTACAGGCACCGACACGCTCATTGTACAGACCGAAGTTCTTGGAGTAAGAGCTTGCCACGATCAGTTCCTGATGCACGGCAGCAAAAGCGCGCAGGCCTTCCGCGTCTTCTTCCAGACCACGGGCGAAGCCCTGGTATGCAAAGTCAAACAGCGGCAGCCAGCCTTTTTCTACGGAGAGCTTCGCCAGCTGTTCCCACTGTTCCAGCGTTGGATCAATACCGGTTGGGTTGTGGCAGCAGCCGTGGAACAGCACCACATCACCCGCCTGAGCCTCGTTCAGGCTGGCCAGCAGACCGTCGAAGTCCAGAGAGTGGTTAGCCGCGTCGTAGTAAGCATATTCGCGTACTTCCAGGCCTGCAGAGTTGAATACGCTCTTGTGGTTTGGCCAGCTTGGGTTGCTCACCCAGACACGCTTAACAGAGGTGTTTTTCGCAAGGAAATCCGCCGCGACGCGCAGCGCGCCGGTACCGCCAGGAGTCTGTGCTGTACGCGCACGCTTGTCGCTCACAATTGCACTGCCTTTGCCGAACAGCAGTTCCTGAGTGCAACGACCAAATTCAGGGATACCATCAATACCGAGGTAATTTTTGGTGGTTTCATTTTCCAGCAGATACTGCTCAGCTTTTTTAACGCTGGTCAGCACCGGGGTTTTGCCGGTTTCATCTTTATATACACCAATACCCAGGTTGATTTTACCAGGGCGGTCGTCGGCACGAAACAGATCGGCCAGGCCCAGAATAGGGTCGGCAGGAGCGGCGGTAATGTTCTCAAACATGACGAAGTTCCATTGTGATTACAGAAGTGAAATCCGCTATCAGGTTAACGGTAGATTTACAAAATGCCAACCGTTTGCGACAAAAAGCGTGCGGCTTTTCAAAAGTCGCCATTTTTTGCTATCAGACATAAAAAAAACAGGGCCGAAGCCCTGTTCATTAAGCATATAACAACGTGGTGTACTGATTAGAACTGGTAGGTCACAGCCATTGCAACCTGGTCGTCTTTACCGTTCACGATACCCACGCTACGAGAGTAGTCGGTGTCGTCGATCAGGTTCAACTGGTAATCAACATAGATGTTGAAGTTTTTGTTGAAGTAGTAAGTTGCACCCAGTTCAACGAATTTCTGCAGGTCAGCATCGCCGCCAGCGAAGGTGCCACGTTGTGCAAGGTTTTTACCTTTAGACTGCACGTAGGACACTGATGGGCGCAGACCGAAGTCGAACTGGTACTGAGCGATAACTTCGAAGTTCTGCGTTTTGTTTGCGAAAGAACCGTCGTCTTCACGGGTCATGTTACGCGTTTCAGCATAGGTGGTTGCCAGGTAGATGTTGTTCGCATCGTATTTAGCACCAACAGCCCATGCTTCCGCTTTCTCGCCTTTGCCGTCTGCGGATTGCCCGTCAGTACGGTCAGAGTTGCTGTATGCGCCGATCAGGCCGAAACCTTCACCGAACTCATAACCTACAGAGGTACCGAAACCGTCACCGTTAGCGGTTCTCACGTCAGTACGCTCGTTTTTGCCCTGATATTGCAGACCCAAGCTCAGACCATCAACCAGACCGAAGAAGTCTGAGTTGCGGTAAGTCAGGAGACCAGAGTTACGGCCAGTCATGAAGTTGTCAGAGTAGTTTGCCCAGGTCATACCTGAGAAAGATGGCGCCATATCGGTGTAAGATTCTACGTCGTATACGATACCGTAGTTACGGCCGTAGTCGATGGAACCTGCATCACCCGCTTTCAGACCGGCGAACGCCAGACGGGTACGCTGAGTCTGGTTGCTTTCTGCCTGGCTTGCCAGAGCACGGTATTCCCACTGACCGAAACCAGTCAGTTGGTCGTTAATTTGAGTCTCGCCTTTGAAACCGATCTGAGCATAGGTAGCGTCGTTGCTGTCAGTGTTGTCACCAGAGGTAACGAAGTCGTGCTCACCAACCACTTTCCCGTACAGATCCAGTTTGTTGCCGCTTTTGTTATAGATTTCTGCAGCGTTAGCTGCACCGGCTACCAGCAGGGCAGGGATTACCACTGCCAGAATATTGCGCTTCATCATTATTTATTACCCTCATTGGTTTTTTTATGACACTCGCCACTGCCGCCAATAAATTCTGTCAATAAATATTTCCGGAACTATTGATGAGAGTTAGGTGTCTTTATGTATCTGACAGGCATCTTTCCATTCATAGAACCGTTTTGCTAGCCTGAAAGTGCTACAATTTTCAAGATTAAGTTACAAAAAGAAATCATGTGTAACCAAATGTGTATTTTTCGGAACTTTGTGAACCACCTCAAATTTCAGCGTTCACTGGCGAATTAAACGGCAGATACTTTGATATCTATATGAAAAGCTTATAATTAATTTAGATAAAGGCAATTCCTATAAACAGAAGCCAAACGGCTCATTTTTTCTTATGACCCGAAAAAGACTTCTGGATGGCTGTAAAACTGGTTGAATTTTGTGCTATTGCTTCAGATTGCAATAAGCGCAATAAGAATAGGGTTTATTTTTTGTGCGTAGATGTTTCGTGGAAACAAAACGTAACAGGTAGTGGTTGTAACGGGGTTGTGGTTTAAAAATGCTGACTTTGCGCTGACGAAAACTGACAATGCAGAATAAAATAATGGCCAGCAATTGCTGGCCATTTGTTATTCAGTCGATTAGAAACTGGCGTTACGCGGTGTGCGTGGGAATGGAATAACGTCACGGACGTTCTGAACACCGGTGACATAGGCGATCAGACGCTCAAAGCCCAGACCAAAACCGGCATGCGGGACGGTACCGTAACGGCGTAAATCGCGATACCAGCTGTAATCCGCAGGATTAAGGCCCATCTCTTCCATGCGTGCGTCCAGTACGTCAAGACGCTCTTCACGCTGAGAACCACCGATGATTTCACCAATGCCCGGTGCCAGGACGTCCATCGCCGCAACGGTTTTACCGTCTTCGTTAAGGCGCATATAGAAGGCCTTAATGTCTTTCGGGTAGTTTTTCACCACAACCGGTGCTTTGAAGTGCTTCTCGGCCAGGTAACGCTCGTGCTCAGACGCCAGGTCAACGCCCCAGTAAACCGGGTTCTCAAACTTCTCACCGCATTTCTCGAGGATGGCCACCGCGTCGGTGTAGTCCACCTGCGCGAAATCTGCTGAGACGAAACGCTCCAGACGTGCGACTGCATCGCTGTCGACACGCTCTGCGAAGAATTTCATGTCGTCAGGACGCTCTTCCAGCACCGCTTTGAAGACATATTTCAGCATCGCTTCTGCCAGACCCGCGACATCATCCAGATCTGCGAACGCCACTTCAGGCTCCAGCATCCAGAATTCCGCCAGGTGACGGCTGGTGTTGGAGTTTTCTGCACGGAAGGTAGGACCAAAGGTGTAGATTTTGGACAGCGCGCAGGCGTAAGTTTCACCGTTGAGCTGACCAGAAACCGTCAGGAAGGCCTCTTTACCGAAGAAGTCTTTGTCATAGTCCACTTTACCTTCTGACGTACGCGGCAGGTTTTCCATGTCCAGCGTAGAGACGCGGAACATTTCACCCGCGCCTTCCGTATCGGACGCGGTGATCAGTGGGGTAGACACCCAGAAATAACCCTGCTCGTCGAAGAAACGATGCAGCGCCTGCGCCAGCGTATGACGCACGCGGGCAACCGCACCAATCAGGTTGGTGCGTGGACGCAGGTGCGCCACTTCACGCAGGTATTCGATGCTGTGACGTTTTGCCGCCATTGGGTAGGTGTCGGGATCTTCAACCCAGCCAGTGACTTCAATGGCAGAGGCCTGAATTTCGAAACTCTGACCCTGACCAGGTGATGCCACAACAACACCGGTTACGATAACGGAACAACCCGTTGTCAGGCGCAGAACGTCATCATTGTAATTGGGCAGAGAATTATTAATGACGGCCTGTACAGGATCAAAGCAGGAACCGTCATAGACGGCAAGGAAGGAGATGCCAGCTTTAGAATCTCGGCGAGTACGCACCCATCCGCGCACGGTGACTTCTTGGTCAACGGCGACACGGCCCTGGAGTACGTCGGCTACAGGCACAACGCTCATAATATTCTCTCTGTTAATAGTCGGAAAAAATAAACACTTGTCCACCCTTACTGGGGGGGATATCTATGTTACCTGGCATCCGCCATCAGACAAGCAGATTTCGCAGTCAAAAGAGAAGAATTAAGAAATAAATTGAGGAGAGGGGAGCCTGAAAGGCTCCCGAAAGCAGTTAACTGGCTTTTTTGATCTGCGGCAGATCGAATGCTTTGCGTAATGCGCGCACAAAGGCTTTGTCATGGCAGATGGTTTTACCGGGGCTATCGGAGAGCTTAGCTACCGGCTTACCGTTACATTCCACCAGTTTTATCACGATGTTCAGAGGTTTTACCTGAGGGATGTCGCAGGTCAGGCGGGTGCCAATCCCAAAGCTCAGGTTAATTCTGGAGGTGAAATGACGATAGAGATCGACCGCTTTCGCCAGATCGAGGTTATCGGAGAAGACCAGCACCTTGCTCATCGGGTCAATGCCCAGTTTTTCGTAATG
Source organism: Enterobacter sp. PTB (assembly GCF_051130085.1). Classification (NCBI taxonomy): domain Bacteria; kingdom Pseudomonadati; phylum Pseudomonadota; class Gammaproteobacteria; order Enterobacterales; family Enterobacteriaceae; genus Enterobacter; species Enterobacter sp. PTB. The sequence goes on from NZ_JBDKEE010000005.1 coordinate 223,564, forward strand.
GGCAATGGCCTTTTCACCCCATTCAACCGGATCCCCGGAATCATGGCGTAATCCCTGATAACGTTCGGCAAATTCAGGGCCAAAATCACGCAGGAACGCGTCCATCGTAATACAGTCGGTAAGCGCGATGCCCAGTTGATTGGGATATTCTTCCAGCCACGCGGCCAGTGCGGCACGCTGGCTGTTTGCCAGGTCCGGGCTTATCTGCTGATGCGCCTGGAACCACTCATGCGCCTGGGTACCCATTGGGGTCAGATCCAGACGACGTGCCAGATCGTAGTTGCTGGTGCCCACGAACCACGGCTCCTGCTGCAGACGCTTCACAATAGCCTGCTGCACTTCGCGAGAGAAACGGCGACGCGTGCCAAAATCCATCAGGCGGAAGCGGGACATATCCAGCCCTTCGGTCAGCGTTGAGAATGCGGCCAGTTTATTTTCCAGCGACGCGACTGCCTGCTCAACGCCGGTTTCCGGGGAACGGTAGCGGTGGGCCAGTTCACTGATCACCGCGAGAAGCGGAACTTCCCACATGATCACTTCACGCCACGGGCCTTCAAGACGAATATCCAGCTTGCCGTTATCATTGACCACGGTCACCTGCTCCGGCTTATAGCGGAAGTCGCGCAGCCAGTTCAGGTAGTCAGCTTTAAAGAAGGGCAGGCCAGAGAGCCACTGATATTCGTCGTCCTGCAGCGTCAGATGCTGCATAGCATCGACCTGTTCACGAATGGAGTCTGCGTAGATACCGAGCAAGTCGTCACCACGGCAGCGGAATTCCGCCGCGACATGGACGTCATAGTAATGGTGGAAAACGGCTTGCTGCATATGCAGTTTATACGCGTCGGTATCCAGCAATGTATGCAGAACAGGAGAAGCGAATTGAGTCATAGGTGCGCAGTAGCATCCTCTCACAGGAGCGTTTAGTACAATAAACAACTCCGGAGTATACCTTGTTTAGTGATTTATTGAACCCCGATCACAACATAAGCGCTCTTTATGGTCGAGGGCATTTTGTGCCCCGTGTTATACAAATGTAGCGAAAAAGGTGTTTGTACCTGAAAAGATGAACATTCTGCATAGCGCGTTTTACACAACAGGAATAGACTGGATTCGTTATTCGACAAACGATGCATAAGGTTTTCTATGACACAACAGCCACAAGCCAAATACCGCCACGACTACCGTGCGCCGGATTACCTGATTAGCGATATCGATCTGACTTTTGACCTGGATGCCACTAAAACCGTTGTCACGGCGGTAAGCCAGCTCACGCGCCAGAGCGCGACGGCTGTGCCGCTGCGTCTGGATGGTGAAGACCTGACGCTGGTCTCCGTGCAGATCAATGATCAAGCATGGTCTGACTATAAAATAGAAGGCAACCAGCTGGTTATCGACAACCTGCCGGAACGCTTTACGCTGCGCATCGTGAATGAAATCAGCCCGGCTGCCAACACGGCGCTGGAAGGGCTTTACCAGTCTGGCGTGGCCCTGTGCACCCAGTGTGAGGCCGAAGGTTTCCGCCACATTACCTGGTATCTTGACCGCCCGGACGTGCTGGCACGCTTTACAACGAAAATCATCGCCGATAAAACCCTCTATCCGTTCCTGCTTTCCAACGGCAACCGCGTAGGTGAAGGCGAGCTGGAAAACGGTCGCCACTGGGTACAGTGGCAGGATCCGTTCCCGAAACCGTGTTACCTGTTTGCGCTGGTGGCGGGTGATTTCGACGTGCTGCGTGATACGTTCAAAACCCGTTCAGGCCGCGACGTCGCGCTGGAGTTGTTCGTCGACCGCGGCAACCTGGACCGCGCGCCATGGGCGATGACCTCGCTTATCAACTCCATGAAGTGGGATGAAGAGCGCTTTGGCCTCGAGTATGACCTCGACATCTATATGATCGTTGCTGTCGACTTCTTCAACATGGGCGCGATGGAGAATAAAGGTCTTAACGTCTTTAACTCCAAATACGTCCTGGCACGTACCGATACCGCGACCGATAAAGATTACCTGGATATTGAACGCGTCATCGGACACGAGTATTTCCATAACTGGACCGGAAACCGCGTCACCTGCCGTGACTGGTTCCAGCTGAGCCTGAAAGAGGGCCTGACCGTCTTCCGTGACCAGGAGTTCAGTTCGGATCTGGGTTCCCGTGCGGTGAACCGCATTAACAACGTGCGCACCATGCGTGGCCTGCAGTTTGCGGAAGATGCCAGCCCAATGGCACACCCTATCCGTCCCGATAAAGTCATCGAGATGAATAACTTCTACACCCTGACGGTGTACGAAAAAGGGGCGGAAATTATCCGCATGATCCATACCCTGCTGGGTGAAGAGAACTTCCAGAAAGGGATGCAGCTCTACTTCGAGCGTCATGACGGCAGCGCAGCCACCTGCGACGATTTTGTGCAGGCGATGGAGGATGCGTCTAATGTCGATCTTTCCCATTTCCGCCGCTGGTACAGCCAGGCCGGCACGCCGATTGTCACCGTCAAAGACGACTACAACCCGGAAAGCGAGCAGTACACCCTGACCATCAGCCAGCGCACGCCGCCAACGGCAGAGCAGGAAGAAAAACACCCGCTGCACATTCCGTTCAGTATTGAACTGTATGACAACGAGGGTAACGTGATCCCGCTGCAGAAGGGCGGTCATCCGGTCCACCACGTCCTGAACGTGACCCAGGCGGAACAGACCTTTATCTTTGATAACGTCTATTTCCAGCCGGTTCCCGCGCTGCTGTGTGAATTCTCTGCGCCCGTGAAACTGGAATATAAGTGGAGCGACCAGCAACTGACGTTCCTGATGCGCCATGCGCGCAATGACTTCTCACGCTGGGATGCGGCGCAAAGCCTGCTGGCGACCTACATCAAGCTGAACGTTAATCGTCATCAGCAGGGCCAGCCGCTGTCGCTGCCGGTTCACGTTGCGGACGCATTCCGCGCAGTCCTGCTGGATGAGAAGATTGACCCGGCGCTGGCGGCTGAAATTCTGACGTTGCCATCCGCAGGCGAAATCGCTGAACTGTTCGACATCATCGATCCGATTGCCATTGTGGCGGTGCGTGAAGCGCTGACCCGTACGCTGGCGAACGAGCTTGCGGACGAATTCCTCGCAATCTACAACGCCAATAAGCTTGACGCTTATCGTGTGGAACATGCTGATATCGGTAAACGTTCCCTGCGTAACACCTGCCTGCGTTATCTGGCCTTCGGTGAGCGCGAGCTGGCAAACACGCTGGTGAGCAAGCAGTATCACGAAGCAGACAACATGACCGACGCGCTGGCCGCCCTGGCTGCAAGTGTTGCCGCTGAACTGCCATGCCGTGATGCGCTGATGCAGGAGTACGACGACAAGTGGCATCAGGATGGTCTGGTGATGGACAAGTGGTTTATCCTGCAGGCCACCAGCCCGGCGGCCGATGCCCTCAGCAATGTACGCAGTCTGCTGAAGCATCGCTCCTTCACCATGAGCAACCCAAACCGCGTGCGTTCCCTGATTGGTGCGTTTGCCAGCAGCAACCCGGCGGCGTTCCATGCGGAAGATGGCAGCGGTTATCAGTTTATGGTGGAAATGTTGACCGAGCTGAACAGCCGTAACCCACAGGTGGCGTCACGCCTGATTGAGCCGCTGATCCGTCTGAAACGCTATGATGCACAGCGCCAGGCGAAAATGCGTGCTGCGCTTGAGCAGCTGAAAGGGCTGGAAAACCTGTCTGGCGATCTGTACGAGAAGATCGCTAAGGCACTGGCCTGATCGAAAGACCCATCCTCCCTCTCCCGGTGGGAGAGGGAGGATGTCAGCCGTGAGCCGTCATTAACGCTCGCTCGCTGACCCCGCGCTTCATCACCCGATTCAGCACTTCCGCCTCCAGCTCTGCCAGTCTTGCCGACCCTACGCGGCGCGGACGCGCAATATCGACCGTGACATCAAGACCGATTTTCCCTTCTTCTATTAGCAGCACGCGGTCTGCCATCGCGACGGCTTCGCTCACGTCATGCGTCACCAGAAGTACCGTAAAGCCATGCTTTTGCCAGAGTGCGGCAATCAGGTCCTGCATTTCGATTCGCGTCAGGGCGTCGAGCGCGCCGAGTGGCTCATCCAGCAGCAGCAAGCCCGGACGATGTATCAGCGCCCGCGCCAGCGCCACGCGCTGCTTCTGCCCGCCGGAGAGCGCCGCTGGCCATTCATCCGCACGGTTTTCCAGCCCTACGGCGGCCAGCGCCTGGCGGGCTTCATCCCGCCAGTTGCCGTTGAGGCCCAGTCCGACATTATCAATCACCGTTTTCCAGGGCAGCAGGCGCGCGTCCTGAAACATCATGCGGGTATCGTCCTGAATAGTGGCCAGCGGTGTCGCGCCTGCCAGAATTTCGCCGCCGTTGGGGGATTCCAGCCCGGCTAAAAGGCGTAACAACGTACTCTTGCCGCCACCACTGCGGCCCACAATGGCGACAAATTGTCCGGCAGGAATATGCAGATCCAGCGCGTTGAGAATCGTGTTTTCGCCATAGCGCTTCGTGACACCGTTAAGGAGCAGCGGTGTACCCTGAGTCAGTCGGGCAGTATTCATGCTTTAGCCTCCTGTGAAATATAGGCTGGATTCCAGCGCAGCCAGCTGCGTTCCAGCCACTGGGCGCTGACGTCGGCAAGTTTGCCGAGCAGGGCATAGAGGATAATGGCCACCACCACCACGTCCGTTTGCAGAAATTCGCGGGCGTTCATCGCCAGATAGCCAATCCCTGAGTTTGCAGAGATGGTCTCTGCCACAATCAGCGTCAGCCACATCAGGCCGAGCGCAAAGCGCACGCCGACCATTATGGAGGGCAGGGCGCCCGGCAGGATCACATGCATAAAGAGGGCAAAACCGGACAGGCCGTAACTGCGTGCCATTTCGACCAGTCCGCGATCGATGTTGCGGATCCCATGCCAGGTATTAATGTAAATCGGGAACAGCGTGCCCAGCGCGACGAGAAAAATTTTGGCGCTCTCATCAATACCAAACCACAAAATGACCAGCGGGATCAGCGCCAGATGCGGCACGTTACGCAGCATCTGAATGGAGGTATCGAGCAGCCGCTCGCCCCAGCGAGAAAGCCCGCTGATCAGACCCAGTACCAGGCCGATGCTTCCACCAATCGAAAAACCAATTACCGCACGCCATGAGCTGATGGCCAGATGCTGCCAGAGTTCGCCGCTGACGCTCAGCGACCAGAATGCCTCTATTACGCCCTCCGGAGAGGGCAGAATACGGCTCGACAGCCAGCCGGCAGAGGACGCGAGTTGCCAGACAAGCACAATGCCAACGGGTAAAAACCATGGGGCGGCACGTAGCAACCATTTTTGTGAGGGGGCAGTCATGGCAACTCCTTAGCTTTGTGCGGCTCTTCGCGGGATAAACTCGTTAGCCACGGCTTCACCCTGAAGCTGGAGCTGGCGGGGCTGCGGTACGTCCGGGATGGCGACATCCAGATGCGGGAATAACAGCTCGCCCACTTTGTAGGCCTCTTCCAGGTGCGGATAACCGGAGAGGATAAAACTGTCGATACCCAGGTCCGCGTATTCATTGATCCGCGCAGCCACCGTTGGACCGTCGCCGACCAGCGCGGTACCCGCACCGCCGCGCACCAGGCCAACGCCCGCCCACAGGTTCGGGCTGATCTCCAGATTCTCGCGCTTACCGTTGTGCAATGACGCCATTCTGTGCTGGCCGACGGAGTCGGTTTTCGCAAACGCCGCCTGAGCTTTAGCGATAGTCTCATCATCCAGATGCGCGATCAGCCGGTCGGCCGCCTGCCAGGCTTCTTCATTGGTTTCACGCACAATCACATGCAGGCGAATACCAAAGCGTACCTTGCGACCATGCGCTGCCGCTTTGGCGCGCACCTGGGCAATTTTCTCTTTGACCAGCTCGGGCGGCTCACCCCAGGTGAGGTAGAGATCAACCTGTTCTGCCGCCAGATCCTGCGCCACATCTGATGAGCCGCCGAAGTAAAGAGGAGGGCGCGGCTGCTGCACCGGCGGGAAGTAGAGCCTGGCGTCGCGAACGTGAATATGTTTACCTTCGAAGGTGACGGTTTCCCCCTCCAGCAGACGTCGCCAGACGCGGGTGAACTCGGCGGACGCTTCATAGCGTTCGGTGTGATCGAGGAACACGCCGTCACCCGCCAGCTCCTGCGGATCGCTTCCGGTGACCAGGTTAAACAGGGCCCGGCCGTTAGAGAGCCGGTCGAGCGTTGCCGCCTGGCGCGCCGCGACGGTCGGGGAGACCACGCTCGGACGCAGTGCCACGAGGAACTTCAGGCGTTGGGTCACGGGGATCATCGATGCGGCTACCAGCCACGCATCCTCGCACGAGCGTCCGGTGGGGATCAATACGCCGGTAAAACCGATTCGGTCGGCTGCCTGCGCAATCTGCTGCAGATAGCCGTGGTCAACCGGGCGTGAACCCTCTTCTGTGCCAAGATAGTGTCCATCACCGTGGGTGGGTAAAAACCAGAAAAGATTCAGACTCATGATTTGGTTCCTTCTTTGCCTGCGGGTTGCCAGATGCGTTCGCGAATATTCACCTGTTTTGGAACAAGGCGATTTTGATAGAAGAGATCTGCGGTTTGCTGCTGCAGCGCAGCGACGTGTGCGTCCACCGGGGTAATGGTGGTCTGTGGACGGTGATCGAGATAGCTCGCGATCACCGGCTCAGGTAAGCCCATGGTTTTCGCCAGCAGGGTAATGCTTTCCTGACGTTGGCTTTGCGTTAGCGCATCCGCCTGAGTAAAGGTGTTGAGAACATCCTGAATAAAAGCGCCATTCTTTTCCGCATACGGGCGCGCGGCGAGGTAAAACGAGCCGGTTTGTTTCAGCGTGGTGCCATCTTTTAATACCCGCACGCCACCCTGCAGTAAAGCTGCGGAGTAGTAGGGATCCCAGATAGCCCACGCGTCGACATTGCCCTGCTGGAAAGCGGCGCGAGCATCAGCCGGCGTCAAATAAACGGGTTGAATGTCGGTGAATTTAAGCCCGGCCTCCTGCAGGGCCCGCAGCAGCAGGTTATGCGAGCTGGAGCCTTTCTGGAATGCAACCTTGTGGCCTTTGAGATCGGCGACCGTCTTAATGGTGCTATTTTCAGGGACCAGAATGACCTCAGCCTTCGGCTTGGCCGGCTCAACGCCGACATAAACCAGGTCGGCCCCCGCCGCCTGCGCGAATATTGGCGGAATATCCCCGGTGCTGCCGAGGTCGATGCTTCCGACATTCAGGGCTTCCAGCATTTGCGGGCCAGCAGGGAACTCAATCCAGGAGAATGTGGTCTTCGGGAAGCGTTTTTCCAGAAGCTGATGGCTTTTAGCCAGCACCATACTGACGCTGCCTTTCTGATAGCCGATGCGTAAATGTTCAGGCGCCGTCTCTGCCGCGTGGGCCAGCGAGGTGAGCGCTAACAGCCCGGCCAGTCCGAGACGGGTTAATCTTTTAAACATGGGCGACTCCCTGTGACGGGTTAAACGCCGGGGCGTGGATATCTCTGCGGTGCAGGGCATGCCAGAAGGTTTCCAGGGCGCTGTCGAGACGGGTTTGCAGATTCGGCGTGAAGTGAGGCTTGTGTTGATAATCGATAACCTGCGAGTCGTCGGCAAAGACGCCGTGGAGGATCTCCTGCGCTTTTAGCGCATTGAGTACCGGCTTGAGGGCATAATCCACCGCCAGTAAATGGGCCACCGTGCCGCCCGTTGCCAGTGGCAGGACTACTTTGCCGTCCAGCGCACGTTCAGGCAGCAGATCGAGTAGGGTTTTCAGGGCCCCGGAAAACGAAGCTTTATAGATAGGCGTCGCCACGATTAAGCCATCAGCCCCTTTAAGCTGTTCAGTCAGCGTTTGCAGCGCCGGACTGTCAAAACGGGCGTAGAGCAGATCCTCGGGGTCGAAGTTATGCAGATTCCAGTGGCATACTTCCACATCCAGAGCATTGAGCTTTTCACGGGCATATTCCAGCAGTGCGCTGGAGCGAGAGGGGAATCGTGGACTTCCGGCCAGGGTTATGACGCGCATGCATGCTCCTTATAACTAATTGTTTGCTTTTATCTAACATTCATAACAATTTTCAGGAGTGTGACACTGCCCGGTTATTCCACTAAATGATTTATCTGCAATTAAAATGCGAAAAAGCGCATAAGAACGGGGCTGCAAGGTAAACGATTGCGTCTAACGGTGTTTTTTTTGCCACAGGTCAATTCCCTTTCCGGGCCGGATCGCACATAATCCCCTCCCGGTTTGCACACCGGGAATCCAGGAGAGTTCATGTACTACCCCTTCGTTCGTAAAGCCCTTTTCCAGCTCGATCCTGAGCGCGCTCATGAATTTACATTCCAGCAGTTACGTCGTATTACCGGAACGCCGCTGGCCGCACTGGTGCGTCAAAACGTGCCGGAAAAACCTGTGCAATGCATGGGTCTGACCTTTAAAAATCCGCTGGGTCTCGCGGCGGGTCTGGATAAAAATGGTGAGTGCATTGATGCCCTGGGCGCGATGGGCTTTGGCTCCATCGAAATCGGTACCGTCACGCCGCGTCCGCAGCCAGGTAATGATAAGCCGCGTCTGTTCCGCCTGGTCGAAGCCGAAGGGCTGATCAACCGCATGGGCTTTAATAACCTCGGCGTTGATCACCTTGTTGAGAACGTAAAAAAAGCCCATTTTGATGGTGTATTAGGCATCAATATTGGCAAAAATAAAGACACGCCGGTAGAGCAGGGTAAAGATGACTATCTGATTTGTATGGAAAAAGTCTACGCTTACGCGGGGTATATTGCGGTGAATATTTCCTCACCAAATACCCCAGGTCTGCGCTCTTTACAATATGGCGAAGCACTGGACGATCTTCTGAGTGCCATTAAAAATAAACAAAATGAGCTCCAGGCGATCCACCATAAATATGTTCCTGTCGCGGTTAAGATCGCACCGGATCTTTCTGCTGAAGAATTGATCCAGGTTGCCGACAGTTTAGTTCGCCATAATATTGACGGGGTGATTGCGACCAATACCACACTCGATCGCTCGCTCGTTCAGGGAATGAAAAACTGTGACGAAGCGGGTGGGTTAAGTGGACGTCCGGTACAATTAAAAAGCACAGAAATTATTCGTGCCCTGTCAGCAGAATTAAAAGGACGACTGCCGATTATTGGCGTCGGTGGTATCGACTCCGTGATTGCGGCTCGCGAGAAGATGGCGGCGGGTGCCTCACTGGTGCAAATCTATTCCGGTTTTATTTTTAAAGGACCGCAGCTGATTAAAGAAATCGTTACTCATATCTAATCTTTTCTCTTTATCAGACAACCAGGGCTTTATTTCCAGCCCTGGTTGTTTTATATTCCGTCATTGTTGCTTATTTAGTCATTATAGTCTTTTATTAATGGTGTTATAAACGAAGCGGCAAACAGGACATTTTTAGTACAGGAAGTTTGGGGACGGGAGAGAAACATGCGAATTAAACCTGACGATAACTGGCGCTGGTATTTTTGTGACGAGCATGACCGCATGATGCTCGATTTAGCCAATGGTATGTTGTTTCGTTCCCGTTTTGCTCGCCGAATGTTAACCCCGGACGCCTTCTCCCCGTCAGGCTTTTGTGTTGACGACGCTGCGCTTTATTTCTCCTTTGAAGAAAAATGCCGCGACCTGGTGCTTTCTAAAGAGCAGCGTGCCGAACTGGTATTAAACGCGTTAGTGGCTATTCGATTCCTGAAACCGCAAATGCCGAAAAGCTGGCATTTTTTACCGCACAGCATGAACTGGTCCCCCGCCACCGGCGATGCGGCGAGCGTAAACCTAAGCGATACCGCTGAAGAGGTGAGCCTGCTGGTGGTTGAGCCTGGCGAAAATGCCGCGCTCTGTCTGCTGGCCCAGCCCGGTGTGACCATTGCCGGGCGGACGATGCAACTGGGGGATGCCATTAAGGTAATGAATGACAGGCTGAAACCGCAGCAACGCGTAGACGCTTTCAGCCTCGAGCAGGCCGTTTAAGCTTCCAGCTGTACCGACGTTTTCGGAATACAGCTGCAGCACAGAATTGTACCATCATCACCAATCGCGGATTTTTTCAGCGCGCTGACTTCCCCTTCGACCAGCTTGATTCGACAGCACCCACAGATGCCTGCCCGGCAGGAGTAAGGTACGCGGATCCCCGCTTGTTCCAGCTGTTCAAGTAAAACCTGCTGATTGTTGCCGCGGATAACGGTGCCCTGCCAGTGAATGTCTACGGGCGAGCTGGCTGGCGTCTCAACGTCGACGAACTCTTCTTCCTGACCTGCGCCATACACTCTTGCGGGTCCACGGGCGAGAATTTCGACTTCGTCACCCACGCGGATGACGCCGCTTGAGCGCGGAATGAGGTTCTGGCCGAAATCCACATCGCCATTGTCCTGCGCTGTGCGGAATGACTGCAGGGTTTTTAACGGCTCGCCGGAAGGGTGTTTCTGGCCTTTTTCGGGACTGACGGTGGTAAAGATACAGCGGCTGCAAGGCTTCACGATATCAAATATCACGCTGCCGATACGGATCACCTTCCAGGTATCCTCTTCCCAGGCGTCAGCGCCTGTAACAACCAGGTTGGGACGAAACTGCTCCATCTGGACGCTGGCTTTACAGCGACGCTGCAGGTCGCGCAGGGAGGCGTCGTTAGTCAGCAGGAAGGGGAAGCCGTCCGCGAATGAGAGCGGGACCGCCTCGTGGCGCTTAACGCGCCGCGTCAGCGCCGGGCCGACCCAGCGCAGCTGCACATCCCGGGAGAAGAAGCCGCTCAGCCAGCGGTTAATGTCATCCGGGGCGATGCGCGCGGTAAAATGATTGCCCCACACTTCCGTTGGCGCTTCGACAGGCGCAAAATCAGCAAAGCGGATCACCACGCTGGAGCCATCCGGCGCGGTGAGATGCAAACCGTCATAAAGCGGGGAAGGGGTAAAGCGAACCATTTGTGGGAACTGGCGTGCGGTAATGAACGTACCGTCAGGTTCGGTGACCATAAAGATACGATCGAAGGCAAATCCGCTCATGTCGGCCAGCGCGTGTGAAACGCCGATCCCGCGCATGGATTTCACCGGATGAATAAAAAGCCTGGATAACGTCGCCACTGCACAGCCCCTCGAATGAAAATAAGCCTTCAACTTTATGACATACACGCCATATTAGCTATAATGCGCGACAATTTTCTAAGAGTAAAAGTGACGATATGAATTCTCTGTTTGCCAGTACGGCCCGTGGGCTGGAAGAGCTGTTAAAAACTGAACTGGAAACCCTGGGGGCGCAAGAGTGCCAGGTGGTTCAGGGTGGTGTCCATTTTGAGGGCGACACACGGCTTATTTACCAGAGCCTGATGTGGAGCCGTCTGGCATCACGCATCATGCTGCCGATGAAAGAGTGCAAGGTTTACAGCGACCTTGACCTCTATACCGGCGTACAGATGATCGACTGGACAGAGATCTTCTCCCCAAATGCCACCTTTGCCGTGCACTTTAATGGCGTGAACGATGAAATCCGCAACAGCCAGTACGGTGCCCTGCGCGTTAAAGACGCCATTGTGGACTGCTTCACGCGTAAAAATAAGGAACGCCCAAACGTCGATCGTGAAAATCCCGATCTGCGGATCAACGTCTGGCTCAACGGCGACACCGCCAGTATCTCTCTGGATCTGAGCGGCGCGGGTCTGCACCTGCGTGGTTATCGCGATCGTACCGGTATGGCGCCCATCAAAGAGACTCTCGCCGCCGCCATCGTGATGCGTTCCGGCTGGCAGCCAGGCACACCGCTGCTCGATCCGATGTGCGGCTCCGGTACGCTGCTGATTGAGGCCGCTATGCTGGCCACCGACCGCGCACCGGGCCTGCACCGCGGCCATTGGGGCTTCAGTGGCTGGGCGCAGCACGATGAGGCGCTGTGGAAAGAAGTCAAAGACGAAGCGCAGACCCGTGCACGTAAAGGTCTGGCGGAGTACGCCTCCCATTTCTACGGCTCTGACAGCGACTCACGCGTCATTGAGCGTGCGCGCAGCAACGCCCGCCGTGCCGGTATCGGCGAGCTGGTCACCTTCGAGGTGAAAGACGTCGCGAACCTGACCAATCCGCTGCCAAAAGGCCCATACGGTACCGTTATCAGCAACCCGCCTTACGGCGAGCGTCTTGATAGCGAACCGGCGCTGATTGCCCTGCACAGCCTGCTGGGCCGTAATATGAAAAATGACTTTGGCGGCTGGAACCTGTCGCTGTTTAGCGCCTCGCCAGAACTGCTGAGCTGTCTGCAACTGCGTGCCGAACGCCAGTTTAAGGCGAAAAACGGCCCGCTGGACTGCGTGCAGAAAAACTACCATCTGGCCGAGAAAGCGGCGGACAGTAAACCATCGGGTGTGGCGGAAGATTACGCTAACCGCCTGCGTAAGAATCTGAAGAAATTCGAAAAATGGGCGAAACAGGAAGGTATCGAATGTTATCGCCTGTATGATGCCGATCTGCCGGAGTACAACGTGGCGGTTGACCGTTACGCTGACTGGGTTGTGGTGCAGGAATATGCGCCGCCAAAAACGATTGATGCACAAAAAGCGCGTCAGCGTATGCTGGACGTGATTGCGGCAACGATTTCGGTGCTGGGCATTGCGCCTAACAAACTGGTGCTGAAAACCCGTGAGCGTCAGAAAGGGAAAAATCAGTATCAGAAAATGGGTGAGAAGGGTGACTTTATCGAGGTGGGCGAATACAACGCGCGCCTGTGGGTTAACCTGACCGATTATCTGGATACCGGTCTGTTCCTTGACCACCGTATCGCCCGCCGCATGCTGGGCCAGATGAGCAAGGGTAAAGACTTCCTGAACCTGTTCTCCTATACCGGCAGCGCCAGCGTGCATGCTGGCCTTGGCGGTGCGCGCAGTACCACCACGGTGGATATGTCCCGTACTTACCTGGAATGGGCAGAACGTAACCTGCGCCTGAACGGTCTCACCGGGCGTCAGCATCGTCTGATGCAGGCTGACGTGCTGGGCTGGCTACGCGAAACGGACGAACAATTTGATCTGATCTTCATCGATCCCCCAACGTTCTCTAACTCCAAGCGTATGGAAGATAGCTTTGACGTTCAACGCGATCACCTGCGCCTGATGACCGACCTGAAACGCCTGCTGCGTAAGGGCGGTACCATTATGTTCTCGAATAACAAACGCGGCTTCCGCATGGATCATGAGGGGCTGGCTGCTCTGGGGCTGAAAGCACAAGAAATTAGCCAAAAAACGCTGTCCCAGGACTTTGCCCGTAATCGTCAGATCCATAACTGCTGGTTGATCTCCGCGGTCTGAAAGGAATAATACATGTCTTTAATTAGTATGCACGGCGCGTGGCTCTCTTTCAGCGACTCGCCGCTTCTCGACAATGCAGAACTGCACATCGAGGACAACGAGCGCGTCTGTCTGGTCGGCCGTAACGGCGCGGGTAAATCCACGCTGATGAAAATCCTCAACCGCGAACAGGGCCTGGACGACGGGCGTATTGTTTACGAGCAGGATCTTATCGTCTCTCGCCTGCAGCAGGATCCGCCGCGTCACGTGACCGGCAGCGTTTACGATTTTGTTGCCGAAGGTATCTCTGAGCAGGCCGAATACCTGAAGCGTTATCACGAGATTTCTCACCTGGTGATGACCGACCCGAGCGACAAGAATCTTAACGAACTGGCGAAAGTGCAGGAGATGCTCGATCACCACGGCCTGTGGCAGCTCGAAAACCGCATCAATGAAGTGCTGGCACAGCTCGGACTGGAACCGGACATGGAGCTGTCGGCGCTTTCTGGCGGCTGGCTGCGTAAGGCTGCGCTTGGCCGCGCGCTGGTCAGCGGGCCGAAAGTACTGCTGCTGGATGAACCGACGAACCACCTGGATATCGAAGCGATAGACTGGCTGGAAGGGTTCCTCAAAACCTTCAACGGGACCATTATCTTTATCTCCCACGACCGTTCGTTTATCCGCAATATGGCCACGCGTATTGTCGATCTCGATCGCGGCAAGCTGGTGACCTACCCTGGCGATTACGATACCTATCTGCTGGAGAAAGAAGAAAACCTGCGTGTGGAAGAGTTGCAGAACGCTGAATTCGACCGCAAGCTGGCGCAGGAAGAGGTCTGGATCCGTCAGGGCATCAAAGCCCGTCGTACCCGTAACGAAGGCCGCGTTCGCGCGCTGAAAGCGATGCGTCGTGAACGCAGCGAGCGCCGCGAAGTGATGGGCAGCGCCAGAATGCAGGTTGAAGAGGCTTCCCGTTCCGGCAAAATTGTCTTCGAAATGGAAAACGTCAACTATCAGGTTGATGGCAAAGTGCTGGTGAAAGACTTCTCCGCACAGGTTCAGCGTGGGGATAAAATCGCGCTGATCGGGCCGAATGGCTGCGGTAAAACCACGCTGTTGAAGCTGATGCTGGATCAGCTGAAGCCTGACAGCGGCCGCATTCACTGCGGGACTAAGCTCGAAGTGGCTTACTTCGACCAGCACCGTGCGGAGCTGGATCCGGACAGAACGGTGATGGATAACCTGGCGGAAGGTAAACAAGAGGTGATGGTTAACGGTAAGCCGCGTCATGTGCTGGGCTACCTGCAGGACTTCCTGTTCCATCCGAAACGTGCGCTGACGCCGGTACGCGCGTTGTCAGGCGGTGAGCGAAATCGTCTGCTGCTGGCACGTCTGTTCCTGAAGCCAAGTAACCTGCTGATCCTCGATGAACCAACAAACGACCTGGACGTGGAAACGCTCGAACTGCTGGAAGAGCTGATCGACGGCTATCAGGGAACCGTGATGCTGGTAAGCCACGACCGTCAGTTCGTCGATAACACCGTGACCGAGTGCTGGATCTTCGAAGGTGAAGGGCGAATCGGACAGTATGTGGGCGGCTATCACGATGCGAAAGGACAGCAGTCGCAGTCTCAGGCGCTAAAACAGGCTAAATCCAGAACCAGTTCCGAACCTGCTGTAACAAAAGCAGAAACTGTCAAGAAAACCTCGGTTAAACTAAGCTATAACCTGCAGCGCGAACTGGAAGGACTCCCTCAGCGTCTTGAAGAGCTGGAAGCCGCACTTGAAGATCTGCAGGCGCAGGTCGCTGATGCGTCATTCTTTACCCAATCGCATGACTATACTCAAAAAGTACTGGCAGAACTGTCCGCGGCTGAAAAAGCCCTGGAAGAAGCATTTGAGCGCTGGGAGTACCTTGAGTCTCTGAAGAACGGCGCATAAACAGGGATACAATATGTGTGACCAGCACCATGCCGACAGGCATATATTATGCTCTCAATGCGATATGCTCGTGGCGTTGCCAGAGCTTGGTCACGGACATAAAGCCCTGTGTCCCCGTTGCGGTACGACGTTGACAACCGAGTGGGACGCACCAAGGCAGCGTCCCACTGCTTATGCGCTGGCGGCGTTGTTCATGCTGCTGCTTTCCAATCTCTTCCCCTTCATTTATATGAAGGTGGGAGGGATGACCAGCCAGGTCGATTTGCTTGAAATTCCGGGGGTTATGTTCTCGGAAGACTATGCCAGCCTCGGCACCTTTTTCCTCCTGTTCGTACAGATCGTCCCGGCTTTTTGTCTGGTCGTCATTCTGTTGCTGGTGAACCGCGTCGCGATGCCCCTCGCGCTTAAAATCTGGCTCGCGCGTATCCTGTTCCAGTTAAAAAGCTGGGGTATGGCCGAAATCTTTCTGGCAGGTATCCTGGTCAGTTTCGTCAAACTGATGGCGTATGGCGATGTGGGTATCGGCAGCAGCTTTGTACCCTGGTGTCTGTACTGCGTGCTGCAACTGCGCGCCTTCCAGTGTGTGGACAGACGCTGGGCGTGGGACGATATCGCGCCGGCACCGACGCTGGTGCAGACGGTAAAGGTGGGGGTGCCAGGCATCCGTCAGGGGCTTCGTTCTTGCCCATGCTGCACCGCTGTGCTGCCAGCCGAACTGGATGTGTGCCCGCGTTGCGAAACAAAAGGATATGTGCGACGTAAAAATAGCCTGCAGTGGACAATGGCGCTGCTGGTGACTTCCATCATGTTGTACCTGCCGGCCAATATCCTGCCGATTATGATCACCGATTTGCTCGGTGACAAAATGCCCTCGACAATCCTTGCCGGGGTAATACTGCTGTGGGGTGAAGGCTCCTATCCCGTTGCGGGGGTGATCTTTATTGCCAGTATTATGGTACCCACGTTAAAAATGATCGCCATTGCCTGGCTCTGCTGGGATGCGAAAGGCCATGGCAAACGCGACAGCGAACGCATGCACCTGATTTATGAAGTCGTCGAGTTTGTTGGACGCTGGTCAATGATTGATGTGTTTGTTATTGCCGTTCTCTCTGCACTGGTGCGGATGGGCGGATTGATGAGTATTTATCCCGCGATGGGGGCATTAATGTTTGCGCTGGTCGTTATTATGACCATGTTCGCGGCCATGACCTTCGACCCTCGTTTATCGTGGGATCGTGAGCCTGAATCAAGCCATGAGGAACAGTAAGAGCATGGAAAATAAGAGTGGAGAGGCGAAAGTGCAGAAGGTCAAAAACTGGTCGCCGGTGTGGATTTTCCCCATCGTGACCGCGCTGATCGGTGCATGGATCCTGTTTTATCATTACAGCCATCAGGGACCGGAAGTGACGCTCATCACCACCAATGCCGAGGGGATTGAGGGCGGTAAAACGACCATCAAAAGCCGTAGCGTCGATGTGGGCGTGGTTGAAAGCGCAACCCTGACCGACGATTTAACCCATGTGGAAATCAAGGCACGCCTGAACGCGGGCATGGAAAAACTGCTGCACGGTGATTCAGCTTTCTGGGTGGTCAAGCCGCAGGTAGGACGTGAAGGGATCAGCGGCTTAGGTACGCTGCTCTCCGGTGCCTACATTGAACTGCAGCCGGGTAAAAAAGGAAGCCAGCCGGCGCAATACCAGCTGCTTGACTCACCACCGCTTGCGCCGCCAGATGCGAAAGGCATCCGCGTGATCCTGGACAGTAAAAAAGCGGGCCAGTTAACGGCGGGCGATCCCGTGCTGTTCCGCGGTTATCGCGTGGGATCGGTTGAAACAAGTACCTTTGATCCGCAAAAGCGCACCATCAGCTATCAGCTGTTCATCAATGCGCCAAACGATCGGCTGGTCACCAGCAACGTCCGTTTCTGGAAGGACAGCGGGATCGCGGTTGATCTGACGTCAGCGGGAATGCGCGTGGAGATGGGCTCCCTGACCACGCTGTTTGGTGGCGGTGTAAGCTTTGATGTGCCGGAAGGGCAAGATTTGGGACAGCCGGTTGCAGAGAAAACGGCGTTCAGGCTCTTTGACGATCAACGCAGCATTCAGGACGCACTCTATACCGATCACATCGACTTCCTGATGTTCTTTAAAGATTCCGTCCGTGGCCTTCAGCCGGGCGCGCCTGTTGAATTCCGCGGCATTCGCCTGGGTACGGTGGGGCAAGTTCCGTTCTTTGTACCGGGTCTGCAGCAGGTTCTGGATGACGATTACCGCATTCCGGTGCTGATTCGCATTGAGCCGGAACGTCTGCTCAACCAGATTGGCGAGAATCAGGATATTGGTACGCATATTACCGAACTGATGAACCGGGGTCTGCGTGGGTCGCTGAAGACGGGCAACCTGGTGACCGGTGCGCTGTATGTGGATATGGACTTCTATCCAAAAGCCCCGCCGATTACCGGTATCCGGGAGTTCGGTGGTTATAAGATCATCCCGACGGTGAGCAGCGGCCTGGCACAGATCCAGCAGCGTCTGATGGAGACACTGGATAAGATTAACAATCTGCCACTGAATCCGATGATTGAAGCCGCGACCAGTTCGCTCAGCGAAAGTCAGGCAACGATGCGTCGCCTGCAAACCACGTTGGATAACATCAACAAGATCACCGCAAGCCAGAGTATGCAGCAGCTGCCGCAGGATATGCAGAAAACGCTGCGTGAGCTTAACCGCAGTATGCAGGGCTTCCAGCCTGGCTCGGCGGCGTACAACAAGATGGTGGCAGATATGCAACGTCTTGATCAGGTCTTGCGTGAACTGCAGCCGGTTCTGAAAACGCTCAATGAGAAGAGCAACGCGCTGGTGTTCGAAGCGAAAGATAAAAAGGATCCTGAGCCTAAGAGGGCAAAAGAATGAATAAATGGCTATTAATGGTTGGCGCTCTGCTGTTAACGGCGTGCAGTTCAGGCGTGGAGAACAAGAGCTACTATCAGTTGCCTCTTGCAGCGCAAAACGGGGTACAAAGTACCGCCAGTCAGGGAAACCGTCTGCTGTGGGTTGAGCAGGTTGCCGTGCCGGATTATCTGGCAGGCAACGGCGTGGTCTACCAGACCAGCGACGTAAAATACGTGATTGCGACAAACAACCTGTGGGCCAGCCCGCTGGATCAGCAGCTGCGCAACACGCTGGTGGCCAATCTGGGCAACCAGCTTCCGGGTTGGGTTGTCGCGTCGCAGCCGCTGGGTAACGACCAGGATACGCTGAACGTCACGGTTACGGGTTTCCATGGCCGTTATGACGGTGCGGTGGTGATTAGCGGAGAGTGGTTGCTGAACCATCAGGGCCAGATGATTAAGCGTCCTTTCCATCTTGAGCTGAAACAGCAGAAAGATGGCTACGATGAAATGGTGAAAGTGCTGGCCCAGGGGTGGGCTCAAGAGTCGGCCAGCATCGCCAGGGAGATTTCCCGGCTGCCATAAGTAAAATTCATCGGTAAAAACCGCAGTCGGCCTGTTGCTGATTGCGGTTTTTTTTTCAGTTTCACTTCAGACCGTTACTTGTGCCGGGTCACAATTTTTGTACAAATGATCTTCCAGGTAGCTCACAAATATGACACCCGTATGAATTTTGAACATTGACGCTGCGACTAATTCGGGGTATTCGTTATCTGTGCCTGCGCAAGTTTGTGCAGACACTGTTTTCTTTCCACCAGACAAAAGAATGAGGGAAACGAGGCATGAAGAGACAGAAACGAGATCGCCTGGAACGGGCTCATCAACGTGGTTATCAGGCCGGCATCGCTGGACGATCTAAAGAAATGTGTCCTTATCAGACGATAAATCAAAGGTCACAATGGCTTGGAGGCTGGCGAGAAGCCATCGGCGACAGGGCACTCATAGCCTGATAACGTCTCTTTCAAAAAAAGAAACCTCCGCACTGCGGAGGTTTCGCCTTTATGGGGTCGCTCAACGCGAAATCAGAACGCGGAAGTGTCCTGGAACAGACCCACTTTCAGGTCGTTTGCGGTATAAATCTGACGACCGTCTACCAGCACTTCGCCATCTGCCAGGCCCATAATCAGGCGGCGGTTAACGATGCGTTTGAAGTGAATACGATAGGTCACTTTCTTCGCAGTAGGCAGAACCTGTCCGGTGAATTTCACTTCGCCCACACCCAGCGCACGGCCTTTACCTTCACCACCCAGCCAGCCCAGATAGAAGCCAACCAGCTGCCACATTGCATCCAGACCCAGACAGCCAGGCATTACCGGATCGCCAATAAAGTGGCAACCGAAGAACCACAGGTCCGGGTTGATATCGAGTTCTGCTTCTACGTAACCCTTATCGAAGTTGCCGCCGGTTTCGGTCATTTTCACGACACGGTCCATCATCAGCATGTTCGGGGCCGGTAACTGTGGGCCGTTAGCGCCAAACAGTTCACCGCGACCAGAGGCAAGAAGGTCTTCTTTTGTATAGGATTCGCGTTTATCTACCATGTTCTCAGTAAGCCTTATTTTAGTGAAGGACGCAGGATAGCTAACACGTGTACGCTGAACAAGTCCGATCAGTTTGAACTAAACCAGCCTAACCAGCGTAACGGCCAGGGATAACGATGACGAGCATCCTGCTGCGTCGCCTGAGCAATGCGCTCCTGGATAGTCTGCATCAGGGTTGTTTGCCCTTCGCCGTCCCATACCAGGTTTGTCAGTAAGGGTAGTGCATCATCAATGCCTTCGATGGCCCAGATGGTGAATTGTTCCTGTTCCACGGCATCAAGAATGTCCTGGCTGAGGCTCAAATGGCGGGCGTTAGGGGCAGGAATAATCACCCCCTGTTTGCCGTTTAACCCACGCTGCTGACAAATCGAGAAGAAGCCTTCAATCTTTTCGTTCAGACCACCCACTGGCTGCGCACGACCAAACTGATCGACCGAGCCGGTGATCGCGATGTTCTGATTAACTGGCACTTCTGCCAGGGCGCTGATTAAGGCGCACAGCTCCGCCATAGAGGCGCTATCACCATCGACTTCACTGTATGATTGCTCAAACGTCAGCGAGGCGGAGAAGGGGATTTGCTGCTCAAGCTGCAGCTCTGACATCAGGAACGCCTGCATGATCATCATGCCTTTAGCGTGAATGTTGCCGCCCAACTCGGCTTTGCGTTCGATATCAGTGAACTCACCGTCACCGACATGCACAACGCAGCTGATACGGGAAGGCTCCCCGAAAGCGCGCGGGTGGCCGGGGAATTCAATCACCGACAGGGCATTGATCTGCCCGATACGTTCGCCTTCGGTCTCAACCAGAATTTGTTCCAGCAGAATTTCATCCTGCATACGGTCAGCAAGATAGCCTTCACGCCACTCACGCTGCGCCAGCATCTGGGTAAGCTGCTCACCGGTGAATGCGCCGTTACCGCTGACGACACCCACTTCACGTAACTGCTTGCCTATCCAGAGCGGGCAGAGCGGCAGCGTCTCCTGGTCACCGGTATAGCGAACCGCTTCGCGGATCAAACCAGGCCAGGCGTCGGCGGCCGGCGTTGGCAGTGCGAAACGTTCCGCAACGCCCAACACCCACTGGCACCACTGTGCCATATCATCGGCATCGGTAATCTGGATGTTATCTTCGTATTCGCTGTAGACCGCCTGATCAGCCAGTTCGGGCTCCATCTCCTGGAAGTCAGCCAACGATTCACGATCACCCGTCAGCACCACGGTCAGCGACAGCGGCATTGAAGGAACTGAGACGGGCAGGGGACGAGACTCGTCGTAGCCAACCCAGTCAAAACGCTGCTGATTAACCACCGTTTTCAGGCGCATCCACAGCAGAGGTTGTGAGAGAAGGGTGCGCAACGAGATGATCAATACGCCGCCATTCGCGCGGTGCACCAGCCCAGGTTGCAGCGAGAGCTCACCGTTAAACTGGCGCAGACAACCAAAGAGTTGTTCAGCCTCGACCCAGTTAGCGGTAATCACTTCACCCCTGGCAGCAAAGCGGTCGTCGGGCTGCTCTGCCGGTTCGAATGTGACATCATGTCCCGCGATACGATATTGGCCGCCAAAGACGGCGTTCGCTTGCGGTCGCAACTGGCGCATGGCATCACCCAGAAGCGTCAGATATTCCGCTTCTTCCGGGGCCTTGAGCATCATGAAGGGTGATGTTGCCCAGGGGCTTAACACCTGCTCCAGCGCATAATGCAAACGGGGTTGCGTATCGCTAAGGATGAATTCGTGTTCTTTTGCGAGATCGGGTCGTGCAAACAGTTCCTGATAGCTCTCGGTATCCGGAACGAGGTCACGCGATGCAAGTTTCGTAATGGTCAAAGTTGATGTTTTTTAGTTAGATGTAAAAGCGTGGAGTATACCGTAAGCGGGGGGCTCTACCCAAGCAGGATTGGGCATTTCGGCAGGGTGATTGGCTGCATTCACTCACAGGATATGATTTCTTTTCAGCAGATTGCCAAAAAACTGATATTCTGAACAGAGTTACGTGGTAACACTGAGATCGCAATGAAATATCAACAACTGGAAAATCTCGAAAGCGGCTGGAAATGGAAGTACCTGGTCAAAAAGCACCGTGAAGGGGAGCTGATCACCTGCTACATCGAAGCCAGCGCAGCGCAAGAAGCCGTGGATATTTTGCTGACCCTCGAAAATGAACCGGTACAGGTTAACGGCTGGATTGAGAAACACATTAATCCTGCGTTGTTAAACCGGATGAAGCAAACTATTCGTGCGCGTCGCAAGCGGCATTTTAATGCGGAGCATCAGCATACTCGCAAAAAATCCATCGACCTGGAGTTTATGGTCTGGCAGCGTCTGGCAGGGCTTGCGCAACGGCGTGGAAAAACGCTGTCAGAAACGATAGTGCAGTTGATTGAAGATGCCGAGCATAAAGAGAAGTACGCCAACCAGATGTCGACGCTGAAGAATGATCTTCAGGCTCTGTTGGGTAAGAAATAGATTTTTGTTTTCTTCAGATTCAGATAATAAAAAACCCCGCAGTGCGGGGTTTTTTTATAAGACGATAACTTATGCCGCTGGCTGAGTTACAACGTCTTTGATGCCTTTAACTTCGATCTCTACGCGACGATCTGGAGCCAGGCAGTCGATCAGTGCAGCGCGAGCTTTAACGTTGTCACAGGTGTTGCCAGTAACTGGGTTAGCTTCGCCCATACCACGTGGGGAGATCTTGTTAGCTGGGATACCTTTAGAGATCAGGTAATCAACAACAGACTGAGCACGTTTCTCAGACAGTTTCTGGTTGTAAGCGTCAGAACCGATACGGTCGGTGAAGCCCAGAACCACTACAGAACCGTCTTTAGGATCCAGGTTGCTCAGCTGGGTGTACAGCTGATCCAGTGCCTGCTGACCTTCTGGTTTCAGGGTAGCTTTGTTGAAGTTGAACAGAACGTCAGACTTCAGAGTGAAGTGCTTGGTCTGTACTTCTGGAGCTGGAGCCGGCGCTGGAGCAACGATTGGCGCTGCATCTTCCTGCTGGCCGAAACGGTAGGAAACACCTACGCTCAGCATGCCGTTGTCCGGACGAACACCAACGGTGTTGCCGTCGCCGATGTTGTTAACCCACTGGTATTCCAGACGGGTAGCGATATCACGGGTCATAGCCCACTCAACGCCACCAGCGAATACTGGGGAAACACCGGTGTCATGGTCGTCGCCAGCGATGCTGTTGCTGGAGTCAGCGCGCCATACCATGCCGCCCAGACGAGTGTACACGTCCAGATCGTCAGTTACTGGGTAACCCAGTTTAGCGGTCAGCTGTACGCCCTGAGCTTTAAAAGCGCCGTTTACGTTGTCGCCTTTGTATGGCATACGACCTAACCAGTCGTAACCCATTTCAAAACCAACATACGGGTTAACCTGATAGCCACCGAACGCACCTGCACCAAGCTGGCTCTCGTGAGTAGGGCCATCGTTGTTCAGGCTGCTGTTGTACCAGCCGGTGTCATGGAACTGAGACCAGCCCAGTTTACCACCTGCATACCAGGTATTATCTTTCGGAGCGGCCTGCGCTACGGTAGCGAAGCCAGCCAGTGCCACTGCAATCGCGATAGCTGTCTTTTTCATTTTTTGCGCCTCGTTATCATCCAAAATTCGCCATGAAGGTCTCAATAGAGATTCACGGTTAAATCCTTCACCGGGGGGCGTGGTCAAATATAAATCTACCGATATCTTCGGCTTAGGCCGAGCACCCCTGGCGATGTAAAGTCTACAACGTAGCTGAAAACTTACAAGTGTGAAGTCCGTCAGGCATATGAAAAAAAAAGTTCCGTATACCGATTATTTAACATTTTTCGAACGAGTTTTGTGCAATAAAATTAAGGAGAACCGCACCAGACAAGCCTTGCCGCAGTTTTGGCGCCTGGAACTAAAATCGCATCTTGTGGTCAAAAAAAATTCCAGGAATAATCTTAATTTTCCTCAATGATACAAATTTGAGTGAATTTTTAGGCCAGAAAGTTGTCCTCTGCGATAAGAATCTGGTCGAACCGGGCGCATGATCAACCCGATCGCACTACCTTCTTCAGCCGCTTCCGTCAGCCGAAAATGATCCTCATCGGTCAATTCGTCGGATAACCATCCAATCACCACGCTGTAATTCCCCGTACGTAACGCCCGGATCATCGATTCCACAGTATCGCAGGGAGAGAGTTGGTTAATTTGCATGACCTTTGTCAGCGGCAGGCCCGCGGACTGCACCCATTCACGGCTCAGTTTTTGTTGAGGCGTCAGCCAAAGCTGCCAGCGCGACTGCTGACCAAGCTGTTGTAATAACGGCAATAGCAGAAGTTGAGTGAGCAGGGGCTGGTCTTCACGATAAACCACTTCACTGATAAGCCCTGTCGAAACACGCCCGGTGGAATTCTGCGTGACATTGCCAGCGGAAGAAGAGAGAGAGGTTGAGCGATTTGCATAGCCTGAAGTGTACATATTCATTCCAGCCCTGTAGTTACTGTATGGATATACAGTAACCCCTGTATGCATAAAGATCAACCTCATTTTCGGAAAGCGACTCGCAAAATTCATTCATTATTGATGCGCCTGGAAAAATCATCTTGCTCAACGACGATAAGTTGCCTATTTTCCTGCTAACGGATCCGCTAGTAAGAAATTTCGTTGTTACTTTATGATTTTGAAGGGAAATATCATGAAAAAGATATCTTATGAACGGATTTATAAATCCCAGGAATACCTTTCACCCTTAGGTGAAATCCACCATCGTGCGCTGTTCGGGGGGTATACCCTGGCCGTAGATGATGCCGTCTTCGCTATGGTCTCCGACGGGGAACTGTATCTCCGGGCCTGTGAGGAAAGTGCAAAATACTGTGTAAAAAATGCCTCATCATTCTTAACCCTGATGAAACGGGGTCGCCCGGTGCTGCTCAATTATTATCGTGTCGATGACGGACTGTGGCAGGACAGAGAACGGCTGCTTCAGCTCTCCTCGTTCGCGCTCAATGCGGCACGAAAAGAGCGTTCGCAGCGTGATCGGCGAAACCGCCTCAAGGACTTGCCCAATCTCACCTTTCAGCTTGAAGTGCTGCTCTTTGAAGCCGGAATCACTGATGAAGAGACGCTGCGGGAGCTGGGTGCCCGTGCGAGCTGGCTGAAGATGCGGGCGAAGAATAAAGCGCTCAGCATTAAAGTGCTCTTCGCACTGGAAGGGGCCATCGCCGGACTTCATGAAGCGGCACTCCCGGCGGGAATTCGCCGGGAGTTAACGGAGTGGTTTAATGCGCTGCCTGAGCCACAGGAGAATCACTCCTCCAGGTAGCGATCTGCAATTGCAGTCGGCAAATTTCTGGCAGCAGAGCGATAAGGAGGCCAATCTGCTGAAGAACCAGCGGTGCTTTGCTGTCGCTTCCCGGGTCAATATGCGTAATACGCTGAGCCAGTTCATCCAGCGCGTGTTGAACGCGAGGCTCATCGGCTGGTCGGTGATGAAGCGCGTCATCGACATAGCATACGGCGTCATCCAGCAGGGCGAGGATGGCCGGGTGAGTCAATTTCTCACGGTGCGCACCCAGCGTCGAAATATAGCTGGTGAAGGTATGGTTCAGGCAGAGCAGGCGGAAAGCCGTTTCCCGAATTTCTGCCGTGGCGCGAGGCTCCGTGGACATGTTAGAGACCACCGAAGCCAGTTCAGCATCACAGTTATGCGCATCGCGACGCGCGATACGATAAGCCAGACGGTTATCGCGACCCTGATGATACTGCTCAAGGATGGCATCAAGGTATCGACAGTTCGCATTCATCGCCCTGTCTACCACACGCGGTAAATTACGGAACCGCCAGTCCGGCCAGATAAAACTGACCGCCGCCCAGGCGATTGCGCAGCCAATCAGCGTATCTATCACGCGGGGCAGGGCCACTTCAAATCCTTCACCCAGCAGGTTAAAGCAGAGTAGCACCAGCAGCGTGATGAACATTGTGGCATGCGCATACTGCACATTACGGAAGGCGAAGAACAACACACCGGTGATCACGATCAGGATCAGCTGGCCTTCGACAGAGGGCACGAAATAGAGCACCGGCAGCCCAATAGCGACGCCCACCAGCGTACCGATAATACGTAGCGCAAGGCGGTGGCGGGTGGCGTTATAGTTTGGCTGGCAAACAAACAGGCTGGTCAGCAGGATCCAGTAACCGTGATGTAACCCGGTTATCTGAATGATGGCATAACCCACGCACAGCACCAGTGACATCCTCACCGCATGGCGAAACAGTGCCGATTCCGGCGTAAAGTTGCGGCTCAGTCGCAGCCACATATCGCTGAAGCTATGCACGCTGTCATCAGCAAGCTGATTCTCCACATCTTTATCGGGGAGCGCCATCGCCTGCTCGGATTCAATAGTAGCCAGCTGAGCATCTATCGCCCGCAGGTTATTCAGCAAAAATCCCAGTGCTTTAATATGTTCCGGCGATGTTCCACTGGCCTGAACGCGATCGAGCGCCGCATCAAGATGGCTAAATACGCGTTCGAAGCGCGGGTCATGTTGATAGGGCGTACGCAGCAAAATGGAGCGTGCCAGCTGCTGGCACGCCTGAGACTGCATCGACAGCAGGCGCTGGAAGCGGAACATCACGTCGCTGTAGCGGAACTTCTCGCGCAGGGCAGCATACTGAACGTGCGAGGAGCTGGCACGCTCATGTATATCCTGCGCCGCGAAATAGTAGTGCAAGGTTCTTCGCGTTCCGCGCTGACCGCGATCGCCCCGCAGACGGGTAAGCAGTGAGGCTTTCGTCTGGTTAAGCGTGGCGACCAGTTGACCGTTGGCCAGAGCCAAATCGTAAAGCGGAGACTGGCTCTCCTCCTCGATATCCGGATCGAAGAGCCGGGATTTTAGCTCAAGATAGTGGGCCAGTTGCTCAAAGCTGCGGGCAAGGTTGTCCTGAAGAGGGCGAACCGGAAAAATAAGATGCCCGGTTAACGTCAGCAGGTTATACCAGATGGCCCCCAGCAACAGCAGTATGGGCTGCTGGTACCATTGATCGTAAAGGGAAACACCCAGCATGGTGTAAATGGCGATCAGCAGGGCACCAAAGGCGATAGTGGCATAGCGCTGCCCAAGGCCGCCAAGCAAAATAAACCCGCTGGTAGAGAGCGTAAGACCAATGGCAAACAGCCAGGGCCAGGGGAAGAGCAGCTCCACGGAGGCTGACGCGATAAAAAAACAGACCAGCGTAATCACAAGATTACGCAGGCGCCCGGCAAGGCGATCGTCCAGATCCGCCAGCGCCCCCGCAACCACTCCCAGCGTGAGCGGGATGGTGAGTTTTACGTCATTCAGCCACCACGGCAGGGCAACCGTGCCGCAAAGTGCGATAAATATTCTGACGTTATAAAGCCAGATGCTGTTCCAGGTATAACGGCGAAGCAGTGGGCTTAGCATAAGCACGGCCAGTCCTTATTTACTGAAAACGACGACGCGCGTTTGCTTCACGTGCCGCCTGTGCCACTTCTACCGGAACGACCCTGCGCCCGACTGGCCAAAGCGCGATGGCGGCAATCTTAAAGTTTGCGATCCCCACCGGAATACCAATAATGGATATGCACTGGGCAATACCGGCAAAGATATGCATCACACACAGCCACCAGCCGAAGAAAACCAGCCACAGAATATTGAGGACCGTGCCTCCCGTGTTTAGCAGTGCGTTTTTGCTCTCCGGGTTCAGTTCGTCAACGTGGATGGCTTCATTCCCGTACGGGATGAAAGAGAGTTTGGTGATTTCCCAGCAGGAGCGGGTCAGGGGGAGCGTAAAAATAAGGACGATGCTCACCAGCGTGGCAAAAAGCCAGGCAAGAGTGGTGGCAAAACCGCCTAACACAAAATTCAAAACATTCAGAACAGTACGCATAAACCCTCAGTTCCTTTCGATATGATTAACGCCCAGTGATTGTAACGTTTTTTTAGGCTGGAGCACCTTAAAACTGGCAGTTAAACTGTCAGGTAAATTATCTCTTCGTGGATTCGGCTGGACATGGAACTGAAAGCAACATCATTAGGCAAACGCCTGGCGCAACACCCCTACGACAGGGTTGTCCTCCTTAATGCCGGAGTGAAAGTCTCCGGAGAACGCCACGAATACCTCATTCCGTTTAATCAACTGCTGGCTATCCACTGTAAACGCGGGTTGGTCTGGGGCGAACTGGAGTTTGTCCTGCCTGACGATAAAGTCGTGCGCCTTCACGGCACCGAGTGGGCTGAGACCCAGCGCTTCCATCATCACCTGAATATGCTCTGGCAGCAGTGGAGCCAGGATATGAGCGTGATTGCCGCTCAGGTACTGCAGCAGGTACTGAACGATATTGCACAAAGTAACGAGCAACAAACGTGGCTCACCCGCCAGCAGACGGCCGGGTTGCAGCAAAAGATCAGGCAGGCGCTGGCGGCACTGCCGTTATCCGTGACGCGTCTTGACGAGTTCGACAATTGCCGTGACGCCTGGCGTCAGTGTCAGGCCTGGCTTGGCGATACAGACAAGAGCCGGCTGGCGCACAACCAGGCGTGGACAGATGCCATGCTGACCCGTTATGCCGACTTTTTCAGCACGGTTGAATCTTCACCGCTTAACCCGGCGCAGGCGCGCGCCGTGGTTAACGGCGAGCACTCCCTGCTGGTGCTGGCGGGTGCCGGAAGCGGCAAAACGTCGGTGCTGGTGGCCCGTGCGGGTTGGCTACTGACAACGGGTGAGGCTGTTGCCGACCAGATACTGTTGCTGGCGTTTGGCCGTAAGGCGGCCGAGGAGATGGACGAACGCATACAGGAACGCCTGCATACCCGGGATATTACCGCCAGAACCTTCCATGCCCTGGCGTTGCATATTATTCAGCAGGGCAGTAAAAAAGTGCCTGCCATCAGCAAGCTGGAAAACGACACGCAGGCGCGTCAGGCGCTGTTCATCAAGACGTGGCGTCAGCAGTGCAGTGAGAAAAAGGCGCAGGCTAAAGGGTGGCGTCAGTGGCTGGAAGAAGAACTCAACTGGGACGTACCGGAAGGCAATTTCTGGCAGGATGAAAAACTGGCTCGTCGCCTGGGCTCTCGTCTCGACCGCTGGGTTAGCCTGATGCGGATGCACGGCGGATCGCAGGCCGAGATGATTGAAAGCGCGCCGGAGACGATCCGCGCCCTGTTTTCGAAGCGGGTTAAGCTGATGGCCCCGATGCTGAAAGCCTGGAAAACCGCGCTGAAAGAGGAAAATGCCGTCGATTTCTCCGGTTTGATCCATCAGGCCATTATCATTCTTGAGAAGGGCCGTTTTGTCAGCCCGTGGAAGCATATCCTGGTGGATGAATTCCAGGATATCTCGCCGCAACGTGCCGCGCTGCTCTCGGCGTTAAGGGCGCAAAATAAACATACCTCGCTGTTTGCGGTGGGCGATGACTGGCAGGCTATCTATCGCTTCAGCGGGGCACAGCTCTCCCTGACGACTGCATTCCATCACTATTTTGGCGAAGGCGATCGCAGCGATCTGGATACCACCTACCGCTTCAATTCCCGGATTGGTGAAGTTGCCAACCGCTTTATCCAGCAGAACCCGCATCAGCTGGCAAAACCGCTAAATAGCCTCCGGGCCGGGGACAAAAAAGCCGTTACCCTGCTGGCGGACGATCAGCTGGAGCCGCTGCTGGACAAACTGAGCGGCTATGCGAAGCCGGATGAACGTATTCTGGTGCTGGCACGCTATCACCATCTTAAGCCTGCGGCGCTGGAAAAAGCCGCGACCCGCTGGCCGAAGCTGCAGCTCGATTTTATGACCATCCACGCCAGCAAAGGACAGCAGGCCGACTATGTGATAGTGATGGGGCTCAAAGAGGGGAGCGATGGTTTCCCGGCTCCGGCACGAGAGTCGGTAATGGAACAGGCGTTACTGCCGGTCCCGGAGGATTTTCCGGATGCCGAAGAGCGGCGTTTGCTGTACGTGGCGATGACCCGCGCGCGTCATCGCGTGTGGCTGCTGTTCAACAAAGAGGAGCCGTCGGTGTTTGTCGATATTCTGAAGAGTATTGATGTGCCAGTGGCGAGGAAGCCTTAACGGGATAGCGGAGCGGTAATATTGCAGGCCCGGTAAGCGTGTCGCCACCGGGCAAAAAACTACTTCAGTCTTTCGGAAAGATAGCGCTGATAATCCGGGATCAGGATCTCAACCGGTGAGTTGAAGTGCGGGGATTCAATGATGAAATCTGCCGTCGACAGGTTCGTCGCCACCGGAATATTCCATACCGTTGCCAGACGCAGCAGGGCTTTGACATCCGGGTCGTGCGGAACCGCATTCAGCGGATCCCAGAAGAAAATCAGTACATCAATTTTCCCTTCAGAAATCTGAGCGCCGACCTGCTGGTCGCCGCCCATCGGGCCGCTCAGCATGGCATTGACCTCCAGACCCGTTTCGCGGTGGATCAGGTTACCGGTTGTCCCGGTCGCTGAGAGAGCATGCTTTTCCAGCAATGGCTGATGGCGGCGAACCCAGTTAAGCAGCATTTGTTTACAGTGATCGTGCGCAACCAGAGCAATGTGTTTGCGTTCCGGTAGCGTGCGTGTTGTCAGTTCCATAATCTTATCCATCAGGTTAACTGACTACACGATGACGGGAACCGCCTGACGCTGCAAGAGAAAGGCGAAAAAAATGTGGCTTATGATGAAGGTTGTTGCTTCACCCACTGTAAAAAACGGGCCCGGGTCTCAGGATCGGCCTGCTGGAACCAGAATTTAAGACGCTGTTCCGTTAACGTCTGGGACTGTGGCGGAATAACATCCAGCTCTGAGACACCGGACAGCAGCGTACTGTCGTCGGCCATCCTGGTGGCAAACTGTGGAAGGGAAGCGCGTTTGCCCGCCTTGTTATAGATTTCGGTCGCGGCCTCGTAATCGGTGCCTTTCGGGGACGAGGTTAACGCCAGAATATCGAGTTTTACCGGAATCGGCATTGAATCCCCGTCCAGCAGTTCAAGGCGCGGAGAAGCGTCAAAGGCCGCCGACTCTTTTTCGGTTTCAAGACGCGGGAGGGTAATGTTCACCTGACTGACCCGCTGGGTATTAAAACTGACAATCAGCGGCGCAGAGATATACATGCGTTGTTCATGATTAGCGAGGTCGATGGTTTTTTCTACCCGCAATACCAGCTGGTGTGGCCCATTATCAAGTTCGATGCTGTCCGCACCGCGCAACAAGGAACTGGACACTTTTTTTCCGTCCAGCACCAGTAAATCAATATCCGTTGAAAGCCGAAGCGTGGTCGCAAAGACGCAAACTGGCATCACTAACGCAATCACAGCAGTGGCAATGCCGGTTTTCATAGAGGGCTCCTGTTGAAATGACTCGGCCGCGGTAATGTATCTAAATATTTCGATAATCACGTTTACTAACATATAGACATATTCTGCCGTTTTGCCCTCATGCATCTGCATGGGATGCATGGTTGAGATGTGCGCTTTGACGTACACTCATAAAAAAGCCTGGAGGAAAACCATGAAAGAGAACGAAATTACCGAGATTCTGACATCGACGCGCACGATTGCACTGGTAGGGGCAAGTGATAAACCGGATCGCCCAAGCTACCGGGTGATGAAATACCTTCTCGATCAGGGCTATCACGTCATCCCTGTGTCGCCGAAAGTGGCCGGTAAAACCTTACTGGGTCAGCAGGGATACGCCACGCTGAACGAGGTACCTGAAAAAGTCGACATGGTGGATGTTTTCCGCAATTCCGAGGCAGCGTGGGGAGTGGCACAAGAGGCCATCGCCATCGGCGCGAAAACGCTGTGGATGCAGTTGGGTGTCATTAACGAGCAGGCGGCGGTGCTGGCGCGAGAAGCCGGTCTGACGGTGGTAATGGACCGATGTCCGGCGATTGAGATTCCCCGTCTGGGGCTGGCGAAGTCATAAAAAAAAGCCCGTTTATCGGGCTTTTTTTTACGCGCTTAGTTCCGCAGGCGCGGGGCCTGTAACTGTTTGCGGATAGTCTGAGCAAGTTCATCCATCGTGGGTTGCTCTGGATGCTCATCCTGCAGTTCGCTACTCAGCTGCGCTTCAGCAAGGTAGGTGTGAACGGGTTGTCCATCATCCCCCTCCATCACCACATGATACCAGGGCGCGGCGCGAAGCTCTGCGTTAACCGCCAGTTCATCCGCTGACGGTTCATCAAGGGAATACTCCGGGTCGATATCCACGACCACACCCAAATACCCTAGCAAAGTGTGGCGGACCTGCTGGCCGATACCGAATTTGCTGGCAATCATAGTCACCTCCCGGGAAACACTACTTACACGTTATGTGCGGGCAATATTTCTCTTTTCAAGTTACATGACGCGACAGGCAAACCCTTTCAGATACAGCCCTTCCGGGTAGGTAGCGATCACCGGGTGATCGGCTGCCTGACGGAACTGTTCTATAAATTGTACATCACGACCAGCATCTATTGCGGCATCAGCGATGATTTTCTGAAATAAATCTGTGGTCATCAGGCCGGAGCAGGAGAAGGTGAGAAGCACTCCACCCGGGTTCAGCAGCTGGATGGCCAGCATGTTGATATCCTTATAGCCGCGGCAGGCACCCATCAGCTGACTTTTGTTCTCCACAAACTTCGGTGGATCCATCACGATGACGTCGAATTTCTCGCCCTGATCGCGATACTTACGCAGCAGCTTGAAGACGTCATCGCGAACAAACTCGGCTTTGCTCAGATCCAGCTTGTTCAGCTCGACGTTTTGTTTCGCCACGTCCAGCGCTTCCTGAGAGGTATCAACGCTGACAACCTGGGCACAGCCGCCCATCAGCGCCGAGACGGCGAAACCGCCGGTATAGGAAAAGCAGTTCAGCACGCGTTTGTCGGCAACATACTGGCGAGTGGCCAGGCGGCTGTCACGCTGGTCCAGGTAGTAACCCGTTTTATGGCCGCCCTGGATATCCACCAGCAGCTTCATACCGTGCTCTTCGATTGGCAACAGGGCAGGCGGCAGTTCACCGGTGACCGGACCTTGCGTTAGCTCAATGCCCTCTTTTTTGCGCACTGCCACATCGCTGCGGTCATAAATGGCGCATTCCGGGAAAACCGATTGCAACGCGCTGATCAGCGCAGCACGTTGATATTCAGCCCCTGCGCTTAACAGTTGCAGTACCAGGAAGTTACCGAAGCGGTCGATCGTCACGCCAGGCAGACCGTCAGACTCACCGGCGATCACACGGTAGCTGTCCAGACCGTCACGCTTTGCCAGCCACTCACGCCACTGCTGCGCCTGCTGTAAACGACGAACGAAGAAATCAATATCGATCGTTTCATCTTTATCAAAGGTCCAGATGCGAGCGCGGATTTGGGACGCTGGCGAATATGCGCCTCGCGCTAACCATTTCCCCTGATGGTCAACGATATCGATGGTCTCTCCGAGGCTGGCTTTGCCTTCCATACGGGCTACTGCACCGGAAAAGACCCAGGGATGGCGGCGCAATAATGACTTCTCGCGCCCTTTGGCTAACACTAAACGTACACTCATAATTTGCTATTCTGTCGATTCCAGGGAAATGGCGCGTAGAGTAGCACATTCAGCAAGTCGCAATCATCTGCGGATGCCTTTGAGCGTTTCGGCACAAAATCAAATCGCTTAGGCACAGTGCTGCACTGCAGTGGGCTTTACAGTAGGGTTTCCGGTACAGCAAAGGGAAACACAAATGAAAAAGCGCCGTGCGATAGCAGTAACCACCCTGGTGGTGGTCAGTTTTCATGTTTTAGCGGCATCGTCTTTCACCATCAGCAGTCAGGATCTGGCCAGTGAACGCCCGTTGTCGCAACAGCAGGTGTTTGACGGGTTTGGGTGTCACGGTGGGAATCACTCTCCACAACTGGCGTGGAAAAATCCGCCTGTCGGGACGAAAAGTTTCGCAGTCACGGTATTTGACCCTGATGCCCCTACCGGAAGTGGATGGTGGCACTGGACGGTGGTCAATATTCCCCTCCAGACGCTGACGCTTCCCGCCGATGCCGGAAACCCGAAGGGGGAGACATTACCGGCCGGGGTTGTGCAGGGGCGTAATGATTTCGGTTATTCTGGTTTCGGCGGCGCATGTCCGCCCAAAGGGGATAAGCCGCACCGTTATCAGTTTACCGTCTGGGCGCTGGATGTGGATAAATTGCCTGTCGACAGGAATGCCAGCGGCGCGCTGGTGGGTTTTATGCTTAACAGTCACGTCCTGGCGAAGGCCAGCTTAACCGTTACCTACAGCAGATAAGGATGGCATGGTGCAGGGAGTCCAGTTTCAACATAAACATTTGACGGCTGGTGAAGTGAGTGCCAGTAAAATGCATCACCTGCACCAGGTTAAACTCTTTCTCCCTGCCATTTGCCATATCACTCACGGCAGTAAAGTGATTGTTCAGGACGATAACCGCCTGCTGGCGACGAAAGCGTCGCTGATCATTATTCCCGCCAATACGCCGCTGGAGATCATAAATCAACCCGCGAATGGTCTCTTTCGCTCTGACTTATTGATGTTGTCATCGGAGCTTCTGGCGGAGTTTAAAACGCATTACCTGAAATCCTGGCCGCGAACAGAATTACATTCCCTCTGTGCTCCCCTGAGTGAGGGGCTGGCATTTATGTGGGGTAACCTGCTGCATGCCGTGCGTCAGGATTTACCGGAGGCGTTACAAAAGCATCAGGCTGCTGGCATTGCTTCATGACGGCGTCGCAGGGCCGTTGCTTATAGAGCGTAATAGCCACCTGTCCGAACAGGTGCGGCAGTTCATCATGCTGTCGCCCGCCAGGGCCTGGACTGCACAGGACGTTGCCAGCCGCCTGGCATTGAGCGTGCCGACACTACGCAGACGGTTACGCGAAGAGTCGCAGAGTTTTCGCCAGATTGTTGAAGAGGTGAGGATGGCCGTTGCGCTGTCACACTTACAGTCAACCCGGTTACCTATTGGTGAAATCGCATTACAATGTGGTTATCTTTCCAGCTCTCGTTTTACTGCCCGTTTCCGGCAACATTATGGCTGTTTGCCGAAAACGCTACGTTAAGGAGTAGAAAAATGTCAAAAATCTGCACAATTGCCTGGGTACACGGCATGGTTCAGGGTGTTGGATTCCGTTACAGCACGCAGCGCGAAGCTATGCAGTTGGGGCTCACGGGATACGCGCGAAACAGGGATGATGGCAGCGTTGAGGTGGTTGCCTGTGGTGATGCTGAGCAGGTTGAAAAGCTGGTGGCGTGGCTGAAAGCAGGTGGGCCGCGCAGCGCGCGGGTTGATAAGGTTTTAACCGAACCCCATCAACCCGGCCGGGAATACGTTAACTTCGGTATTCGCTACTAAATGCATTTCACCGGTTTTGGCAGGCCGGCGATTTTGGTGGCCTGTTTTGCCGGGCCTTTCGGGAACAGGCGATACAGGTAACGGCTGTTGCCTTTCTCTTCACCGAATTTATTGGCCATCGCCTTGACCAGCATGCGGATCGCCGGGGAGGTGTTGAATTCGAGATAGAATTCGCGCACAAAACGCACCACTTCCCAGTGTTCCGGGGAGAGGGCGATACCTTCGTTTTCGGCGATTTTTTCCGCCAGCGGCTCGCTCCACTGGCTGCTCTCTTTCAGATAACCGTCGTTATCAGTTTCAATCTCTTTACCTTCAAAACTCAACATAGTCATTCACGCGTCAGTCAAAAACCGCAGCAGTGTACCAAAAAACAAAGCCCCGCATAAGCGGGGCTCTGGTTCACAGCATTGTTGATTAATCGCGGCTGGCGAAGCCCAGGATGCTCAACAGGCTGACAAAGATGTTGTACAACGATACATACAGGCTCACGGTGGCGCGGATGTAGTTCGTCTCACCACCGTGAATGATGTTGCTGGTTTCATACAGGATTGCGCCAGAAGAAATCAGAATAAACACGGCGCTGATCGCCAGGTGCAGGGCAGGCAGCTGCAGGAAAATGTTTGCCACCATACCTACCAGCACCACCACAATACCTGCCATCAGCATACCGCCGAGGAAGGACATGTCCTTACGGGTGGTCAGCACGTAGGCCGAACAGCAGAAGAACACCAGCGCGGTACCGCCCAGCGCCATGCCAATCACGTCGCCCATACCGGCGGACAGATAGGCGTTGAGGATGGGCCCCAGGATATAGCCCAGGAAACCCGTAAAGGCGAACGCGGACAGAATACCCACCGGTTTGTCAGCAGTTTTGTAGGTCAGGAACATCAGACCATACATCCCCACCAGCGTCAGGATCAGACCCGGTGACGGCAGCATCAGCACGGTGCTGGCCGTTGCGGTCATCGCCGAGAATGCCAGCGTCAGGCTGAGCATGAAATAGGTATTGCGCAGCACCTTGTGGGTACTGAGTAGCGATGTGCGGTCGCGTGAAGAAGTAATTATACGATCCATGAGTCACTCTCTTATGACAGATGTAATTAGCGGAAAGAATAGGAAACGGCGCGCCAGTCTCAAAGTGGTTTTACCCATCTTTACTCAGGACGTTAGCGTTACTGCTGGTTGTTTATTCTTCAGAAAACCTTTTCAGCAGAATGAACAACGGTTTGCTTCATTTATTCAGATCAAGCTCTTATAGGTTACTGAAAAATATTGCGTTATTACACGTTGAGCGCTAAGTGTTATTTCCGGATCGTCAAAAAACAGACAATAAGGCGAAGGAAATGAAACCACAAGCACGCACGCGCTTTACACTCTCTTTGTTAACGGCAGGGATCCTGTGCGCCAGCACGGCGACCTGGGCGGCTAACGTGCCAGCAGGAACACAGCTGGCCGATAAACAGGAACTGGTCAGAAACAACGGTAATGAACCGGCCTCACTTGACCCGCATAAAGTCGAAAGCGATGTCGAATTCAATATTATCAGCGATATCTTCGAAGGGCTGGTTAGCGTTTCTCCGACTGGCGAAATACAGCCACGGCTGGCAGAAAAATGGGAGAACAAAGACAACACCGTCTGGACTTTTCATCTGCGTCCAGGCATCACATGGAGTGACGGCACCGCGATTACCGCGCAGGATGTGGTCTGGAGCTGGCAGCGTCTGACAGACCCCAAAACCGCCTCGCCGTATGCCAGCTATCCGGGCAACATGCATATTGTTAACGCCGCTGATATCGCTCAAGGGAAAAAAGCACCGGATACGCTGGGTGTAAAAGCCATTAACGATACCACGCTTGAGGTCACGCTGACTCAACCTAATGCCGCATTCCTTGCCATGCTGGCCCACCCGTCGCTGGTGCCGGTGGATAAGGTGCTGATTGGTCGGTTTGGTGATAAGTGGACCAAACCGGAGCATATCGTCACCAGCGGAGCGTATAAACTGTCGCAGTGGGTGGTTAACGAGCGCATCGTGGCGGAGCGTAACGCGCGCTACTGGGATAACGCACATACCGTTATCAATAAGGTGATCTATCTGCCGATCACCTCCGAGGCCTCGGATGTAAACCGTTTTAAAGCAGGTGAAATCGATATTGTTTATACGGTGCCGATCAACCAGTTTGCCCAGCTCAAGAAAACCCTGGGTAGCCAGCTGGATGTCTCCCCGCAGCTTGCCACTTATTACTATGAATTCAACACCACCCGGCCGCCATTCAACGACGCGCGTGTACGTAAGGCGCTGAACATGGCGCTGGATAAAGAGATCATTGCCGGGAAGGTCTTAGGGCAGGGGCAGCGTCCGGCGTGGCTTATCAGCCAGCCAGATATTGGCGGTGTGACGCTCCAGAACCCGGACTATGCCAGCTGGCCGATGGATAAACGTATCGAAGAAGCGAAAAAGCTGCTGGCCGAAGCCGGCTTTAACGCCAGCCATCCGCTGCGTTTTAACCTGCTCTATAACACCTCTGAATCGCACCAGCGCATCGCGATTGCCGCCAGTTCGATGTGGAAGAAAAACCTTGGGGTGGAGGCGAAGCTGCAAAATCAGGAATGGAAAACGATGCTCGATACGATGCATACCCACGACTTTGACGCAGTGCGCTACGCCTGGATTGCCGATTACGACGATGCTGCCACTTTCCTGAACAACTTCCGTACCGGTGACAGCGAAAACACCAGCCAGTACAGCAATCCGGAGTATGACCAGGCGCTGGTGAACGCCGCGAAAGCCAAAACACCGGCAGAGCGCGGTAAGTTCTATCAGCAGGCGGAAGATTTGCTGGCGCGCGATGTGCCTGCCATTCCGGTTTATCACTATGTCCGCACGCACCTGGTCAAACCGTGGGTGGGAGGATTCACGCCGGACAAGCTGGGGTACTATTTCACCAGGGACATGTATATCAAAAAACACTGAGCATGAACGCTGAATTTTGTGCTGATAAAATGGCCGATACGTTGTCTATTCAACCGATTAAACGCGTTTTGGCTATTTTTAAAGCGAACGAATGCGGTCACTCTTTACAGCATGCGGAGAGGTGTTTATAGTTCGCCTCACTTAGGAAGTGTGGCCGAGCGGTTGAAGGCACCGGTCTTGAAAACCGGCGACCCGAAAGGGTTCCAGAGTTCGAATCTCTGCGCTTCCGCCAGACATAAAAGCCCTGCGATAGTCATATCGCGGGGCTTTTTGCTTTTAAGGGGCATGGATAGCACCCGCAGAAAAAAATAGAAAAATTCCTGCTTTACAAGGCGCTAATAGATGTTTATAGTGCGCCTCACTTTGGAAGCGTGGCCGAGCGGTTGAAGGCACCGGTCTTGAAAACCGGCGACCCGAAAGGGTTCTAGAGTTCGAATCTCTACGCTTCCGCCAAATTTGAAACCCAGGTCGTTATGCGACCTGGGTTTTTTGTTTTTGTCGGTTTTCAGTATGCCATTGCCGTCTGGCTTGTGTCGGTGGGGCTAAGAATTCATCGGACGGATTAGTAACCGGCATCTGTTACATCTTGCTCCTGGTGTTCCAGGATAATGCCAGCGATGATGTCATTGGGGTTATCCACCCGTTCTGGTCGTTTAATGACGTGAGTCGTTCCCTTCTCAAAATAGTTAATAGCAAACATCTCATCTTCATCACGATTGCAGTGCCTGTTTTCATCAATGAGAGCATTCAGTCGTCTGGTTACATTTTCATGGTTATCGGATGTAGCCACACGATCTAAGGGAATCAGCTTCACAGGTACGCCCTTATGCATATAACTTACGGAACGATCGACACCCTTCCGAATTTTTTCAAACTACACAGAACAGGTTGTTGTTCAAGGTCGTACCCACTCCTCGAACGATACCTGAGATGTACATATCACGAGTACTGGGGCGAGGCATGCAAAAATCCCCTGCGATATTTGTTTTTCTGATGAAAATAATAAGACCCATTTAAATAAATAATAAAAATGGTGAAGGCCAGTAAATGTCGCCAATTTTTCACACAGGCAGGCACGTTCTGCCTTTCATTTTTTGATAAAAGTACAAAATCAGATATTTCATGTTATTGATGAGATTTTATACAAAGTTGTCCCTAAATTAAATTGATCACTTACTGTACACCCTTATTTCATAAGGGTTAAAGGGGTATGCAAGAAAATTCTTATAAATCAGAAAGATGATCTTTGGCTGTCAGGATTTCTATGGGAAATATTTTGTTACATTTTTTGATTTCCGATCGGGAGGGGAACGTTCCTACACTCCGGCCATTGGGTCTTATCCGAAATTTTTTCATTTCAGACAAATACTCAAAAACACAATGTCGATATGCTGGTGAATGGAATGTGCCCGCTTTTAATTCCGGGGTTTTGATTTTCGTCCGATGACGTGAGCCTGGAAGTTGTTCTGGCTGGGTTTGCCTTTCTTATTAATTTCTCACTGGCATTGACCGTTTTTATAACTCCATAAAACAGGGATAGCCATGTCTAACTCTTCTTTTCAGTCCGAAATACCCAAGGCACGTATTAATTTAAAGCTTGATTTGCATACGGGCGGAGCGAGCAAGAAAACTGAGCTCCCCCTGAAATTACTGGTGGCGGGAGACTTCAGTAATGGTCAGGAGACTGCACCACTATCGGAGCGTAGAAAAGTTAATCTGAATAAAAACAACTTTGACTCTGTACTTTCCGAATATTCCCCAATCGTAAATATTACCGTTAAAAACACGCTTGCTGGTGATGGCAGTGAAGACAACATCAATCTGACATTCCAGAGTATTAATGATTTCTCTCCGGAGCAGGTTTCGCGGCAAATACCTCAGCTGAAGGCCATGCTCTCCATGCGCAACTTGCTTCGCGATTTAAAAGCAAACCTGCTTGATAACCAGGCTTTCCGAAAAGAGCTGGAAAAAATTCTTCTCGACCCTGCATTAAGTGCAGAACTCAGAGCCGAACTCTCAGCCCTGGCTCCGAAACAGCCATAACGGCCATATGCTTTTAACGGATTAATAAGGAATATGTTGATGTCTGTAAAAAATGAGAATGCCGCGGGTAACGAGAGTGTAGTGCTTGAACGTCCTGCAGCAGGCGGGGTATATGCGTCCCTGTTTGAAAAAATCAATCTTAACCCTGTCTCTGAGCTAAGTGCGCTTGAAATCTGGCAGGATGCACAGGCGATGTCGGATGCAACAGCAGACGAACGTTTAACTGCCGGCATGAAGGTGTTCCTGGAATGTCTGACAAAAGCGGGCTCAAAAGTTGAGAAACTCGACAAAAACCTGATTGACCACCATAGCGTGCCTGAACACGAGGGAACGACATGGAACATCATTCAGCAGTCCTGTTACGACGACTTAACCCTTACTGCGCCAGAGCGCTGGAAGGTGCAGCCTCTTTATGCCAGACCCGTGCGCATGCAGAAATCACACCTGAGCACTGGTTGTTAAAATTACTGGAGCAGGGCGAAGGTGATCTGACCGTTCTCGCCCGCCGTTATGAATGGGATATGGATACCGTCTGGCAGTCACTCCTGAGCTGGCTGGATGCACAGCCACGTTCTGTCCGCACCCGACCGGAGCTCTCAGCGTCTCTCCAGACCCTGCTGAAACAGGCCTGGCTTGCCGCCACGCTTGCCGGAGATGAGCAGATCCGCAGCGTACATTTGCTCGCGGCCATGGTTGAGACGTCCGGACTGACACGCTGTGATGGCCTCTGGCCTTTGATGACGCTGACCACCAGCCAGCTGGAAAGGTTACGTCCCTTACTGGAAGCCCAGTCGGATGAGCGGCATGACGTTGCGCTCAGTGAGAAGCCTGGCAATGTCAGCATTATTGGGCGGGCCGCACCGTTACAGCATGAAGCACAACACCAGGCTGAAGGCGTAAGTGCGCAGCCTGCCGTTTCACAGGAAGAGTCCGTTCTCAATCGCTTTACGGTCGATGTGACCGCCCGTGCCCGGGAAGGAAAGATTGACCCGGTCTTTGGACGCGATAACGAAATCCGTCAGATGGTGGACATTCTCTCCAGACGCCGTAAGAACAACCCGATCCTGGTCGGTGAACCCGGCGTGGGTAAAACGGCCCTGGTTGAAGGACTGGCGCTGCGTATCGCTGAAGGTAATGTGCCCGAAAGTCTTAAGCCTGTCATCGTCAGGACCCTGGATCTGGGCTTGCTTCAGGCGGGAGCAGGTGTAAAGGGTGAATTTGAGCAGCGACTGAAGAATATCATCGACGCCGTCCAGCACTCCCCGGTGCCGGTGCTGCTCTTTATCGATGAAGCACACACTATCATTGGTGCCGGTAATCAGGCGGGCGGGGCAGATGCAGCCAACCTGCTGAAACCGGCACTGGCTCGCGGTGAACTGCGCACCATTGCGGCCACCACCTGGAGTGAGTACAAGCAGTACTTCGAACGTGACGCAGCCCTGGAGCGCCGGTTCCAGATGGTCAAGGTTGATGAGCCCGATGATGACACCGCCTGCCTGATGCTGCGTGGCCTGAAATCACGCTATGCCGAACACCACGGTGTACATATTACCGGCGATGCCGTCCGCGCAGCGGTGACGTTGTCCCGTCGTTATCTGACCGGACGCCAGTTGCCAGATAAAGCAGTGGATCTGCTGGATACCGCAGCGGCCCGGGTGCGGATGAGCCTGGACACGCTGCCGGAACAGCTTACCCGGTTGCAGGCTGAACTGACTGCGCTTAGCATGGAGCAGCAGGAGTTACTGGAAGATATTTCGCTGGGTAACAGTGTTGATGCCAGTCGTCTGCCGCAGATTGAACAACGGACCCAGGCGCTCAGTCAGCAAAAAATGGCCCTTCAGTCACAGTATGAGACCGAGAAGCAGCTCACCGACTCGCTGAAAGCCTGCCGTGAAGACATCAGCCGCCAGGAGGAACTCTCCGCCCTTCAGCACGAGCTTTCTCAGATTCAGAATAACAGTCCACTGCTGGGTCTGGATGTTGATGTCCGCACCGTCGCTACCGTGATCGCCGACTGGACAGGGGTTCCTCTCTCGTCGCTGATGAAGGACGAGCAAACCGAATTACTGACGCTTGAAGAACAGCTGGCAACCCGTGTGGTTGGCCAGAGTCCTGCACTGAATGCCATTGCCCAGCGCCTGAGAGCGTCAAAAACCGGACTGACGCCGGAAAACGGTCCGCAGGGTGTGTTTTTACTGGTGGGTCCAAGCGGAGTGGGTAAAACAGAAACCGCACTGGCGCTGGCTGACGTTATGTATGGCGGTGAAAAATCGCTCATTACTATCAACCTGTCGGAATACCAGGAGTCGCACACCGTTT
Organism: Enterobacter sp. PTB; assembly: GCF_051130085.1. Classification (NCBI taxonomy): domain Bacteria; kingdom Pseudomonadati; phylum Pseudomonadota; class Gammaproteobacteria; order Enterobacterales; family Enterobacteriaceae; genus Enterobacter; species Enterobacter sp. PTB. The sequence goes on from NZ_JBDKEE010000005.1 coordinate 265,962, forward strand.
CGCAACTGAAAGGCTCTCCACCGGGGTATGTAGGATACGGCCAGGGCGGCATTCTCACCGAGGCTGTGCGTAAGCGGCCCTACAGCGTGGTGCTGCTGGATGAAGTGGAGAAAGCACACCGGGATGTGATGAACCTGTTCTATCAGGTGTTTGACCGGGGCTTTATGCGCGACGGGGAAGGGCGTGAAATTGATTTCCGCAATACCGTGATCCTGATGACGTCCAATCTGGGCAGTGACCCGCTGATGCAGTTGCTGGAAGAACAACCAGAAGCCACTGAGAGCGATCTGCACGAGTTGTTACGTCCGATCCTGCGCGATCACTTCCAGCCAGCGCTGCTGGCTCGCTTCCAGACGGTGATATACCGCCCGCTGGCAATAGATGCCATGCGTACCATCGTCGACATGAAACTGGCACAGGTGAGCACGCGGCTGCAACGTCACTATGGCATTTCCACTCACATTGGCGAAAGCCTCATCGACACCCTGACGACTGCCTGTCTGCTGCCGGATACCGGTGCCCGCAACGTGGACAGCCTGCTTAATCAGCAGATTCTGCCGGTTCTGAGCCAGCAGTTACTAAGCCATATGGCAGCAAAACAAAAGCCTTCCTCGCTACAGCTGACCTGGGATGATGAAGAGGGCATTGTGCTGGCCTTCGATGAAAATACAGAAGTGGTGGCGTCATGACCGATTCTTTAATAAGCAAGGCAAACAGCCAGATACAACAACTGCTGGGCCAGTCACGCTACCGCGTTGACGTGCATGGCTGCACTGAGTTTCTGGATGTGGTGAGCTTCAGTGCGGTGGAGTCACTCAGCCAGCCCTGGCAGTATGACGTGGCGGTGACCTGCACCTCTGGGGATATCGCCTGCGACACGTTACTGCTGAAACCGGCGTCATTTACTTTCCAGACACCCGTGTTTGACGGGACACCAGCGCTGCCGGTCCGGACGATATTCGGCGTGGTTAAGTCATTTCGGCGCGTGTCCACCTCGAATGATGAGACCCGTTACGCACTGACGATCGTTCCCCGTATCGCCCTTCTGGACTATACAAAAGGGAGCGAAATCTACCTCAATCAGTCAGTTACAGAAGTGGTTGAACGGGTATTGCGTAAGCACGGACTTGAAGGTCCTGATTTTGAGTTCCATCTGTCTCGTGACTATCCGGCCCGCGAACTCATTACCCAGTGGCGGGAAACCGATCTGGCATTTATCCAGCGCCTGCTGGCGGAGGTGGGCATTTACTGGCGCTATGAAATGGACAGCCGTCTTGAGCAGGACGTGGTGATTTTTCAGGACAGCCAGCAGCAATATGAATTTGGTGTCACGCTGCCATTACGCAACCAGGCCGGGATGAGTGACAGCGGGCAGGAGAGCATCTGGGATATTCAGACCGCATATAACGTGGTAAGCGGAAGTGTGGCCACCCGTGACTACAACTACCGTGATGCACTGACGCCTCAGGACAGCGCCGAAAGTATTTTCAGCAAAGAGGGGATCACCACCGGGGAAACGTATCATTACGCGGAACCCTTCCTGACAGCAGGTGACGCTGAAAGTACAGATACCGGGGCATACTTCGCCCGTCTGCGTCACGAACGCATTCTGAACGCGCAGTATCACGTCAAAGGTCATTCCTCCAGCCCTCATCTGGCACCGGGTCAGGTACTGGAAACGGACGGCTCATTACCCGATGCCGTAAAAGGCGGTATCGTCATCACCACGGTACGCACCAGCGGTTCACGCAAAAGTAGCTTTACGCTGACGTTTGAGGGCATCCCCTACAGCGAAACCGTCTGCTGGCGTCCGGCATTACTTAATCGCCCGGTCATATCCGGCTCGCTTCCGGCCCGAGTGGAAAGCACTCAGAAAGGCGATACCTACTCCTGGCTCGACCCGGAAGGGCGCTACCGGGTGAAACTGGACTTCGACCGCAACAGTCCGGAACAGGGCTATGCCTATTTGTGGCTTCGGCTGGCAAAACCCTATGCCGGTGATACCTACGGATTCCACTCCCCGCTTATCGACGGAACGGAAGTGGCCATCGTATTTGACGGCGGAGACCCGGATCGTCCCTACATTGCTTATGCCCTGCATGATTCAGAACATCCGGACCACGTCACCAGTGACAATCATACGCGGAACGTCTGGCGCACTCCGGCGAACAATAAGCTGCGGATGGAGGATAAGCGCCAGGAAGAGCATATCAAGCTCGCGACGGAATACGGCAAAACGCAGCTGAACATGGGACACCTGGTCAACAGCCAGCGTGAAAAGCGCGGGGCCGGTTTTGAACTGCGAACGGATGAACATGGCGCTGTACGTGCGGCAAAAGGGCTGTTCCTGACGGCGGATGCGCAGTCCAAAGCCCAGGGGCCGGTGCTGGAAATGGCACCTGCGATAAGTCAGATTAACCAGGCCAACAGCCAGATGCAGGCCCTGAACAGCGCCGCTGAAGCAGCCGGTGCCCTGGTATCCGACATCAGCACCCAGATTAGCCTCGTAACCGACAAAATCAAAGACCTCCAGTCTGCGGTCCTGCTGGGTAGTGCTCCACAGGGCGTGGCATTTACCTCAGGTGAACACCTTCAGCTCTGCAGTACCCGCAATACCATGATCAATGCAGGGCAGCATCTTGATGTCGGTGCGATGAAAAATTTGTCCGTGAGCGTTGAAAAAGCGCTTGGTCTGTTTGTGCATAAAGACGGGGCGAAGTTGGTTGCCAACCAGGGTGACATCGAGATTCAGGCTCAGCACAACACGATGGCCCTGTTTTCTGAAAAGCAGCTGACGGTGACCAGTAGTGAAGACGAAATTATTATCAGCACGCCTGAAACACTGACGCTTAACGGTGGTGGGTCTTACCTGAGGCTGAGTAAGAACGGCATTGAACACGGCTCATCTGGTGAGTTCATTATGAAAACGTCTAACTATCTGGTGCCAGGTGCAGGCGCAAATCTTCCCAACGAAACACCTAATTTCAGCCTGACGGATATCACTCAGGAAAGCAAAATCAGCAGTAAATCTTTTAATGATTGAGAGTCGAAAATGAAATCATTGACTCATAAACTCCGCATTGCATTTGTTTTCCTATTTTCGCTTTCATTTTCAAATTTTTCACTGGCTGATGAATCAAAAAGCCCCGAGAGTATAGTGCATGACTTTTATTCTGCATATCTTCAGGATAAATCAGGTGGTAACGAAGCATTAGTCAAAATATATTTATCTGATGATTTAGCAAAAAGCATAAATGACTCCGCCATGTGTAATTATGATTCTGATGATTCGATTTCCGAATCAGAATTAGCCAAGAAATGTGCGCAGAAGCACGAGTGTAAACAGGATAAAGGTAATTATAGCTGCGATTGGTATGGAATTTGGGGTGAGACTGATGTCAACTATTTCACAAAATCACAAGATGTGTTTTTATCGTGGAGAACAAATATAAACACTTTTGATGTTGCACAAAAAGGAAACGATTCATTGGTTGACGTTGTTTTGGGTAATGGCTCTGAACCTAAAGCAAGATTTAAAGTGTCGCTTAAAAAAGATAATGGCAATTGGAAAATTACCAGCGTAACGGAATGATATTAAGGTTGTATGAGGTGATATTTAACCATTCGGTTAGATTAACCGGAGCATTGAGTTAAGCATTTTTGAAGAGGTGTTTATGTTGAAGGTAATGTTTCTCTCTTGTCATTTACTTTGTGTGCCTTATATTGCTTTGGCCTCAGGTGAGAGGACTTTGTCACCTGACGAAGTTGTAAGTACGTTCTACCATGATTACCTGGTCGCAGAAGAGATGTCTGACATGGAATCAGCTAATGATCTCTCCCTGAAAGCAATTGCTAAATATACAACTGCACATCTTAGAAATTTACGAGATAATGATGATTCAGGTGCAGATTATTTTGTCGATGCTCAAGATATATGTGAGGAATGGAAAAACAACATTAGTACGAAAACAGTGTCAGCCAATGACCATATTGCACTGGTGAATCTTAAATTAGGTTATGGGAAAGGTACGTCTCTGTATGCTGTTAGTTTAGTAAAAGCCGGGGGAAAATGGATGCTCGATTCTGTTAAGCCTACATTCAAAGGCAGTATTTATTGCCCCCAAAAGGCTGAAGGAGATAACTAAATGCTTAATAAGGATATTGCAGTTGGCGTTCTGAACACACAGGCGCTCGCGAGAGCTAAAATTAACGCTGAGAACTTTAAGAAAGGGATTGATAAAAAGCTTAAATACGGCGAGTCGAAATGTGCCCGTTATGTTAAAAAAGCATTGATTGCTGGTGGAGCGTCTGTAAAAAACTCTGCGATTGAGTCAGCTAAAAACTATGGTCCATGGCTGATTGAAAATAACTTTAAAGTTGTAGATAACACCACAACAGTTAGTAGTGGCGGTGTATTCACAATTTCTGGTCAGCAAACGGGTGATGTAGTTGTCATTCAGGCGGCACCACATCATGTACATGGTCATATGGCGATGTTTAATGGTAAGCACTGGGTATCTGATTTTGTTCAGGAAAAAGGATTTTATCCTGCTCAGATATATCGCGATAATAAGATTGCTTATACGCTTTATCGCTACGCATCATCAATTAATGAAAAGAAAAACGCAACTACTCTTTCGAAAGGAAAAATAAAAATAGTCTGGCCGATCCCCTCAAACAGCCGGGGAAGCGAGTTCAGCAATCAGGAAAGTATCCTCTCTCATTTAGCAGGCGAGTCTACCGGGCAGTACACGATTGGTCGCAGCGGAATGTGGCATGGCGGGATCCATATCACCGAAGCCACAACGCCATGGTGTGCTCTGAGTGGTAAAGCTCCGCTGGAGGCGATGGATTTCCCGGTACCCTTTAAAGGCGAACAGGCGATACGCTGTATGGCAGATGGTGAAGTTATTGCCTATCGCGTCTGCAAGGATTACCTGACGCTGGGGTGGGAATCCGGTCCACTGAGTTTTTCGGGCTCATTCGTTCTGGTGAAGCACTATATTCAGCCGGGTGAGAAAGAAACCAGTGGGCTGCATTTCTACACCCTGTATATGCACCTTGCGCCTTACTCAGCTTATGAGGCCAACGCAGAAAATCAGTGGGTCACTCAGGATACACTAAGAGCATATTCTGAAATGGACTGGCTGACGGCAAAACTGACTTCAGATAAAACTTCTCCACAAATTGCAGGGCACATGCCTAAAGGGGCTAGAGTGGAGTGGGACCCAGCAGACAGCAATCTTAACACCACAGGAAATAACAAGCGACAATATGGCCTTGTAACACTGAAAGGATTACCAGAAGAAACCAGCAGTACCCTCACACCTGGTCAGCGCTATTGGGTTGTTGTGGATAACAACAATATTAAGCCAGCGCCGGGGGCCGGTCCAGGCTGGTGGCGGCATTTGCTTCCTCCCGCAAAGGAAGTCATGGTATTCGATAAGACAGTAAGCCTCAGTTCTCCATTTGCTATTAAGGCCGGTGACCCGATTGGCCACATGGGCTACTATCAGGCACCAAAAGACGGTGGTTATGAGGCACGATACCAGGTACATATTGAATGCACGAGCATGGATGATAATCTGGAGAAGTTCCTGACCAACCCGGAAAAAGTGGGGGAGAAAAACCCGCTCTGGTTGAAGTATTCTCCTGGCCTTGCTCTTTTCACAAAAGATGTTGCGAAGGGCTCCTTCGCAAAGGGCTCGACGTCGACAACGCGGACAGGCATTCTACCGTTGAGTAAGGTCACAACTGAAACTGATAACTCAACAAAGCAAGAATACTGGCAGCTACGGCTGGAAAATGCCTATGTGCCCAAAGGCCAGGCGGAGCCTCAACTTCTGTCACAGTATGATCTGGCGAAACTAGGCTTCAGAACTGAAACCTCAGAGCCTACCAGTTTTGATTACCTGGATGGGAAAAACCAGCCTGTTGGATTCTTCCGTAACCTCATCGATTCGCTCTACCAGGCCGCGATAGATGATACGCGAACCAGTCATGCTCTTGTGAAGCATAATTATCAGCGTCTGCTGGATAAAATTGACAGCGGAAGTGACCGATATTCGCCAATGGAGTACTGGAGAGCACTTCACAATCCCGACTATCGTGACGTTATTCAGAAAACAATCGTAAAACATCCAAGCGACTGGTACTTCAAAAAAGGTGATGCTATCTGGCAACCTTTCCTCAATGCGCTGAAAAAAGAAGCCCCAGAATGGAAGAAATATAGCGAAGATTTTCTTGATAAAATGGCCTGGATGCAGGATGTTACATCCGAAAAACTAGGCCCTTCATTATGGCATATGCATCCGATTGCCTTTCTTGGTGCATTAATAAAGAAAAATACTGGCTGGGCACATAGCAAGTTTGCAAACCTTTTAGGAAGTGTCGAGTCAAAAAATGATTATTCGGCATACAATGTTACAAAGACAGGTAAATCCGTCCCGCACTATAATTCTAACCTCACAAAAATGACAATATCTGAAGTAATTGATGCCCAAAGAGAACGAAATATGTTCGCCACAGGTCGATTCCAGATAATCCCAGAGACGCTTAAAAGTGCAGTAAAAGCACTTAGTCTTGATACTTCGAAACTATACGATGCTGCGATGCAGGATCAAATATTTGAGCAGTTTTTGATTAAATTGAAGCGGCCAGCATTTATTAATTATCTTGAGGGTAACGGAAGCGCTGAAGATGCGATTTATGCGTGGGCGAAAGAATTTGCATCAGCTGGTGTACGTAAAGGAAAGAGTATAAGCCCCAAAAAAGAACCAGTGTTGGATGCAAACGGATTACCAGTGTATGAAAATGGTAAAAAGAAATACAAATTAGTACCAAGGGTGGCAGAAGTAGAGGGTGAGTCGTACTATGCTGGCGATGGATTGAATAAAGCTCACCTATTACCAGACACGATGATTAAAGCTCTTGAGGATTCTAAAAATGGGATGCAATAAAAAATCAAACAAATTTTTGCTTTTTGTGTCATGTATGCTCTTGTCTTTTGGAGCGTACTCACAAGACAGTTCTAATCCTCAGTTTACTGACTACCTGGTTCCCGTAAGCAACGGTCCATTTGAACAAAATATTCACTTTAATAAAGAGCAGAAAAAGTACTCGCCACACTGGAAAAATACAGTCCAAGAGCAACTAAAAAAACCTGTTAACTTTGCAGGGCACTTTAGAATCTATACAGCCTTTGGAGGTCATGGTAAAGAATGCCTTCGTGATAATTGGGTATGTGGCTGGGTTATTGATAAACTATCAGGGGAAGTTGTAGCAACACTACCATCAGATAATAATGGTAGTTATAATTATGCAGATATTTCTGATAATGGTACCCCTGTTGGCCTTCCATTTGAGATGGATGCTTATAAAAATAGTTCTATGATTGCAATAACCGGTCAATCTATCTCAATCAACAAGAGTGATAGTCCTGTATGCAAAACGGCCTTATTTAATTTTAATAATGGTGGATATGTGAAATTAATAGAATCATTGGAAGGGTGTAACAGCCAATGAGCCTCTCATAAAGCTCCGGCATAACGAGAAAGCGACAGTAGTAAAATTCGGATACGGCATGCATCAGAGGACGACCAGGGTTGAGTTAATAAACTCAACCCTAACTCAGTAATAAATGTTAATTTAGGCTAGTCAAATGGACTTTAGACCAACACAATTATTGCTCTGTATTTTATTTGCATTCTTCACATTTAATAGTCTTGCTATTGCAGATGAAACACCAAGGATAAACACGTCTTCAGAAAATAATACATGTAGCATAAAAATTAATGACGAACTTGTTGATAGTTACAAGTGTGAGTTTTATCGCGCACCATCAGTATGGTCGCATTCATATTTGTACGAAGCCAGCAAACAAATAATAGTATTTATTGATAGTCCAATGGGGAATGCATGCGATGGAGGCCCATTACATGTGTTTAGCAAAACGGATGATGAGAAATTCAAACATCTGAAGACAATTGACTTCTGTGGTGGGCATTACCCATCAATAACCAATGGCCCAGAAACATTCATAATAAAAGTCCCTTCAATCTCTATTGACGGCACGGATAAAAAGATCCCAACTGAGACATGGGAATTAAAGAATGATGTATTAGTTAAGAGACAAGGAAGAGGAATTTAATAATGCTCCAGATTATCCGTAAAGGCGATAAAACCACTCACGGCGGCTCGGTCCTGACCGCTTCCGATACGATGAAATTCGGTGGTATCGGTGTTGCCCGTAAAGGCGACAAAGTGTCCTGCCCGTTTCCGGGGCATGGCCCTACAACCATCGTAGAAGGAAACCCTGATTACCTTGATCATGGTATCCCGGTAGCCTTTCACGGTCACAAATGTGCCTGTGGTTGCACATTGATCAGTTCATTTGCCGCAGCAAAGGTTGCCTGATTATGCCCGTCTGGCTGGATGCCATCCCTGAACAGGCCCCTAAGGTAGCGCGTCCTTGTACCTGGCGCTGGCTGCTGTTCCTGGCATTTATCATGCTGGGAGGCATAGCACTCACGCTATGGTGCTGGACATCAGAAAGAACAGGATTTGTCTTTTGGTTCACTGCACTGGGTCTTCCATTTTGCACCTGGGGGCTTATTTTCGGTTTACGCCGGTTTGCCTATAAAGCCGAACAGGTGGGAGCCGAGTCCCGAAATGTCGAGCGAGAAGCGCTCATTGACAGTGAAATTCTGCGCGGTCAGCGCTGCGCATGGATCCTCGGCACATACATTCAGGCCCCCGCCGGAAACAAAGTCGATGACCTGCTTGAGGCAATGAAAGTCGCTGCCCCCGCTATCGACTTCTCCCGCCCAAGAGGATGTGACAAACCGATCAGATATACCCGGCAGTGTGCGGTATATCAGAACCAGTCCGTTCCTGAGGTGGTTGAGCAGGTGCTGCGTAAACACGGGCTGGAGGGACCCGATTTTGAGTTCAGACTGGAGCGCACGTACCCGCCGCGTGAAATTATCACCCAGTGGCGGGAAACGGACCTTGAGTTTATCCGGCGCATACTGTCTGAAGTGGGGATTTACTGGCGTACGGTGATGGACGACGTGCGCGGTCTGGATACGTACATACTGGCCGACAGCCAGCTCAACTACCAGTTTGATGTGCGCCTGCCCTACAGCGAGCCGTCGGGTCTGTTTGACGGTGCGGCAGAGTCGGTCTGGGATGTACGAACCTGGCACACCCTTGCCACCGGCACGGTCGCCACGCGGGATTACAACTACCGGACAGCCTCCACACCGATGGATGCGACGGTCAGCGTGCGTAACGACGCGATCACCACCGGGGAGCATTACCGCTACGCAGCGCCTTATCGTGACGCAGGTGATGACACCAGCCCGGAGCCGGAGACCGAATCCGGCGCGTTCTGGGCCCGGCTCCATCATGAGCGGGAGCTGAACAGAACGGCCCGCATTCACCTGTTCAGCAACGCTGCCCACCTTGCGCCGGGACAGGTGCTTGAGCCGCAGGGCGATGTCATAACTGCCCTGAAAGAGGGCGTTATCCTCACCCTGGTGACCTTCCGGGGCGCCAGGGATTCCCGTCTGCATGTGTCGGTCTGGGGGATGCCTTATACCGAACGCTACTGTTTCCGCCCAACTGAAATCCCGCGCCCTGAAATCCACGGCACACTTCCGGCCCGCGTCGAGAGCCGGGAGAAAAATGATATCTACGCGCACCTGGATGAGCAGGGTCGCTACCGGGTAAAGCCGGACTTCGACCGCGAAGGAACAGAGCAGGGCTTTGGGTATCTGTGGCTGCGGATGGCGAAGCCAACTGCCGGTGACACGCTGGGCTGGCATACGCCGCTCATTGACGGCACTGAAGTGGCCATTGCGTATAGCAATGGCGATATTGACCTGCCGTACATCGCGTACGCACTGCACGACTCCGAACATCCGGACCTCGTGAACCGGGATAATCACACCCGAAATATCCTCAGAACACCCGCTAACTCAAAATTGCGGATGGAGGACAAACGTGGCGAGGAGCATATCAAGCTCGCCACGGAATACGGCAGGACGCAGCTCAACAGCGGGCACCTGGTGGACAATCAGGGCAAATCCCGCGGCACCGGTAGCGAACTGCGCACTGATGAACACGGGGTTATCCGCGCCGGAAAGGGGCTGTTCATCAGTGCAGATGCACAGGCGAAAGCGCAGGGCGAAGCCCTGGACATGGATGCCGCGCTGAAGGAAATAGACAGGCTTAATCAGCAACTGCAACAGCTGGAAATGGCCGCCGAAAAAGCGCAGGCCCTGAAAGCGGACGTCGACAGCCAGGTACAAATGTTTGAGCAGCGGCTGAAACCGCTTAACGAGGCGTTGCAGTTCTCAGCCCCGGAAGGCATGGCCCTGACCAGTGGTGAAGATATGCAACTGGCCGCAGCACGAAACGTGGTCGTCAACGCCGGGGGCGATATCAGCGTCGGAACTATGGGCAATCTAACCACGCTGGCCGGAGAAAAACTGGGGCTCTTTGCCCGCACCGGCCAACTGAGCGTCAAATCCGGAGAAGGACCAATAGATGTCCAGGCGCAAAACGCCAGTATGCGGTTGTTTGCTGAGAAGAAGCTGACGCTGAGCTCAGTGAGTGACATTTTGTTCGCCGGGAAAAAACGTATCACGCTGATCGGCGGCGGAAGCTATCTGCGACTCGAGGCCGGGAAGGTCGAGTATGGTACGACGGCGTCGTACATACGCAAAGTGAAGCGGACTATGGCAGCAGGAAGCAGTCCTCAGTTTCCAGAACTTCCATTTTTACCAGGGCCAGGCGATGCTTTTCGCAGGAGCTTTATTCTTGTTGATGATAGAACACAAGAACCAATATCAAATATTGGATATGAATTAACATCGTCTATAGGTAAGGTAGTTAAAGGGTTTTCATGCGAGAAAGGTCTCACTGGCTTTATAAGCCATACAGAAGAAGCTGATATCGAGTTAACCATATTAAAGCAAAATTCATTATATATAGGATAGTTCTATGGTTGATATGAAAGTTAAATCAAAACTTACTAACCAGGATGAAAATAAAGAAATCATCTCCGTTAAGATATTCAAAATAACGGACATTCCTGATGTAATGGAGAAGAAAGGTTGGAAAATTGCAGCTAGTTTTATGCGAAAGTGGTTCAATGACCCGTATTATGAAATGAGTAAGCAGGAGAAGCTTAACAAAATCGACATCAGCACAATACAAAAACAGCACATTCTCGACGATTTAGAATTTGAATGGTTATTAACTTCATCCTCACGAATAAAACCAATCTATGATAACTTTGTAATGAAAGTTTCAAGCGTCATTGAGTATGACGATTTTCTGGGGCGAAAAAAGCAAATTACAAATCAGCTTTCGAATGGACTTTGCTATATTTTGAATAGGTTGGAAAAATCTGGGTTTTTGGTTAACAATGAGCTAAAAAGCTGTTATGTGAACTATGACAATATGTCAGCAATCGAATTGGATAAGACAAGTCAGTTTAACTTTATAAAAATTGGTAGTACATTGTGGGAGAAGGCGACTGATAGTCTGGATGATGTATACGGTGCTCTGGGCTCTTTCATAATCAAAGTTGCATTCACAAATCTAAATGTAACAAGAGATCAAAGAGGGTTTATGAGATTGGAGATTAGAGAACTGGGACTGTACGTCAGGGACACCTACGAATTTATGAATGATGGTGATGATCAACCTTTGGGATATTGGGGAGAGTGTGGGGTCATCAAACCCGGGGTGATTAGCGAACTTATGAAAAAAGAATTCATCGATGAGGACGGTTGTAGATACTTTAGGATTACAAACTCATCATTTGTCAAATACAGGGGGAAATACAAGAGCACCTATAAAACTGGAGATTTTTTTGTATACTCTACAGTGAAGAAAATCCCTACAAATATTATCATTCATCTTAGCAAGATAGATATGGAGGAATATTCTTTCTGGAAGAGAAAAAACATAAATGAATAATTACTTAAAAAGAATATTTTTCCTGATCTTTATCTCAGCGATCATTTTTTCCTTTATTTTAATGACTGTTAAAATCTTGGCTTATAGAGGCGCAATAAAGAATGATTCAATATGGAGTCGAGATAAAAAGTGCGAGCTGGTCACTTATATTCCTGATTATCGTCCATATGGTGGAATTGGACGGGTGTTGAGGTTGTTTTCTAATCAATCCTTCTTTATTGTGTATGACCAGAATGGAAAGAAAATAAAAAACTCTGCATGGTATTTTTGGCAGTCTCAATTTTCTGATTTGGTGGCCCCAGAATGGCATGGACAGAACGCAACTTATCCTACAAGTGATGGATGGGACGGATGGCATATTCCTGAATGCCATTAACATCTTAGCAATTCATGTTTAAAATAATCAAATGACCAGATGTAACAATATTGGCATTAAAGAACATTCGTCGATGGAATAAAAACATGCTTAGCTCAATTAAGCTCATAGTGAAATTGATACTCTGTTTTTTTGTATCACTATCTATTATTCTTCTGTCAATAAAGACACTGACTTATAAGAAATCTACATCCAGTGAAAAAATATGGAATGAGGTCAACTCTTGCTATGCTATTACTTACATTCCTGACTACAAGCCTTTTGGCGGCGTAGGACGGGTATTACGTCTTTTTTCAAATTAATCATTTTTCGTCGTCTATGATAAAACTGGAGAAAAAATAAAAAGTTCAGCTTGGCATTTTGGGAGTGTCAGTTCTCTGATTTAGTTGCACCTGAATGGTCAGGCATTGATTTTCTTTCCCCATCTGACAGCGGGTTTTCAGGCTGGATTTTACCTGAATGCAAAAAATAAAAAAATTAGTAAAACTAATAATAGCTTTCCTTGGATGTATTATCGTTCTAGCAGTGCATCATTTGGGTTACGAATGGTACATAACTTACTTTACACCAAGGAGTAGGGGGGAGGACTCAGATTTGTAATCTTCTATATGAGATACATTATCATACCCATTACATTTCTAGCAACATCTATAAAACCAAAGCACTCTTCAGTAATCTTTGGCCTGGTTATTATCTTTATGCTTTATTCTTGGTATGGAACAAATCCACTTCGAGTAATATTGATGTTTTGTTCCTCATTACCCGGTTGTTCAATAATTATTTTTGCAAAAAAAATCCTTAGAAGAAACATAAGATAATTCACATCCCTTAGAACCTAAATCTCTATCATTTAAAATAATTTGCTATATTATGAATCAAAAAACGCCATCTTTATATGAAATTCTTACCGGCAACTTTACAGGGGATCTTCCCCTTGAAGTTGTAAACGAAGAAGACCAGGTCATTTTATCTGTACTGGATAACATCCAGCGTATTTTGAACGCCCGAGCCGGGACCATATCCCATGTACCAGATTATGGTTTGCCGGACATGACCAAAATTCTGCAAGGCATGCCGGGTACAGCCCACGAGCTGATCGATACGCTGGCCGGTGTCCTGCTCAAGTATGAACCCCGTTTGCAGTCCCTCAATGTAACTTTACTCGAACAGCACGTGCCAGGAGAGTTGCGTTATGCCATTGATGCTGAGCTTAAGGGCATTGGCCTCGTACGTTACGGCACCGAGTTTATGCCCGAAGGACGCGTGATGCTGAGGCACCTGAAGCAACAGCAGTATCTCGATACCGCAATTCGTATGTAAGGCCAGACAGCTTTCATCAGTTCCAACATCCAGTAAGAGTCAGGCCGATATTGAAGAGTTTGCCAGAGAATGCGCAGCTTCAGGAGCAAATGGACGCGTGGCTGGAAGGTACTGGATTGAACGAGGAGACGCTGACTACATCCGTTACGGATCTGCTGGTGGAGTACGGGTCTCTTGAGATTACCGATCTCTTTCTGTGTGTAGATGACCAGTCTGTGAAATTGACACCAGTATTTTTGTACGGCCAGGGCGTGACCGGATGCGTGGAAGTGACCATTCAGGCAGAAGGTTGCGTGATCTCTTTGGGGCGCCTGTTCATACGGGCAGGTCATTTCAGTGACTGGACCTTTAATCCCCCGGGGATGTTGCTGCGCACAGTACAACCTTTTGATCAAAGTACTTCTTTTTGTCTGATGTTAGCGCTTCTTCCATAGCTGTTAACCTGGCAGTACCAGCAGACTTGTGGTGAAGCTGCATAAACAGGAAGTACAGCACCGCAACCTTCATTTGGATATTCAGCCATGAATGACATCATTCCACGAAAAATCAAAACCGGTGGCGATCCGCGCACGCTAGCGGATTATGCCACCCTGCGTGATGAACTGAGTAAACTGACACATCCGGCCCGTCCGGATGTGAACTGGCATTATGTCGAAAAACTCTGCCTTTCACTGTTTGAGCAAAACGGTGTGGAGTTACAGACGGCGGCCTGGTACACGCTGGCACGGACGCAACTGGCCGGCTTATTCGGCCTCAATGAAGGCCTGGCGATACTGGATGCGCTGATAAGCCATCAGTGGGGCACACTATGGCCGCAGCCGGTACATGCCCGCATGGAAATCCTCAGCAGTCTGAACCAGCGTCTTCAGCAACGGATGCGCTCGCTCCCGCTCAATTACAGCGACCTCAGACAACTGTATCGGGCTGAGCAACTGCTTGGCAGTCTGGGGGAGGTGCTTCAACGTCTGGAGCTTAAGCATCTGAGCCAGCTCGATACGTTGCGTTCCCTGATGCACAACAGCGCTGTCCGGCTGGAAAACAGCAACGATACAACCAGTACCGGGTCGAATATTCAGTCTGGTATTGTCCTGCCTGCCACCGTAAAGAATGGTGCAGTAATATCAACAGGCTCTCATACCGGTAGTCTCTCTGAAGAGACCCCTGCGCCAGACAGCCCAGTGAAGTGGGTATTCGTTGCACAGCCAGAACACCACGCTAATGTGGAAGTACTGACGGCAATGCCCACTCAGGTAAAAAAGTGGAAATCCTTCACTGCCGGAATGTGTACCATGCTGATAATGAGTACGGGCGCAGTGTGGAGCTGGCAATTTCTTCACCGGCCAGACCCGCTACAGACTCAGCTTGCTGCCTCACTGGCTCCGTTACCTGCACCTCTCGCGCCTGAAAAACTGGATATGTTGCGTCAGCAATCTCCGTCATCACAAACAATGATAGAACAAACACAGCAGCAGCTTGCCCGACTGGATAAATTGCCTCCTGACTGGAGTATTACTTACAGCCGAAAACTTACAGAACAGGCTCAGGTGCTGTGGCCGGAGCAAGCAAAACCCCTGACACAACAGTGGCAGCAACACCTTAATGCTGCCGCATTACCGGTAGAACAGCTCAATGGCTGGTATAAGGGGATGTCAACACTACAAAAATTGAGTGATCGGCTGAACGGGCTTGATGAGCAGAAAGGCAAATACATGACGGTCAGTGAACTGAAGTCCGTTGTATTTTCCGTCCGGCAGTCTTTTAACCAGTCCATACCGGCTGAAGAGCAACTGCGTATCTTGTCAGAAAATCCTCCTGGTGTACCTTTACCTGCAGCTGCGAGATCTCAGCTGGAGATGCATCTGAAACAACTGGCAGCCCGATATGCTGAAATAAAATGGAATGCATCAGAGTAAATCCATCGTTAAGATACTTTAAAACTCGTCATTATGACGGGAAGCTTCACGGATATTTCCCCGTTTTAAGATGATGAAGCGTCAGGCCAGTTATGCTGCCATGAGGGATCGTTTTATCGTCCGGTCTGCTGTTTTTGAAGTGATATCGGTGATTATGGACATGCTTTTTCTCCGAAGCCCGGTATGCCGTTTGTTTTGACTATCCGTGGATCCCGCCAAATCCGAAAACCCTGCGATAGCAATATCGCAGGGTTTTTTCGTTCTACAACCCAATCACCAGTTCCCCTGAATGGCTTCGCGAGCAGCACAGCGCCACCTGCTGGTCTGCCGCGCTTTTCTCCGCCTCCGACTGCACGCTATCCCGGTGATCCACTACGCCGTCGATAACCGGCGTCAGACAGGCGCCGCAAATCCCCATTTCACAGGAGAGCGGTACCGCCACGCCTTTTTCCAGCAGCACCTGCGCGATAGTTTTGTCCTCCGGCACCGGCCAGCGCTCGCCGGTTGATGCCAGCTTGACTGTAAAAATCTCGCCCGTTTCATTACAGTCGGCGGGTATAACGGGCTGGAATGCTTCGCTGTGAAGATTGCTCTCCGCCCAGCCTCTCGCGAGGGCGACCTGATACACTTTCTCCATAAAACCTGCCGGCCCGCAGACCCAGGCGTGGAAACCGGGCGCTGGCATGGGCATGTGCTCTGCCAGCGCAGTGCGCGGGCTGATGGTATGGATGACACACTCGCCGTGTTTAAATTGCATGAGTTCATGCGCAAACGCCGCGTTGCCATGCTCTTTAACGTAATAGTACAGCGTAAACGGGGCGCCGGAAGCCTCCAGCTGCCGGGCCATCGCATACAAGGGCGTTATGCCTATCCCTGCCGCCAGCAGCAAGAAGCGTTCAGCCTCGTGCAGCGCAAACAGATTGCGCGGTGAGGAGATAAGCAGTTTCTGCCCCGGACGTAGCGTCTCGTGAACATAGCGTGACCCGCCGCGCGAGGCGGCTTCACGTCCTACGCAAATAAGATAGCTCTCGCTGTCGCTTGCTCCGGTCAGCGAATACTGGCGAACCAGCCCGCAGGGCAGATGCACGTCAATGTGCGCCCCTGGCTGCCAGCCCGGCAGGGGGTCACCGCATTCTGACACAAGCCTGACGGCGAGACTCTTATCCCCCTCACGCCAGAGACCGTCGACAATAACGCTCAACATTTCGCTCATCACGTTCCTCCGTCACACCAGGAAAAACTCGCCGAAGCCCATCTTTTTCAGCCCCCGGCGGTAGGCAATCGAGCTTTTATCCGCAGGGATGTGGGCTTCCAGAGTCAGATCCAGCGGCAGGCTTTCCGGGCGCTGCGTCTCAACCATCAGGCGGTCTTCTTCAAAAATACGCAAATTGAAGGCGTGCACTTCCTCTACCGGAATATGCAGGTCAAAGTTGCGCGCGATAGGGGCGAACATGCGGGTTACCCGTGAAGAGACGGGCGAGGCGGCGTTCATGATCACCAGCCTGGCTTCCCCCGGAAAATGGATCGTCAGCGTGGCGGTAAACGGCAGATGCATTTCAAAATGACGCAGCCACTGGAAGCCTTCCGGGGCCTGGACATCGGAGCTGGCGGGGTAGTTGCTCACCGAGCTCCAGTAATCGGCAACAAAGCCAAACGGCGTCTCCTGGGGCTGATAGTGGGGAACCAGCGGATTATTGGGGTCAGCAAAGGTGTCAGTGTGGATCCAGGCAAAATGCGCCACGTCCAGAAACCCTTCCACCTGACGGCCGGCGAAGCCATTCACTTCAAACGCCGGGCAGTTGATCTGCTGAAATCCGTCGTTATCCCAGTGCGGCATGGTGGGCAGCGGCATTGGGTTATCGGGATCAAACGCCAGGCAGGTCCAGATCAACCCAAAGCGCTCCTCCACGGCATAGTTGATCAGGTTAAGCTTCGCGGGAACCGGCTGGTCAGGGCTGGACGGAATGCGGTTGCAGCGTCCATCTTCACCAAAGCGTAAGCCATGATAAGGGCAGATTATCCCGTGTTCATCGTGAAAGCCCAGCGTCAGCGGTACGCCGCGGTGCGGGCAAACGTCCCGGGCTACCACAACCTGGTCTTTGACGCGGTAGATAACCAGTTGTTCGTCGAGCAGGGTGGCTTTGACCGGTGCCGCGCCGATGTCGCAGGCGCGAGCAACCGGATGCCAGCATTTTGCCAGACGCAGCCAGTCCTCTGGCTCAAACGTACAATGGGCGGGTGGAGTCGGTTGTATTTTCATGGTTGTCCCTCTCGCGTTCAGCCTAAAGGCCCGGCCTGAATGGTGTCGCACAGACCGTTAATGATGCGCTCTCCGGTCTCTTCTTTGAGCTCCTGGTACCAGGCCCGGGTCAATGCCATGTCTTTGCCATGCGTGATATCACAGCGTTTACGGGCCTTAAGCACCAGGTCGCGGACCCGGTCACAGCGCAGCGCTTCGTACTGCCGCAACGCCAGTGCGATGTTGTGGTTCTCGCGCAGGCAGTCACCCAGCACCACGGCGTCCTCCATCGCCGCGCATCCGCCCTGGCCGATATCCGGCGTGGTGCTGTGCGCGGCATCGCCAAGAAGCGCCACGTTGCCGCGCACCAGGGTGTCGAACGGTTCAATGTCGTGGATTTCGATACGGTTTGTGGTCTCGGGATCCAGCACGGCGATGAGCTTCTGCACCGGTGGCGCCCAGCCGCGGAAGTAGCCCGTGAGATCGGCGCGAAGGGTAGTGCGATCTTCCGCCAGCCCGAGGGGGAGCGGAACATCAAAAAAGAAATAGAAACGTCCGCCGGCGACGGGCATCAGCGAAACGCGCTTGCCCTCGCCGACGAAGGTGGTCCACTGGTGCGCAGGGGCAATCTCTTCATCAATCTTCACCAGCCCGTTCCAGTTGACGTAACCGGCGTAGCGGCGCTCGGGCGTATAGCCCAGCACGTACGGGCGAACCGCGGAGTGACTGCCATCGGCGGCAATCAGGAAATCCCCCGTCGCGGTAGTACCGTCGGTAAAGGTGACGGTGACGCCAGATGCGTCCTCACGGACGCTTTCAACGCGTTTGCCGAACTGAACGTTCTCGCGCCCCCAGAAGTTCAGCATTTCGCGCTGCAGTTCCGTACGCGACACGGGGCAGGGGCGACCGCCCGTGCGCTCGACCAGCGGGGCAAGGCTAAAGCGGGTGAGGGTATCGCCGCGCCGGTGATCCTTATAGGCCATAAAGCGCATAGGGCCGCCGTAGGTCTCGATGATGTCGCCCATCCCGAGGTGCTGCATGCATTTCACCCCATTGGGCCAGATGGAGATGGCCGCACCGACGGGCTTCATCTCTTTCACGGCCTCAAACACGGTACAGTCGATTCCCGCCTTCTTCAGCGCTACAGCGGCGCTCAGGCCGCCAATGCCCGCGCCAATAACGATTGCTCTCATGCTTCTCTCCTTTTGCAGGGTGTAAAAAGGGAAGAGCAATTTGCGTACCAGGCTGCAGAGTGGCGAAAAGCGCGTTGTATGGTGTGGTTTTGCACTGCTAAGGTGCGCAAACGCGGTGAGAATGCCTTTTTATGAATCAATAATTTCCTGTTGTGCGATCCGGAATCGACTGTTTCATAGGGGATGGCAAGAGTGGCGTAGTTTGTGCAAAGCGAGAAAACGACGATATGACGGGAGTGAGTATGATTGCACTGCAAACTTTTAATCAACTGAGCCACGAAGAGGCGCTCGCGCGGTTGCAGCCCTGCGTGGCGTTGCCCGACTGGGCCGATGCGCTGGTGCAGGGGCGGCCCTATTTACACCGCAAAGCACTGTTCGACGCCGCCCGGACACTGGCCCAAACCTGGGATGAAACGGCGCTTACGCAGGCCCTGAATGCGCACCCGCGAATTGGTGAGAAACCGACGGGAGCCCGGGCGGAGGCGGTGCTTTCGCGCCAGGAGCAGGGCGCCGTCGACAACCGCGACAGGCAGCTGGCACAGGCACTGCAGGAAGGGAACGCTCGCTACGAGGCCCGTTTTGGACGCGTGTTTTTAATCCGCGCGAAAGGCCGTAGCGGTGAGGAGATTTTACGCGCCCTCAACGCCCGGCTGGAAAACAGCGATGCGCAGGAGGTACAGGCCGCACTGGAACAGCTGCGGGAAATTACGCTGCTTCGGCTGGAAGGAGTCATTGACGAATGAGTACGTTAAGCACGCATATTCTTGATATTTCGACGGGAAAACCGGCGCAGGGCGTAAGGGTTTATCTTGAGCAGGACGGCGTCGTATTGGCCACTGCTTTCACTAACGCCCAGGGGCGCATCACCGCGTTTATCCCTTTCCTGCCAGCAGGACGTTACCGGCTGGTGGCTGAGATTGGGGCTTGGTTCACCGAAACCGGCCGCGACACGCTTTACCCCTGCGCACAGATCGATTTTGTGACGGGAGAAACGGCAGACGAGCACTTCCACCTGCCGTTTGTGATTGCGCCGGGCGGGTGGTCAACCTACCGCGGCAGTTGACCACACCTGCACACCGTTGACCCAGGTCTCGCTAATATTGCGCTCGTCGCCCAGGGTCATCAGCACAAACAGCTGCTCATAAATGTCCTGACAGCGCCGGTTACGCAGGCGCTGTAGCGGCGTAACGGCCGGGTCGATGACGATAAAATCGGCCTCTTTGCCGGGGGCGAAATTGCCAATCTTATCGTCCAGCCTCAGGGCGTGAGCGCCGCCCAGCGTGGCGTGATAAAACGCTTCGCTGGCGCGCAGGCGGTAGCTCTGCAGCTGACCCACCTTGTACGCCTCCCCGAGGGTGCGCAGCATGCTGAAGGTGGTTCCGGCACCCACATCGGTGCCAATGCCCATACGCACCTGGTGTTGCCAGCAGGCGGGTAAGCGGAACAGTCCGCTGCCAAGAAACAGGTTCGAGGTGGGGCAAAACGCCACCGCCGAGCCGGTATCGTGCAGACAGCGCCACTCGCTCTCATGGAGGTGGATCCCATGGGCAAACACGCTGCGTTCGCCGGTCAGCCCGTAATGATGATACACATCCAGATAACGTTCATGTTCCGGCCACAGATCGCTTACCCAGGCCACTTCATTTGGGTTTTCGCTCAGATGGGTCTGCATCCACGTGTCGGGAAACTCCTCTCTGAGCAGGCTGACCGCGGCCAGCAGTTCCGGTGAGGAGGTCGGGGCAAAGCGTGGCGTAATGGCGTAGCCCAACCGTCCACGGTGGTGCCAGCGCTGGATCAACTCGCGCGTCTGCCGGTAGCTCTCTTTCGCGGTTTCACTCAGGTAGTCAGGCGTGTGGCGGTCCATCATCACCTTCCCGGCGATAAGGCGCATGTTAAGGCGCAGGGCCTCGGTGAACAGCGCCTCGACCGATTCAGGATGCAACGTACAAAACACCAGTGCGGTGGTGGTGCCGTGGCTGACCAGTTGGTTGATGAAAAACGCCGCAATCTCTTTCGCATAGGCCTCATCGGCAAACTGGCTTTCTACCGGGAACGTGTAGGTGGTCAGCCACTCCAGCAGCTGCTCACCAAAAGCGCCAATCATCTCCGTCTGCGGGTAATGGACGTGGGTATCGACAAAACCCGGGAGCAGCAGTTTGCCGCGCAGGTCGGTGTACCCTTTATAGGGATCAAGATACTGCTCGCCCTCCTGCCAGGCCATCTGGGCCAGAATTTTGCCGTTATGGATGAACAGCAGCCCGTCTTCAAGGTAGCGCGCCTGTTGGGCGATAACGTCTGCACTGTCGCAGACCTGGGCAATATCAAAAAATGCACCGCGGATCGCAGTCTGGTAGTCCATCATGTTTCCTGCCTTAGTGTTTGCGTAGCGGGGTGATGAGACTGAGCAAAAACGGTGCCAGAATGAAAAAGGCCGCAGAGGAACTGCGGCCCGGAGGAAGGGTTACTCTTTTTGCGTTGCCACGTGGGGGCTGAACGACGAGGCGCCTGCCGCTTCACGCTCTTCCCGCGCCAGCCAGCGGTAGGTGACCCCGCCCAGGAAGACGCCGATAAACCAGCTAAAGTTGGCCACTTCATGCAGGGAGGGAATAAAGCTTATCACCAGTCCAACGGCAACGGATGGCACCAGCGCGCCGATGGCTTTCGGGTTGAAACCGTTGCGATACCAGTATTTGCCTTTTGGCGTGTCATCAAACAGATCGTCTACGGAGACCTTGCCGCGCTTAATCAGGTAAAAATCGGCAATCAGAATCCCGAACAGCGGGCCAATAAACGCCCCGAGCACGTCCAGAGTGTAGTGGATAAGCTCCGGCGAGTTAAACAGGTTCCACGGGGTTAACAGGATAGAGCCGACGGCGGCGATCATCCCCCCGGTACGGAAGCTGATTTTTTGCGGTGAACAGTTAGAGAAATCAAACGCCGGGGAGACGAAGTTCGCCACGATGTTGATCCCGATGGTGGCGGTGATCATGGTCAGCAAGCCAATGGCCACGGCCAGATCGTTGCCCACACGGCTGACGGTTTCAATCGGGTCAGTGATCATGCGGCCAAACAGCGATTGCGTACCCGACACAATCACCACGGTAACGATGGAGAACAGCAGGAAGTTAAACGGCAGGCCCCAGCGGTTACCGCGGCGGATCTCCCCCATGCTTTTACCGTAGCGGGAGAAGTCACCAAAATTGAGCAGCGGGCCGGAGAAGTAAGAGACCACCAGCGCCGTGGCGGTGATCATCTGCCAGGTCTGCTCACCGGCGCTCAGGGATTTGCTGGCAAGGGTAAAGGAGATGCCGTCAAAACCGGTCTTGTATACAATCCATCCCGCCAGCGCCAGCATCACTACGTAGACCGCCGGACCGGCGATATCAATAAAGCGCTTAATGGCGCTCATGCCGTGCCAGAAGACCATCGCCTGCAGCACCCACATGATAGCGAAACAGATCCAGCCAAGATGCGACAGGCCCAGGAACGAACCGGTGGTGAGCGTCGCGAGTGAAGGCCAGAACTTAAGCGCCACCAGCATCAGCGCGTTGGCGGCCAGGTAGGTCTGAATACCGTACCACGCGAAAGCAATCAGCCCGCGGATCACCGCCGGAATATTGGCCCCGAAAACGCCAAATGCCTGACGGCAAATCACCGCGTAGGGTACGCCTGCCATCTGGCTCGGTTTCGCCACCAGGTTGGCGCACAACTGCACAATGCAAATCCCTATCAGCAGGCAGAGCAAAACCTGCCAGCTTGCCAGCCCGAGCGTAAAGAAGCTCGCGGCAACAACATAACCCCCCATGCTGTGGACGTCCGACATCCAGAAAGAAAAGATGTTGTACCAGCTCCAGTTCTGGTCACGCGTCGGTGCCAGATCCTCATTGCAAAGCCGTGGGCTGTAAACCGCACCGGAATCAGCGGCCGTACCGTGCTGCGCGTTTTGTCTGTTTGGCATGAAACCTGCTCCTGTGAATGAAAACCCGTTAAGTGGGAGTGCAGACGGTGTTGCAGGATCCAGGCCAAAATAATAAATCTTGTATGCAATATTTTATTTTTATGTATACGATTCGATAGCGAAAAGTAAAAATCGGAGTGGTTAATGAACAACATAAACAGCCTGCAGACCGCGCCAGACCTGCATGACAAAGATGAATCCATCTTTCAGGCGCTGATGACCGCGATAGTCGAACATCAGTTGCTCCCGGGAAGTAAATTGCCTGAAGAGGCGCTGGCTGAGGTCTTCGGCGTGAGCCGCACCGGTATTCGCAAGGTGCTGCAACGACTCGCCGCTGTGCAAATGGTCACCTTAACGCCCAAACGTGGTGCACACGTGGCCAGCCCGACGGTAGAAGAGGCGCAGCAGATCTTCCGCACGCGCGCTCTGCTTGAGGTGGCTAACCTGCCGGACGTGCTGGCCCACTGTCAGCCGCCGCATCTGGCTGCACTGGAAGGGATTATTCGCCAGGAGCAGCAGGCGCACGAAGCGTATGACGGTCCCGCCGCAATCCGCCACTCCGCCAATTTCCATATTCAGCTTCAGGCCATTTCAGGCAATCAGGTGCTGACAGAGATGGTGACCGGCCTGAGCCAGCGGTCGTCGCTGGTGATCGCCGCCTGGGGCGCGCCGTGGCGTCAGGGCTGCCGCTGCAATGACCACGAGCAACTGGTCGAACTCTTGCGCCAGAAGGCGCTCCAGCCCCTGAGTGAGGCCTTAATGCACCATTTTGAACATATTGTTGCCAGCCTCTGTTTCGAACGGGCCGGTGAGTGCCTGCCTGATTTTGCCCGGCTGTTCGCCAGCCACAAGGAGTCGTAATGTCGTCTGTTTGTATACAAGTGATTAACCCCAACACCAGCCTCGCGATGACGGAAACCATCGGCGCCGCAGCCCGCGCGGTAGCAGCACCGGGAACGGAGATCCTCGCCGTCTGCCCGAGCGCAGGTGTGCCCTCGATAGAAGGTCATTTTGATGAAGTCATCGCCGCCGTGGGCGTTCTCGAACAGATAAAACGCGGACGGCAACAGGGCGTGGATGGACACGTGATTGCCTGCTTTGGTGACCCCGGCCTGCTGGCGGCGCGCGAGCTGGCGCAGGGGCCGGTCATCGGTATCGCAGAAGCTGCGATGCATATGGCCACGCTGGTGGCAACGCGCTTTTCCGTTGTGACCACGCTGCCGCGCACGCGGATTATCGCCCGTCATCTTTTGCACCAGTATGGTTTCCAGGACCACTGTGCAGCCCTGCATGCCATCGATCTGCCGGTGCTGGCACTGGAAGACGGTAGCGGCCTGGCTCAGGAGAAGGTGCGCGCGCGCTGCATCCAGGCGCTGAAAGAAGATGGCTGCGGCGCGATTGTGCTCGGCTGCGGTGGAATGGCGACGCTGGCGCAGGAGCTGACGCGCGAGCTGCACGTGCCGGTGATCGACGGCGTCAGTGCGGCGGTAAAAATGGTCGAGTCGCTGGTGGCGCTGGGGCTGTCAACCAGCAAGCATGGGGACCTGGCTTTCCCGGAGAAAAAAGCGTTGAGCGGACACTTTCAGGCACTGAATCCATTTTAATTGAGGGGGTGATAATGGCGCTTTTTAACGAGGATTATCCGCGGGACTTACGCGGCTATGCAGGCAAGCCGCCGCACGCGCAGTGGCCGAACCAGGCGCGCATCGCCGTGCAGTTTGTACTCAATTACGAAGAAGGAGCGGAAAACCACGTTCTGCACGGTGATGCCGGCTCAGAACAATTCCTCTCGGACATCATCGGTGCGGCCAGTTATCCGGACAAACACATGTCGATGGACTCCCTCTATGAATACGGCAGCCGTGCCGGGTTCTGGCGGATCCATAACGAATTCTGCAAGCGTGGCCTGCCGCTGACGGTCTTTGGCGTGGCAATGGCGCTGGCGCGACATCCCGATATCGTCGACGCCATCAAAGCGGCTGATTATGACGTGGTCAGCCACGGCTGGCGCTGGATCCACTATCAAAGTATGGATATCAACCAGGAGCGCGAGCACCTGCACAAGGCGGTGCATGTCCTGACTGACCTGTTTGGCAAACCGCCTGCCGGCTGGTACACCGGGCGTGACAGCCCAAACACCCGCCAGCTGGTAGTGGAGCATGGGGGCTTTGACTATGACAGCGACTACTATGGCGATGATTTACCGTTCTGGACGCAAGTGGCGTGCAGCGACGGCACGCGCAAACCCCACCTGATTGTGCCGTATACGCTGGATGCCAACGACATGCGCTTCGCGACCGCGCAGGGGTTCAACACCGCCGAGCAGTTTTATACCTACCTGAAAGACAGCTTTGACGTGTTGTACGAAGAAGGGGAACGTGCGCCGAAGATGATGTCCATCGGCATGCATTGCCGTCTGCTGGGGCGTCCTGGGCGTTTTCGTGCACTCCAGCGGTTCCTCGATTACCTTGCGCAGCACGATCGGGTATGGGTCTGTACCCGCCAGCAGATAGCCGATCACTGGCGTGAAGTGCACCCGTTTCAACAATAACGGTCCAGCAGTGCGCCGGGGGGCGGTGACGCCTGTCCCGGCCTGCTGCTTATCTGATGGGGAAAGAAGCAGGCTGGGCCGGGTTATTAACATTACGCCATCACGCTGACCTGCGCCGCCACAATTCGCCAGCCGTACGGGAAGCGTACCCATGTCTGCTGCTGGCGGCCAATCCGCTCCGTTCCTTCGCGGGTGAATTCGGTGCTACACACGGCGTAATCTTCTCCGAAGGTGGTGATTACCGTATGGCGCAACGTCCTTTGCAGACCCGCGGACGGGCGCGACGCCCGAAAGGCGCGGATTTCCTCAATGCCGTACAGGTTTTCGCCCGCACCGAGACGCACCGTGTTTTTGTCGTGCCAGAACAGCTCATCCAGCACCGGAATGTTGTTGCTTACCAGCGCGTCTTCATAGCGGTAAAAGGCTGCGGTCACTTCTGCAACGACCCACGGAAGGTTAATGTCATCGTGATTTATCATGGTGCCATCTCCGCTGGCCGGGCATCGGTTATTCCGCTTGCTTCCAGCACCCGCGCCACGCGCAGGCAGGCTTGCTCGTTAAACGGTGCGGCGATCAACTGCAGGCCAACAGGTGCGCCCTGAGCGGTGCGCAGCGGGACGGTGGTAACGGGTAAACCTAAAAACGAAATCGGCTGCGTCAGCATGCCCATGCTGGCGCGAACCGGTAACGGCTGGCCGTTGATCTCCATAATCTCTTCGCCAATCCGCGTTGCACTGCGCGGCGTGGCCGGGGCGATCAGCACGTCGGCCTGCGCAAACAGCGCTTTAAACGCCTGTCGGGCCTGCGTGCGAAAACGCTGGGCCTGAATATACCAGGCAGAAGGGATCATCGCGCCGGCCAGCAGTCGCTCGCGCGAATGGGGTTCAAAACGCCCGGGCTCGCGGCGAAGCGCGGGCAGGTACTGATTTCCGCCTTCCGAGGCGCTGATGATAAACGCCGCGGAGCGGGCCAGTTCGGCATCGGGGAATTGCAACGTTTCCTGCACGTCGAGGGCTTTTGCCACCCGCGCCACGGCGTCCCGCATGTCGCTGTCGCACCAGGTACTGAAATAGCCGCCGAGCACCGCGCAGCGCAAACCATCCAGACCGCGGTCGAGCAGGGGCCGGGTCTGCTCCCGGGAACTCTCTGCCTGAAATCCGTCGCTGGTATCCCGACCCTGCAGTGCATCGTACACCGACGCCAGATCGCTCACACGACGGGCAAACGGCCCGATGTGATCCAGACTGGCGACAAACGGATGGCTGCCGGCGCGTGACAGACGACCAAAAGTGGGCTTAAGACCGTATATTCCGCACAGGGAGGCCGGTACGCGAATAGACCCGTTGGTGTCGGTACCGAGCGAAAAATGAACCAGTCCGGCAGCGACCGCCGCGGCAGAGCCGCCGGACGATCCTCCGGCAATGCGCGTCACATCGTGCGGGTTACGAGTTGCGCCGTAGTAACTGTTTTCCGTCGTAAAGCCGTAGGCGTAGGCATCCATGTTGACCATTCCCGACAATAAGCCACCGGCGCTGCGCAACTGGCGTACCGCAAAGCTGTCAGCGGTGGCGGGGGGGCGCTGACTGAACAGCTCTGCACCGGCAAGGGTCGTATGCCCGGCAACGTCGAACAGGTTTTTCACCGCGTAGGGAATGCCTGCCAGCGGCGGCAGAGGGCGTTTCTCCCGACGCAGGGTGTCGATATTCTCGGCTTCGGCCAGCATGCGTTCTTCCGTGACGGTGGTCCAGGCGTTGATATGGGGATTGATGCGCGTAATGGCTTCCAGGGTCTGGCGGGCGATGTCATGGGCGCTCAGGTCGCCTGCACTCAACGCCTGCTGGATCTCACTGATACTCATCTCGTGTAGCGTCATGCTTTGTATACTCCTGCGATCTCCAGATGGTCATCAAGCGGCAGTGCCATCAGCGGGCCGGCCATCGCCGCGATACGGCAGAACTGCACATGGAGTTCTGCCCGGCGGGCGTCATCCAGCTCAACGCCCAGCACGGACTCCATTTGCGCCAGATAGGCATGCCAGTCAGGTTGTGTGGTATTCATCAGTCTCTCCTTAAAATCCGGCGGCGGCGCCGTTGCTGCGCGGGTCAAATGCCCCTTCAAACAGCCCGTTAGGATGGCGAACAATCGCACCCGCGTGGCCCATGGCTTCGCTGAATTCCGGGAGGCACTCCACGTCGTGGCCCAGCGCCCGCAGGCGCGCGACGGTCTGCGGCGTAAAGCGGCCTTCCACCTTCAGGGTGTCGGATGTCTGTCCCCAGGTGCGCCCCAGTAACCAGCGCGGGCGGGCGATGCTCTCCTGCAACGGTACCCCCTGCACCACATAGCGGGTAAACAGGGTGGCCTGGGTTTGCGGCTGGCCGTCACCGCCCATCGAGCCGTAGACCATGACGCGTCCGTCATGCAGACGCGCGGCTGCCGGGTTCAGGGTGTGGAACGGTTGTTTTCCTGGCGCAAGCGCCAGCAGGTGACGGGGATTGAGGCTGAATGAGGCTCCCCGGTTTTGCCAGACGATGCCAGTATCAGGCAGGACCACGCCGCTGCCGAACTCGTGATAAATGCTCTGAATAAACGACACGGCAAGACCGCTGTTATCCATCACCCCCATCCAGACCGTATCACCAGGGCCTTTGCCGCAGCCCCACGGTGCGGCCTGGTTATCATCGACCTGGTCGGCGAGGGCGGCCAGTGCGGCAGGATCCAGCAGACCCTGGATATCGGTTTTCAGCTCGCGCGGGTCGGTGATATGGGCATCGCGCAGACCAAACGCCAGTTTGGTGGCCTCTACTATGCGGTGAACGGTGGTCGCTTCGTCAGCATCGGCCATGGACAGGCGGTCGGTTATCCCGAGGATCGCCAGCGACACCAGCCCCTGCGTTGGCGGCGCGAGGTTCCACACTTCGCCCTGCTGATGCTGTAATTTCAGCGGCGTGGTGCGCCGGGCGACATGCGCGTTTAGGTCAGCCAGGGTGATGGGCAGCCCGAGCGTTGCCATGCCCCGGGCCAGACGCTCCGCCAGCGGGCCGCGATAAAAACTGTCCAGACCGTCTTCTGCGAGGTGCGAGAGCGTGGAAGCCAGCGCCGGTTGATAAAACCGGCTGCCGACCTGCGGCGGTTTGCCGTCAGCCAGCCAGGTCTCTGCGAAGCCGGGCAGGTCCTTCAGTTCATCCAGCTTACTGGCCGTGGCGGCGGCCTGAGACGCGGTCACCGGCGTGCCGTTTCGGGCATAGTCAATGGCGTCTGCCAGCAGGCGATTCAGGGGAAGAGCGGTGCCCGTCAGCGTGCGCGAAATCTTCAGCGCTTCGTCCCAGCCGCTCACCGTTCCCGCCACGGTCAGCGCCGCGCGAGGCCCGCGATGGGGGATCTGAGAGACATCGTCATAGGCGGCAAGCGTCGCCAGTGAGCCTGCTGCGCCGCTGGCGTCAATGGCGACCGGTTCGCCATCGGGCGGCACGATAAGCCAGAAACCGTCCCCACCGAGACCGTTCATGTGCGGGTAAACCACGGCAATGGTTGCGGCGGCGGCGACCATTGCCTCAATCGCGCTACCGCCTTCGCGCAGAATGGCCAGAGCGCTCTGGCTGGCAAGATGGTGGGGCGCCACGGCCATTCCGTGTACGGAGACATTACTTTGCATGGAGAGTCCTTATAACCCAAAAGTCACAAGGTGCTGCAAAAGCTGTTCCAGTTATGAATGAAAAGTTTCACGTCAGTCGTAACATAACGTTTTAAGAAGCTGGCATGCTTAATGAAAGGTATAGTGAGGTGAAACAAAAGTTACAGAGGCTTTATGGAACAGCTTGATGAACGTCTGAAAGCGCAATTCGCGTCGTTGTCACCGCAGGAGCAACGGGTGGCTGATTTTATTTTTGATCATTTCGACGACCTCATTAGTTATAACAGCGCCGAGCTGGCGCAGCTGAGCGGGGTGTCGAAAGCCACGGTGAGCCGTCTGTTTAAGCGTCTGGGCTATGAGAAGTATAAAGAGATGCGCGACGAACTGCGCACGCTGCGCCAGAGCGGCATGCCGCTGACCGATAACCGCGATGCGGTGCAGGGCAACACTCTGCTGGCGCGGCATTATAAGCAGGAGATGGCAAACCTCACCCAGTGGGTCAACGCTCTGGATGCTCAGCAGTTTGCCGAGGCCATGGCCTCAATGGTGAAGGCACGGCGGATTGTGATTATCGGGATGCGCAACGCCTATCCGGCGGCGCTGCACCTGCGCCAGCAGCTGTTGCAGGCGCGCGGACAGGTGCTGCTGCTGCCGCAGCCGGGGCAGAGCCTGAGCGAGGAACTGGTCGATCTCACGCCCGACGATCTGGTGATTATGATGGCATTTCGCCGTCGCCCGCGGATCGTTCGGCCGCTGTTGCAGCAGCTTCAGCACAGCGGTATTCCGGTTCTGCTGATGTGTGAGCCGCAGGCGCACAGCCTGTTTCCGCTGACCAGCTGGCAGCTCTGCGCCCCGCTGGACAGCGTCTCGGCGTACGACAGCTACTCGTCGGTCAACAGTCTGATCAACCTGCTGGCTAATGCCTTCCTGCATGAAATCCTCGATAAAGGCCGTCCCCGGATCCACGATATCGCCTCCCTGTATCAGCAGCTGGACGAACTGGAACAGCGATAATGGGGCATCAGGCTGGTGCTTTGCATTAAAATAGTGCAGAAAAGCGGGGCGGAAAAGGGAGGCCTTTTCCGCCCCGCTCTCGTTTTATCAGGCCTTCAGAGAAAATTTCCCGTTTCGCTTCATCTGGCACATTAGTTGCAAAATCCAATTCAAAGAATCTTTTGTTTCATGTTAACGTTACGGGGAAGCACCATGAAAAAGTTATTGATTGCACTGACCGGGGCCGTCTGTCTGTTTGCAAACCTGCCAGCAAAAGCTGACCAGCTTCAGGATATTGAGAAACGCGGCACTCTTCGTATCGCCGTCCCGCAGGATTTTCCTCCGTTTGGTTCGGTCGGGACCGATCTCCAGCCGCAGGGCTACGACATTGACATGGCGCGCTATCTGGCAAAACAGATGAAGCTCAAGCTGCAGCTGGTGCCGGTGACCAGTGCCAACCGCGTGCCGTATCTGCAAACCGATAAGGTGGATCTGGTGATCTCAAGCCTCGGTAAAAACGCCGAGCGTGAAAAGGTGATCGATTTTAGCCGGGCCTATGCGCCGTTCTTCCTCGGCGTGTTCGGCCCGAAAGGGGCTGAGCTGAAAGATGCTGCTCAACTGAGTGGAAAAACCATTGGCGTGACGCGCGGCGCGGTGGAGGACATGGTGCTGACCAGCCTTGCGCCGAAAGATGCAGACGTCAAACGCTACGAAGACAATAACACCACGCTGTCGGCTTACCTGTCCGGTCAGGTCCAGTACGTGGCGACAGGTAATCTGGTCGTGGCGGCGATTTCCCGCCAGAACGCCGCCAAAGCCCCGGTTCCGAGCTTTATGCTGAAGGACTCGCCGTGCTTTATCGGGCTGAAGAAAAACGAACCGGCGCTGAAAGCGAAAGTTGATGCGGTGATCGAGCAGGGAATTAAAGACGGCACCCTGAATAGCCTCTCTGAGCAGTGGCTGAAAGCGCCGTTGCCGGCAAGCCTGGGCGTGTAAGGCGATGACAGAGCAACTCCATTTCTCTGCGCTCTGGCCGTACTGGCCGGCGCTGCTGGCAGGGCTGTGGGTCACCATTCAACTGACGGTGATGGCAACCCTCGGCGGGCTGGCGATCGGTATTTTCGGGGCGGCGATTCGCAGCGGCCGGACGACGTGGTTCAGCCGGATCTGGGGCGGCTACGTGGAGATTATCCGCAACACGCCCTTTGTCGTGCAGCTGTTTTTCATTGTGTTCGGTCTACCGAATCTGGGGCTGAAGATGACGGCGGGCGAAGCGGCGCTGCTGGCAATGGTCGTCAACCTGGGCGCGTACAGCACGGAGATTGTCCGTGCCGGTATTCAGGTTACGCCCAAAGGACAGTGGGAGGCCGGCCGCGTGCTGGGGCTTACCCGCCTGCAAACGTTTATACGTGTGGTGCTGCCACCGGCCCTGCAGCGTATTTATCCGGCGCTGGTCAGCCAGTGCATTATCGTTATGCTCGGTTCGTCGGTGGTGTCGCAGGTCTCCTATGAAGAGCTGACTTTTGCCGCCAACCTGATTCAGTCAAGAACGTTCCTGAGCTTTGAGGTCTATCTGGTGACCACCGGAATTTACCTGGTGCTGTCAATTACCCTGCGCCAGCTAATGATGGCGGCAGGACGGAAGTGGCTGGGGGTACAGGCATGATGACCACCTTTACCGACTGGGACATTATTCGCAATCTGCTGCTCGCCGGACGCTGGACGGTGCTGCTGTCGCTGGTGGCGTTTGTCGGCGGGGCGGCGGTAACGCTGCCGCTGTTGCTGTTGCGCCTCACGGGCGGGCGTACGGTAAAACGTCTTATCCGCGGCTATATCGAACTGTTTCAGGGCACGCCGCTGCTGATGCAACTGTTCCTGGCCTTCTTCGGCGTGGCGCTGTTGGGTATCGATGTTTCGCCGTGGACCGCCGCGTCGCTGGCCCTGACGTTCTACACCAGCGCCTTTTTGCTTGATATCTGGTTTGGCAGTATTCGTGCGCTGCCGAAAGGGCAGTGGGAGGCGTCGCGCTGTCTGGGGCTGACCTTCGGCCAGACGCTGTTTCGCGTGGTGGCTCCCCAGGCGTTACGCATCGCCATCGCCCCAACGGTGGGGTTCGCCGTGCAGGTGATTAAGGGGACCGCGCTGGCATCCATTATCGGTTTTATCGAGCTGACCAAGGCCGGGACGATGCTGACCAACGTGACCTATCAGCCGTTTAAAGTCTTTGCGCTGGTGGCGCTCGGCTACTTCATTCTGTGTTATCCGCTGTCGCGCTACAGCCGTTATCTGGAGACTAAATTCAATGCCTCTCATCACCATTAATCAGGTGCAGAAGTACTACGGCGATAACCACGTGCTCAAGGGCGTGGATCTGGACATCGACATGGGCCAGGTCATTTCAATTATCGGGCGCAGCGGTTCGGGTAAAAGCACGCTGTTGCGCTGCATTAACGGCCTCGAAGGGTATCAGGACGGCAGCATCAAGCTCGGCGGCATGACCATTACCGACCGGGATTCCCAGGCGCGTGAAATCAGCCGCTCGGTCGGCATGGTATTTCAGAACTTCAACCTTTTCCCGCACATGACGGCGATGGAAAACGTGATGCTCGCGCCACGTCGGGTGCTGAAGAAAAGCGCAGCAGAATGTCAGGTGCTGGCGCAGCGCATGCTGGAGAAAGTCGGGCTGGGTGACCGTCTGGATTACTACCCGTCAAGCCTCTCCGGGGGCCAGCAGCAGCGCGTGGCGATTGCCCGTGCTCTGGCGATGTCGCCTAAAGTTTTACTCTGTGACGAGATAACTTCCGCGCTCGATCCGGAACTGGTAGGCGAAGTGCTCAAGGTGCTGGAACAACTGGCCGCTGAGGGGATGACGCTGATCCTGGTGACCCATGAAATGAATTTTGCCCGCGAAGTGGGCGACCGCGTGGTGTTTATGCATCAGGGGCGCGTCTGGGAGCAGGGCGACAGCAAAACGCTGTTCGCTAACCCACAGACCACTGAGCTTAAACAGTTTATCTCCTCCGTGCGCGGCCTCAATTAACTAAGGACTTAAAAATGGATATCGCTCAATTTTCGCAAATCAATCCGCCACAACGTCTGCTGATGGGGC
Organism: Enterobacter sp. PTB; assembly: GCF_051130085.1. Lineage (NCBI taxonomy): Bacteria > Pseudomonadati > Pseudomonadota > Gammaproteobacteria > Enterobacterales > Enterobacteriaceae > Enterobacter > Enterobacter sp. PTB. The sequence continues at coordinate 299,236 of NZ_JBDKEE010000005.1, forward strand.
CGGGGCCGATCAACGCCGATCCGCGCGTGCTGCGTGCCATGTCGAGCCAGCTTATCGGCCAGTACGATCCGGCGATGACCCACTACATGAACGACGTCATGGCTCTCTACCGCGGCGTGTTCCGCACGGAAAACCGCTGGACGATGCTGGTGGACGGCACCTCCCGCGCGGGGATTGAAGCGATTCTGGTATCGGCCATTCGTCCGGGGGACAAAGTGCTGGTGCCCGTTTTTGGTCGCTTCGGCCATCTGCTGTGCGAAATTGCCCGCCGCTGCCGCGCAGAGGTCCACACCATCGAGGTACCATGGGGCGAGGTGTTCACACCGGATCGGGTGGAAGATGCCATTAAACGCGTGCGTCCGCGCCTGCTGTTAACCGTGCAGGGGGATACGTCCACCACCATGCTGCAGCCGCTTGCAGAACTCGGGGCAATCTGCCGTCGTTACGATGTCCTGTTTTATACCGATGCTACCGCGTCGCTCGGCGGCAACGCCCTGGAGACCGATGCCTGGGGGCTGGATGCGGTCTCGGCGGGGATGCAGAAATGTCTTGGCGGTCCGTCCGGCACCTCGCCTGTTACCCTGAGCCCGCGGATGGAAGAGGCAATCCGTCGCCGCAAATGCATCGAAGAGGGGATCCGTACCGATGCCCATCGCGACGGCGACGAAGAGATGATTTACTCCAACTATTTCGACCTCGGCATGGTGATGGATTACTGGGGACCCGAGCGTCTGAACCACCACACCGAAGCGACCACCGCGCTGTTCGGCGCCCGCGAATGTGCCCGCCTCATTCTGCAGGAAGGGCTGGATAACGGTATCGCCCGCCACAAGCTGCACGGGGATGCGCTGCTGAAAGGTATTCAGGCGATGGGGCTCGAGACCTTCGGCGACCTCAGGCACAAGATGAACAACGTGCTGGGCGTGCTTATCCCTCAGGGCGTAAACGGTGACCAGGTGCGTAAACTGATGCTGGAGGATTTCGGCATTGAAATCGGTACTTCGTTTGGTCCGCTGCACGGCAAAGTGTGGCGTATTGGCACCATGGGCTATAACGCGCGTAAAGACTGCGTGATGACCACCCTGAGTGCGCTGGAGTCGGTACTGAACTACCTGAAGTTTTCCACTACGCAGGGTGCTGCGATGCAGGCTGCGTGGGATCATTACCGCACTGAGACGGCGCTATGAATCACGCGACACGCCAGCAGGCGGCAGAACGTGTGATGGCTCGCGCCGATGCGCTGGCCGCCATCAGCGAAAACCAGGATTTCCTTACCCGCGTGTATCTCTCTGCCCAGCATCTGCAGGCTAACCAGCTGGTCGGGCAGTGGATGAACCAGGCGGGCATGACCGTCTGGCAGGACAGCGTGGGGAATATCTGCGGACGTTATGAAGGCGAGCAGGAGGGCGCACCGGCGGTGTTGCTTGGCTCGCATCTGGATACCGTGCGCAATGCCGGGCGCTACGACGGGATGCTGGGAGTGCTGACGGCCATTGAAGTCGTTGACAGCCTGCACCAGCAGGGAAAACGGCTGGCGCAGGCCGTTGAGATTGTCGGCTTTTGCGATGAAGAGGGAACCCGCTTTGGTATCACGCTGTTGGGCAGCCGCGCCCTGACGGGCACCTGGCCTGTGGGCTGGCTCGACACGTGCGATGCCAGAGGTATCAGCGTGGCGCAGGCGATGGTACAGGCAGGGTTAGATCCCAGCCGTGTCGCGATGGCCGCCCGACGCCCGGATGATTTCAGCGCCTGTCTGGAACTGCATATTGAACAAGGACCGTGTCTGGAACAGGCCGGTCTGGCGCTGGGCGTGGTTGAAGCCATTAACGGTGCGCGTCGTCTGAACTGCCGCTTCACCGGTGAGGCCGGCCACGCCGGGACCGTGCCGATGGCGCATCGTAAGGACGCGCTGGCCGCCGCCGCCGAATGGATGGTGTTGATTGAAAACACCACCCGTCAGCACGGCGGCAACCTGGTGGCCACGGTGGGTGAGTTGCGCTGTCTGCCTGGTGCGGTAAACGTCATCCCCGGCGAGGTCGCGCTCTCGTTAGATATTCGCGGCCCGCAGGATGCGCCGCTTGACCTTCTGCTTACTGCACTGCTGACGCAGGCGCAGGCGATAGCGGCCCGTCGCGGAATACATTTTGCTGCCGACGAATTTTACCGAATCGCCGCCACGCCATGCGATACACGTCTGCAGGCACTGCTGGCGGAGGCTGTAGAATCGGTGCAGGGGAAGACATTATCGCTGCCGAGCGGTGCCGGTCATGACACCATCGCCCTGGCGGAGCGCTGGCCGGTAGGGATGTTGTTTGTGCGGTGTAAGGGAGGCGTCAGCCACCATCCGGCGGAATCGGTGATGGCTGAGGATGTCGCGCTGGCGATTGATGCCTTTACGCGTGCGGTAACGCGTCTGGCGGGTTAAGCGACCGAGCGTACCGCTTCATCGATGTCGGCACTCACCCGCACATCCTGCTCGTCAAACACCATGCAGTGGCGATCGTCAAAAGCCACATCAATTTGCTGCCACGGTGCGAATTTCACATCGCCCGGCAGCAAAATCTTCATATTGTCGTGGCCGTAGCACTGACCAAAGAGGTAGGTGTTATTGCCCAGACGCTCAACCACTTCACAGTTAAACGTCAGCCGCGTGCCGTGGCGGAGATCGGTGGTTAAATGTTCCGGACGGATGCCCAGCGTCACCGGGCTGCCTGCGTTCAACGGTGTGGTGGTCAGGGCCAGTGTGAGTGTCTTCTGCTGGGATAATCTCACCGTCAGCTCACCCGGTTGCCAGGCCTCTACCGTTGCCGGCAGGAAATTCATCTTCGGCGAGCCGATAAACCCGGCCACGAACTTGTTCGCCGGTTTGTAGTAGAGTTCCATCGGCGCCCCCATCTGCTCAACCTTTCCGTAGTTCATCACCACAATTTTATCAGCCAGGGTCATCGCTTCTATCTGGTCGTGGGTGACATACACCATGGTGGTTTTCAGCTCCTGGTGCAGACGGGCAAGATGCAGACGCATCTCCACGCGCAGCTCGGCATCCAGGTTGGAGAGCGGTTCGTCGAACATAAAGACCCGCGGATTACGTACGATGGCGCGGCCAATGGCCACACGCTGGCGCTGGCCGCCGGAAAGCTGCTTAGGTTTGCGATCCAGAAGGTGGGAAAGCTGCAGCGTTTTGGCCACCATCTCGACCTGATGGCGGATCTGATCTTTCGGCACCTTATTGACCTTCAGGCCGTAGCCCATGTTTTCGGCCACCGTCATATGTGGGTAGAGCGCATAGGACTGAAACACCATCGCCACGCCGCGGTGGGAGGGGGCAACGTCGTTCATCACCTCGTCACCAATTAACACTTCCCCTTCGCTAATGTCCTCCAGTCCGGCAATCATGCGCAGCATTGTCGATTTACCGCAGCCGGAAGGACCGACAAAGACGGCAAACTCACCGTCTTCAATCTCAAGATTCACGTTGTGCAAGGTGACGGTGTCGCCAAAGCGTTTGGTGACATTCCTCAATTGTATGTTCGACATCTGTATTCCCCGAGTAAACCGCCGCGTATGTATTACGTATAACAATTATTTGCTACATGGCTGGACGGTGCAATTTGTCTGCTCTGACTATAACTTCCAGTATTCACGCACCCTATACTGATATTCCATTAATGTTATGACGATCACACAACTTACAGTTTTTTGTAGAGTTATCATGATGTGAAGGGTAGCGTATACCAAACCAAAGGCATTTGATGTTATACGTTGTACGCCAGTGTTAGTCGGTTTTCTGGCGAAGGTGTATGGCGGTGAAATGCAATAACAACCATAAAATTGTTATACCTTCACATGAGGTTGATAATGAAAAAGAACATACTCGCTGCTCTGATCCTCTCTACGCTCGCGGTGCAGGCTCACGCCACCACGCAGCTTAACGTCTGGGAAGACATCAAAAAGTCGTCCGGCATTAAAGACGCGGTCGCCGATTTCGAAAAGCAGTACGACGTTAAGGTTAACCTGCAGGAGATGCCTTACGCGCAGCAGCTGGAAAAACTGCGCCTCGACGGCCCGGCAGGAATTGGCCCGGACGTGCTGGTCATTCCCAATGATCAACTGGGCGGCGCGGTTGTGCAAGGGCTGCTGACCCCCCTGAATCTGGAGGCGAAGCAGACCGAACAGTACACGCCGGCGTCGATAAATGCCTTCAAAATGGATAACACCCTTTACGGTGTGCCGAAAGCGGTTGAGACGCTGGTGCTGATTTACAACAAAGACCTGATCGCGAAGCCGCTCAACTCACTTCAGGACTGGTATGACTTTTCTAAACAGCAGCGCGCCAAAAACCAGTACGGCCTGCTCGCCAAGTTCGACCAGATTTACTACAGCTGGGGGGCTATCTCCCCGATGGGCGGGTACATCTTCGGTAAAAACGATAAAGGCGGTTATAACGCCAGCGACGTGGGCCTGAACAAGCCGGGCGCGGTAGACGCGGTCACCTACCTGAAAAAATTCTATACCGATGACGTGTTCCCGGCGGGGATCATCGGCGATAACGGTCTGAACGCGATCGATTCTCTGTTTACCGAGAAAAAAGCGGCAGCCGTCATCAACGGTCCGTGGGCGTTCCAGCCGTATGAAGCGGCGGGCATTAACTACGGCGTTGCGCCGCTGCCGACGCTGCCGGACGGTAAGCCAATGAGTTCATTCCTGGGCGTGAAGGGCTATGTCGTCTCTACCTGGAGCAAAGACAAAGCCATGGCGCAGAAATTTATCGAATTTATCAACCAGCCGCAGTACGTCAAAACGCGCTATATCGCGACGCGTGAAATTCCGCCGCTGACCGCGATGATTGACGATCCGCTCATTAAGAACGACGAGAAAGCCAGCGCGGTTGCCGTGCAGGCCGCACGGGCGACAGCGATGCCGGGCATTCCGGAAATGGGTGAAGTCTGGGCTCCGGCGAACGCGGCCCTCGAGCTGAGCCTGACCGGTAAACAGGATCCGAAAGCCGCGCTCGACAGCGCAGAAAAACAGGTTCAGATGCAAATCGAAGCCATGCAGGCCAGCAACCAGTAGTTTTCTGACGTCGCAGAACGGGAGGGCGTCTCTCCCGTTTTTTGAAAGGAGTTGTTTGTGAGTATCATCCCGGAACATTTTGCCAAACCGCGCGTGGCCGGGCGTCACGCCTGGACCAGCCTGCTGCTGGCGGTCATTCCCGGCTTCGGTCAGTTTTACCACCGTCAGTGGCTGAAAGGGGTCATCTTCCTGGTGCTGCTTGCCAGTTTTATCGGCGTATTTGCTGATTTTCTGCGCGAAGGGCTGTGGGGACTGGTGACGCTGGGTGAGGAGGTGCCGCGCGACAACTCCATCTTCCTGCTGGCGGAGGGGATCATCAGCGTGTTAATCGCTGCGTTCGGCGTGATGGTGTATTACCTGTCGATGCGTGATGCGTGGGTCAATGGCCTGAAACGTGACGAAGGGTTGCAGCTTAACAGCGTGCGTAAACAGTATCAGATGCTATTGAGCGACGGCTTCCCGTATCTGATGATCACCCCGGGCTTTATCCTGCTGGTGTTTGTGGTGGTGTTTCCCATTTTGTTCGGGTTTGCCATCGCCTTTACCAATTACAACCTCTACCACACGCCGCCGGCTAAGCTGGTTGACTGGGTCGGGTTTAAGAACTTCATCAATATCTTTACGCTCTCTATCTGGCGTTCCACCTTCTTCGACGTGCTGCAGTGGACGGTGGTCTGGACGCTGCTCGCCACTACGCTGCAGTGTACGGTGGGCGTACTGCTGGCGATTCTGGTGAACCAGAAAGATTTACGCTTTAAGCCGCTGATCCGCACCATCTTTATTTTGCCGTGGGCGGTGCCGGGCTTTGTCACCATCCTGGTTTTCGCCGGGATGTTTAATGACTCGTTCGGGGTGATTAACAACGCCATTCTGGCCTTCTTTGGGATTGCGCCTAAAGCCTGGATGACCGATCCGTTCTGGACCAAAACGGCGCTGATCATGATGCAAACCTGGCTTGGTTTCCCGTTTGTTTTCGCCATGACCACCGGCGTGCTGCAGGCCATTCCTGATGACCTGTATGAAGCGGCTACCATGGACGGCGCCAGCAGCTGGACCCGGTTGCGAACCATTACGCTGCCGCTGGTGCTCTACGCCATAGCGCCGATCCTGATTACGCAATACACCTTCAATTTCAATAATTTCAACATCATCTATCTGTTCAATAACGGCGGACCGGCGGTGGTGGGGTCGAATGCGGGCGGCACCGACATTCTGGTGTCGTGGATCTACAAACTGACGATGTCATCTTCGCAATATGCCATTGCGGCGACCATCACCATCCTGCTGTCTGTTTTTGTCGTCGGCCTGGCGCTATGGCAGTTCCGCGCCACCAAATCTTTCAAAAATGACGACATGGCGTAAGGGACGTAACAATGGCTAAATCACAAAGTATTAAACGTGAGAAATGGGTCCGCCTTTCACTCTCCTGGCTGGTTATTGTGCTGGTGTCGGTCATCATCATTTACCCGCTGGTGTGGACGGTGGGCGCCTCACTCAACGCGGGCAACAGCCTGTTAAGCTCCTCTGTTATTCCGCAGAACCTGTCGTTCCAGCATTACGCCGACCTGTTTAATGGTCAGGTGAACTATATGACGTGGTACTGGAACTCGATGAAAATCAGCTTCCTGACCATGGTGTTGACCTTAATCAGCGTTAGCTTTACCGCCTATGCCTTCTCGCGTTTTCGCTTTAAGGGGCGGCAGAACGGACTGATGCTCTTCCTGCTGCTGCAGATGATCCCGCAGTTCTCGGCGCTGATTGCCATCTTCGTGCTCTCGCAGCTGTTGGGCTTAATCAACAGCCATCTGGCGCTGGTGCTGATTTACGTTGGCGGCATGATCCCAATGAATACCTATCTGATGAAGGGCTACCTGGACGCCATTCCTAAGGATCTGGACGAGTCCGCGCGCATGGACGGAGCCAGTAACTTCCGCATCTTCATCGAGATCATCATGCCGCTTTCCAAACCCATTGTGGCGGTGGTGGCGCTGTTCTCCTTCACCGGGCCGCTGGGGGATTTCATTCTCTCCAGCACCATTTTGCGCACCCCGGACAAATACACCTTACCCATCGGGCTTTATAACCTGGTGGCGCAAAAAATGGGTGCCAGTTACACCACCTACGCGGCAGGCGCGGTGCTGATTGCGGTGCCGGTCGCGATCCTTTATCTGGCCTTACAAAAATACTTCGTCTCCGGTCTGACCTCCGGGAGTACTAAGGGATAACCATGAAAAGACTCAAACCCGCTTTGCTTGCTGTTTGTCTTTCTTGCGGTCTTGCCGCGAGTGCGTTCGCCGCGGACGGGGTAAAAACGCGTCCTTTTAACGCCATGCCGGCAGACTTTATTAAGGGGGCGGACATCTCGACGCTGCTCGAGGCGGAACAGCATGGCGCAACATTTTATAACCAGAACGGCCAGCAGCAGGACGCGATTGCCATTCTGAAAGCCAACGGCGTGAACTATGTGCGCCTGCGTTTGTGGGTGGATCCGCAGGATGCCAACGGAAAAACCTACGGGGGCGGCAGTAACAATCTGGAAAACACGCTGGCGCTGGCGAAGCGCGTGAAGGCCCAGGGCATAAAACTCCTGCTCGATTTCCACTACAGCGATTTCTGGACCGACCCGGGCAAACAGTTCAAACCAAAAGCCTGGGAGAAGATGGATTACCCGCAGCTTAAAACGGCAATCCATGACTATACGCGCGACACCATTGCCCGCTTTAAAAAAGAGGGCGTGCTGCCGGACATGGTCCAGATTGGTAATGAAATCAATGGCGGGCTGCTCTGGCCGGAAGGCAAAAGCTGGGGGCAGGGTGGCGGCGAGTTTGACCGCGTAGCCGGGTTACTCAACGCCGCAATCAGCGGGATGAAAGAGAACCTGACCGACGGCGAGCAGGTGAAAATTATGCTGCACCTGGCCGAAGGCACTAAAAATGACACCTTCCGCTGGTGGTTTGATGAGATAACGAAGCGCGATGTGCCGTTCGATATTATCGGCCTGTCGATGTACACCTACTGGAATGGCCCGATCGGCGCGCTGAAAGCCAATATGGATGACATCAGCAAACGCTATAACAAAGACGTCATTGTGGTGGAAGCGGCCTATGGCTATACGCTGGAGAACTGCGATAACGCAGAAAACAGTTTCCAGGCCAAAGAAGAGAAGGACGGTGGCTATCCCGGCACCGTGCAGGGTCAGTACGATTATATCCACGATTTAATGCAGGCCGTGATTAACGTTCCCGATCGTCGCGGTAAGGGCCTGTTCTACTGGGAGCCGACCTGGATTGCCGTACCGGGCACCACATGGGCCACCAAAACCGGCATGAAATATATCCATGATGACTGGAAAGAGGGAAATACCCGCGAAAACCAGGCGTTATTTGATTGTCATGGCAAAGTGCTGCCGTCGATAACGGTATTTAAATAGTATTCTGTTTCACTTCAGGACGTTTTTAATATGAATAAATTTGCGCCTTTAAGTTCGAAGGTCGCTGCGTTATTGCATGGCGCCGACTATAACCCGGAGCAATGGGAGAATTACCCCGGTATTATTGAAAAAGATATTGCCATGATGCAGCAGGCGAAATGTAATGTCATGTCGGTGGGCATATTTAGCTGGGCGAAGCTCGAACCGCGTGAAGGGGAATATGATTTTGTCTGGCTGGATAACGTCATTGATAAATTATATTCAGCGGGGATCCATATTTTCCTCGCCACGCCGAGCGGTGCGCGCCCGGCATGGATGTCGCAAAAATACCCGCAGGTGCTGCGCGTAGGGCGTAACCGCGTGCCTGCGCTGCACGGTGGGCGTCATAACCATTGTATGTCTTCCCCGGTGTACCGTGAGAAGACATTCAAAATGAATACCTTACTGGCTGAGCGTTATTCACAGCACCCGGCGGTGCTGGGCTGGCATATCTCCAATGAGTACGGCGGTGAGTGCCACTGCGATCTGTGCCAGGAGCGCTTTCGTGACTGGCTGAAAGCGCGCTACAAAACCCTGGATGCGCTGAACCACGCATGGTGGAGCACCTTCTGGAGCCACACCTATAGCGACTGGTCGCAGATTGAGTCCCCTGCGCCGCAGGGCGAGGTGTCCATTCACGGTCTGAACCTCGACTGGCGCCGCTTTAATACGGCGCAGGTAACAGATTTCTGCCGCCATGAGGTTGCGCCGCTAAAAGCCGTCAACGCAGCGTTGCCGGTGACGACCAATTTCATGGAGTATTTCTACGATTACGACTACTGGCAGCTTGCGAAAGCGATCGACTTTATCTCCTGGGACAGCTACCCGATGTGGCACAAGGAGAAAGACGAAACCCAGCTCGCCTGCTATACCGCCATGTACCACGACATGATGCGCAGCCTGAAAGGCGGCAAACCTTTTGTGCTGATGGAGTCCACGCCGAGCACCACCAACTGGCAGCCGACCAGCAAGCTGAAAAAGCCGGGGATGCATATTCTCTCCTCAATGCAGGCGGTGGCACACGGGGCCGATGCGGTGCAGTACTTCCAGTGGCGTAAAAGCCGCGGTTCGGTGGAGAAATTCCACGGAGCGGTTATCGACCACGTGGGGCATCTTGATACGCGTGTCGGGCGTGAAGTGACGCGTCTGGGCGAAATGCTTGAGCGCCTGCCGGGAGTGGTCGGGTGTCGCACGCAGGCACGGGTGGCGATTATCTTCGACCAGCAAAATCGCTGGGCGCTGGACGATGCCGAAGGGCCGCGCAACATGGGGATGGAGTACGAAAAAACCGTTAACGAACACTACCGTCCATTCTGGGAAAAAGGCATCGCGGTGGATGTGATTGATGCCGATGGCGATCTCAGCCAGTACGCGCTGGTGATTGCGCCGATGCTTTATATGGTGCGGGAAGGCTTCGCCGAACGCGCAGAAGCGTTTGTCGCCGGGGGCGGCCATCTGGTGACCACCTACTGGAGCGGCATCGTGGATGAAAGCGATCTTTGTCATCTCGGCGGGTTCCCGGGGCCGCTGCGTAAACTGCTCGGCATCTGGGCAGAAGAGATCGACTGTCTCGGTGAGGGAGAACGTAATCTGGTACAGGGGCTGGCGGGTAATGCGGCTGGCCTGCAGGGGCCGTATCAGGTTCGTCATCTGTGCGAGCTGATTCATGTCGAAAACGCTCAGCCGCTGGCGACCTACCGGGATGATTTCTACGCCGGTCGGCCTGCCGTGACGGTGAACCGTTTCGGTAAGGGGAAAGCGTGGCATGTGGCGTCGCGCAACGATCTGCCGTTCCAGCGTGATTTCTTCGCCGGGATTATTGACGAACTGGCGCTGCCGCGGGCCATGGAATGCGATTTCCCACCGGGTGTGGTGGCAACGGCCCGCACGGACGGCGAAACCACGTGGGTGTTTGTGCAGAACTACACCGCCCAGCAGCAGCTCATTACGCTGCCGCAGGGGTATACCGACTGCATGACCGATGCCGCCGCCGCGGGTGATACCGCTCTGCTGCCGTGGGATTGTCGGGTACTCAGGCGTAAAGCGTAGTCGCTGAGGGCGTCGCGTCGTACAACCCTGGCTAATCAATCTGAAGGCGCCTGCTCTATGAGCAGGCATTTTTTTATCTGCATAACAGAGAGGCGTATTATGGACAGTGAAATAACTCAGCGTTTAATTCCTGCATTCGGCGGCGACGATAATATCGAACATGTTGAAGCCTGCATTACCCGTCTGCGCGTCACGGTAAAAGATTTAAATAAGGTGGATACGCAGGCGTTACAACAGGAGGGGGCGCTGGGCGTGATTATTATCGGTCAGCAGGTGCATGCGATATTTGGCCGGCAGTCTGATACCTTGCGGCAATTATTAGATGCGCATTTTAGTCATTAATAATAAAAAAGGGATAGCCAAAATAATGGCTATCCCAAACGAGGAGAATAGACTGCCAGTTGTTGGAGATACAATAACGATTAACGCATATCAGGAAATAAACATTACCACCAGGCTTCCACCTGCACGCCAACGTTCCAGGTATTATTTGCGGTGCCGTCTTCGAAGGATTGTCCTTTCTCGGAGTCATTCAGGTAAGAGGCGAAGACGCGCAGTTCCGGACGCGACATAAAATCAGGCCCATCCGCCAGTCCGAGTGCGAGGGTGTACTTCTCTCCGCTCTGCTTGTAGCTGGAGCCGTCGGTGTAGGTATCTTTCTGGTAGAAACCGCCCACTTCACCAATCAGACGCACGTATTCGGTGAACTGGTACTGCGCGCGACCCACCAGCGAGACAAGGCGCGATTTATCGGTGAATTGCGTGGTGTCATCCGCCGAGCCCCAGGTCAGCACGTGGTTGAAGGAGAGCTTGTCCGTAATCGGAATTAAGCCGGTGTTAATCACACGGTAGCCGCTGGCGTCGTTCACGTAGTTCCACATGTCATACCAGCCGCCGCCCTGGGACACCATGTTTTGCGCCAGGCCTTTGTTCGCATACTGCAGCACCAGCTTGTTGTAGCCGCCTAACATGTCCTGGCTGATCTCACCGGTGACCATGACGCCGTTGTCGGCCTCATACAGCCCACCGTACTCTTTCTGCTTATTGGTGGGGTTTGGCATGGCGTAATCAATGCCCACTTCAGTCCATGCGCCCGCCCACGGCTTCCAGCCCGCATAGCGAAGGTCGATGTAGTTGATATTGACGTCGCTATCGCCGTCCACGCGGTAGTCCACGTCGTTGGCATCGCCACGGATCCAGGCCACGGACACCGCACCCGGTCCGAGCGTGTAGTTTTCGATACCGGCACCCGCGCCTGAGATGTTCCAGTATTTGGTGTCAATGATGTGCAGGTCATGGCGCTGGTAGTAGCGCTTACCGCCCCAGATCACCGCGTTCGGATCGCCGGGGATCAGCCCCTTGATCTGCAGATTCAGCTGACGCAACCCGAACTGCGCATCGTCGCCGAAGGTGGTTTCATTGTCGTTAGAGCCGTCAGAGACCATGCTCACCATGCTGTCGAGGTAGAAGCTGACATCATTCTTTTTGTACACCTCTGAGCCCAGCTCCAGCTCGCCGTAGGTATCGGCCTCGTTACCCAGACGGCCAATTTTATTTTTTTGCCACTCCTCCATCCCACCATCCCGTGAGACGCCCACACCGGAGCGAAGATATCCATGAAAATCAATTGGTACTGAAGACGCTGCAAACAGCGAAGGAGACGCTAACGCGGCAGCCAACGCAACAGATACAGAGCGGATCGTCGTGTTCATTGTTACCCTCTTATTGTTTTGTAATACGTTCACAAATCCGCTGTCATAAAATGCCTAAACCTTTTTTCTGGCAATTGCGTGATCGTTAATCTGTGATTAAGTGCAAATAAAATAGCCAATTTTGTTACGATTCATGAGGTGTGACAAGAAATGTAGTATTGTGAACGTAATACTTTTTGATGGTGTTATGGCAGCCAAAAGTGCCCAGTGGGCGTTTTTTTATATCGCCCCTGATACAATCAGCGCATAACAACATAAGGAACCGGACCATGAAGTCGAAAAGCGCAACGTTAGAGGACGTCGCACGCCATGCGGGCGTCTCCTATCAGACCGTGTCCAGGGTACTGAATAAATCTGCCAATGTATCCGAAGCCACGCGTCACAAGGTGGAGAAATCCATAGAGTTATTGCGGTATGTCCCGAACCGCCTGGCACAGCAGCTGGTCGGAAAGCAGACCCAGACCGTCGGACTGGTGACGATTTCGCTGGCTTTGCATGCGCCGTCACAGGTCGCCGCGGCAGTAAAACGCTATGCAAATGTGGAAGGGTATCAGGTGTTGATCTCCATGATTGATGAGAACGTCAACCACAGCATCCAGGATTCGATCAATGAACTGAAATCTCAGCTCGTCAGTAAGGTGATCATCAACGTCCCGCTGGAAGCAGAGCAGGCGCAGAAAATCGCGACGGACAACGACGATATCGTCTGTCTGTTCCTCGACGTTGACCCTTACAGTTCCGTGTTTAACGTTTCGTTTAACCCGGCAGATGGCACCCGTGCCAGCGTCAAATATCTCTACGAACTGGGGCACCGGGAAATCGCGTTGCTGGCGGGGCCAGCCTCTTCTGTCTCGGCGCAGCTCAGGCTGAAAAGCTGGATTGAAACCCTGAAAGGTTACGGTCTGGAGCCGGCCTCGGTGATCCGCGGGAACTGGGATGCGCAGAGCGGTTACGCGGGTGCGCTGCAGATGCTGCGCGAGACGCCGCAATTTTCTGCCGTGCTGGTGGCCAACGACCAGATGGCGCTGGGGGTATTAAGTGCTTTCCATCAGCATCAGATTTCCATTCCGGGTGAAAAATCGGTGATTGGCTACGATGACACCTACGAAAGCTCATTCTTCTATCCGGCATTGACCACGGTATCGCTGGACCTGGATCTGCAGGGGAAGGAGGCGGTGCGCCGCATTCTTGACAGTGGCGAAGACAATGCCGTGCGCATGTCATCCATTTTGCCTGCCCGGCTGGTGGTGCGGCAGTCGACCGGGCCGAAAGGTGAGACGGGCAAAAACCTGCAGGCGCTGGCGCAACAGCTTCGTGATATCGCACATCAGCTTGGCGATATGTAAAACGGTGAGCACCTCAACCCGGTGGGTGAGGTGCTGCACTCTTATTCCAGCCCCAGCGTGTACTGCGCAATCTTGAAGTAGATAATCAGACCGGTTCCGTCGATAAGCGTCGCGATAAAGGGCGCGGAAACGACGGCCGGGTCAATGCCGCAGCGCTTCAGTACCATCGGAATAACTGACGAGACAATCGCACTCCACAGCGTAATGCAGACCAGCGTCAGGCTGACGATAAGGGTAATTTCCAGCCCGATACCCATCATCCAGGCGCGAACACACCCGGCAAGACCAAGCGTGGCGGCAATCATCAGCGAGGTGGTCATCTCCTTTCGTAACACGCGGCCAACGTCGCGCAGACGCACTTCACCCAGCGCCATTGCACGCACCAGCGTGGAGGTGATCTGCGTCCCGCTGTTCCCACCGGTCCCTATCAGCAGCGGAATAAAAAAGGCCAGGGCAATGGCGGATTCCAGCGCCTCTTCGAAGTGCTGAATAACCGAGCTGGTATAGGCTTCAGCGACAAACAACAGCAGCAGCCAGACGGAGCGTTTTTTCCACAGGCTGAAGGGGCTGGTTTCCAGATACGGCTTTTCCAGCGGCAGCGTTGCTCCCTGGAGCTGGGCATCTTCGGTGACATCATCTTCCAGCAGATGGGCGATTTCGCGTTCGGTCAGGCAGCCGACCACTTTACCGTGCGTGACCACCGGCACGACATCCGCCTCGCCGTGGGCCAGCAGCCCGGCGACATCGGCACGCTCGTCTTCCGGTTTGACCTGCAGAAACTGAGAAATCATCAGCGTTTTCACCGGCTGTACCGTATCGGCGGTCTGCAGCAGTTTGCGCACCGCAACCATGCCTGCCAGCCGACCGTTATCTTCGAGGAAAATATGCGATGGAATATCATCGTCTTTTAATTTTTCGAAAAATTGCTCGCGTGCCAGCGCCACGCATAATGAAATATCGAGGACGATAAAATCGGTATTCATATATTGCGCGATTGCGCTGTCATTGAATGCCAGGTTTTGATTGTGAATAGCGTAAGACATAGTGAATTCCCTTTGAATAATAAAATCTCTCAGGGGCGAGCAAGACAGGGCATGTCGAAGAGGAGATCCCCACGTCCTGGGTTCAGCACTGTACACCGTATCCCGTAAGGGAAGTTATACTGACAAAGCCTTGATTCGACAGTGCCTGTTTTACCCTGTGCCGGTTCTCTCGAACCCACCAGAGCGATAACGTGTATTTGTACAGGAGCCTCGCCATAACGAGATCGTTGTAAAACGAGAGGGATAATACGCCACTTTAAAAATCGCGCTGTGGAATTTAAAAGACGTTTAAGAAACGTTTAGAACAATAATTTAATCCCGCGTATTAATGACATCGATTATTCATCAATGACGGTGGTTATTGCTCAAGAGAGTATAATTCCACACCTCTGTGTTTCTAAATGGCGCTGACATTTTCGCGTGTCGTTAATGCCTTCCTGCTGGAGGTCTGAGCGGTTGATACCCCATTTAAGGTTGTTCGTTTCTAATGGTCAGCATCACGAACGCTGCGGGGTGGAATATGACGTGGTTTGACAATCTGCTGAATCATTTTGCGCTCTATCCGACGCATCTGTTCGCGCTGCTTTTCGTCATCGCGCTGAGCAAGTCTACGGTACTGGTTTCCTCCGTGCTTCCGCCTGCCTCGGTGATGCTGCTGGCAGGGATCACCGTCAGCCAGACCAGCCTGCATCCGGGACTGACGTGGCTGGCTGTCGCGGCGGGTGCCGCAACAGGGTCGGTATTGAATTATCATATCGGCCAGTTGATGGGCCACACGCGGCTGGTCACGCGCTTTACCTCCCGGCACGCCGAGAAATTTTTGCGGGTACAACATCAGCTGCAGAAAAACGGCGTGCTGGTGCTCTTTACCGCGCGTTTCCTGGCGGTGCTGCGTTATATCGTCCCGCTGGCAGCGGGCATGCTCAGACTGAACGCGGCGAAGGTGTACGCGGTAAGCCTGATTTCAGCCGTCGTATGGGCGGCGCTGTATGTCGGCATCGTCACCGGCATCAGCGCCTTTTGACCTACAGGTTTCCCATTCCGCCGTCGACCAGCAGTTCCGTTCCCACCATATAGCGCGATTCGTCAGAGGCAAGATAGAGCGCGGCTTTCGCCAGCTCCGTCGGCGTGCCCATTCTGCCCAGCGGCACAAGTTTGGTGATATCCCCCAGCATCGCCTTGAGCGCTTCCTCGCTTAACCCCGTTTTATTAAATGCCGGTGTTTCTACCGGACCCGGGCTCAGGCCGTTGACGCGAATACCGCGCGGCAACAACTCCCCTGACAGCGTGCGTGCCAGCGACAGTAATCCCGCCTTGCTGGCGGCATAAACGCTGCTGGCAGGCAGCCCGATGCGGGCGCTCACGGACCCGCACAGGATCACAGAGGAGGGATTATTGAGCAGCGGCAGCAGGGCCTGAATCAAAAAGAACGGTCCTTTAAGGTTGATGCCCATCAGGCGATCCCAGGCGTCTTCCTGCCACTCTTCAAGCAGCCCGTGCGTCACATCGCCGGCGTTAATAAACACGGCATCAAGACGCGACCAGCGAGAGGCGAGCGTGTCCGCCAGCGCTTT
The DNA here is from genome assembly GCF_051130085.1 of Enterobacter sp. PTB. Lineage (NCBI taxonomy): Bacteria > Pseudomonadati > Pseudomonadota > Gammaproteobacteria > Enterobacterales > Enterobacteriaceae > Enterobacter > Enterobacter sp. PTB. The sequence goes on from NZ_JBDKEE010000005.1 coordinate 315,502, forward strand.
TTGCGCGGCGATGTCACCCGCATCGGTCGGAATAACCCAGGCATTATCGCCCAGAATGCGTTGTGCTTCGGCAAGGGTATCCGGGTTACGTCCGGTGACAGCAATGTGCGCCCCTTCGGCAATAAATTCCTGCGCGGTAGCGAGACCAATACCGGAAGTGCCGCCGGTAATCAGCGTATATTTACCTGCTAAACGACCCATGTGCTTCTCCTGAAATGACTCTGGAGAAAGCACTATAGAAACGTTAGTATCGAAAGGAAACCAGGTACCATTTGGATACTAATGAGGCAAGAGGTGTGCTATGGCGGAATCGCTCAATATACCCTGTGAAAAAAAATCTGAGGTTTATCTCTGCCCGATGACGCAGTTTGTAAACCTGATTTCCGGTAAGTGGGCCATCCCGGTGCTCTATCGCCTGATTATGCTCAATGCACCGGTCCGGTTTGGCGATCTGCTGCGCGCCGCCGCCCCCATCACGCAAAAAGAGCTCACGAAGCAGTTGCGCCTGTTTGAGCAGCGCGGGCTGGTGTCGCGCACTATCTACCCGGAGATCCCACCGCGGGTGGAGTATCAGATAACCGCGCTGGGGTTAACCCTCCAGAGCGCGCTCTCCCCGCTGGCCGACTGGATGAGCGAATACGGCGATCGCCTTGAAAAGTAATCCTCAGTTTGCGAAACGCTTCCCGGAAAATTGTCACGAATCTGTCACACTCACTGCGACATTTTAAAACGAGTGAGGAATTAGGGATGAGAAAAGCACTACTCGCGCTGGCAATCGCCGGTTCCATTGCAGTGACATCTGGCGTGCAGGCGCAAGAGACGCCGGAAGGGTATCAGCTGGAACAAGTTTTAATCATGAGTCGCCATAATTTGCGCGCGCCGCTCGCCAATAATGGCAGCGTGCTCGAGCAATCCACACCGAAGCAGTGGCCAGAATGGGAGGTGCCAGGCGGCCAGCTCACCACCAAAGGTGGCGTGCTTGAAGTCTACATGGGCCACTATATGCGCGAGTGGCTGGCACAGCAGGGGATGGTGAAAACCGGCGAGTGCCCGGCCGCGGATAGCGTATATGCCTATGCCAACAGCCTGCAGCGCACTGTCGCCACCGCGCAGTTCTTTATCACCGGTGCCTTCCCGGGGTGCGATGTGCCTGTGCATCATCAGGAAAAAATGGGCACCATGGATCCGACCTTTAACCCGGTGATTACGGATAACTCACCTGAATTCCGTGAAAAAGCGCTGAAGGCGATGGAGACTGAGCGGCAGAAAATGCAGCTAGGCGAGAGCTACAAGCTGCTGGAGCAGATGACGAATTACGCCGATTCACCGTCCTGTAAAGAGAAGAACGTGTGCTCGCTGGCGGAGGCGAAAGATACCTTCAGTGCCGACTATGAAAAAGAACCTGGCGTATCGGGGCCGTTAAAAGTCGGTAACTCGCTGGTGGATGCCTTCATGCTGCAGTATTACGAAGGCTTCCCGGCAGACCAGGTTGCCTGGGGTGAAATTAAAACCGATCAACAGTGGCGCGTGTTGTCGCAGCTGAAAAATGGCTATCAGGACTCGCTGTTTACCTCCACCGAGGTGGCGCAAAACGTGGCCAAACCGCTGGTGAAGTATATCGACCAGGCCCTCGTCACCGGGCAGGCGAAAGCGCCGAAAATCACCCTGCTGGTAGGGCATGATTCCAATATCGCGTCGCTGCTTACGGCGCTGGATTTCAAACCGTACCAGCTGCATGACCAGCATGAGCGGACGCCAATTGGCGGGAAAATTGTTTTCCAGCGCTGGCATGATAAAAGCGCCAACCAGGAGCTCATGAAGATTGAGTATGTCTATCAGAGCGCCGACCAACTGCGTAACGCCAGCGTACTGTCACTGGATGCGCCGGCACAGCGTGTGACGCTGGAGCTGAAGGGGTGTCCGGTTGATGCGAACGGTTTTTGCCCAATCGATAAATTCAATGCGGTGATGAATAACGCGGCGAAATAGGTAAAACCCCCCGCTCAGGCGGGGGGAAACGTTCAGACGTTTTTACGTTCGATGGTTTGCTCACCCCAGAAGAGCGCGTCTTTGTCCGTTTTCCCGAAGGCACGTTCCAGCACTTCATCGCTGCCTTCTTCCCAAATCTGCTCTGCCAGCTTCTCGTCATAGTTCGCGACTTCAAAAATGGCTTCGGCGATCTCCGGAGAGGTGTTGCGTAAACTTGCCCATTCACCCACGCGGTGGGCTTTGGATTCTTGAGTTGGCATACTTGTCCTCCTGTTGAGTTAGCCGTTCAGTTTTTTGGCGAGGCCTGCGACATACTCACCCTGATAGCGGGCGATAGTGAGCTCTTCGTTGCTCGGCTGTCGGGAGCCATCGCCACCGGCAATGGTGGTGGCGCCGTACGGTGTCCCGCCACGAACCTGGGAAATATCAAACAGTTCCTGCGCGCCGTAGCCAATCGGCACAATCACCATCCCATGGTGAGCAAGGGTAGTCCAGGTTGACGTAATCGTCTGCTCCTGACCGCCGCCGGTCCCGGTGGAGCTGAAGACGCTGGCGAGTTTGCCATATAACGCTCCGGATGCCCAAAGTCCTCCGGTTTGATCGAGGAAGGTCCGCATCTGGCCTGACATATTGCCAAATCGGGTAGGGGTGCCGAAAATAATGGCATCGTAATCAGCCAGTTCCTGCGGGGTGGCAACCGGGGCATTTTGTGTTTTCCCCCCGGCTTTGGCGAACGCCTCAGCCTGCATCGTTTCCGGTACGCGTTTCACCACAACTTCTACGCCGTCCACTCTGTTTGCACCTTCTGCTACCGCGTGAGCCATGGTTTCAATGTGTCCATACATGGAATAATAGAGCACCAGAACTTTTGCCATTTTGCATCACTCCTCGTTTGTGTTTTCTGACAGCGGATCGCTGCGTTCATTTAAAGATAAGTCATCACAGCCAGACTGCAAAAATGAACGGCATTTCTTTGATTTATAACAATATGGATACAAAAGCGCTTTGTAGCAAAATGAAACAACTTTCCCGCTGCGGATTTTTAAAATGATAAGAAAGGCTTATAAATGGCCGTCGCGTAATCTCACCCGAATGGCTGAGATCATGTTGCAGAATATTACCTCTGACTTGCCGGATAGCCGCATTCCACTAAGCTTAATTTCACGTGGCACAGATAAAGGCACTGTCCTTCAGCCGCGCGGTGAAAGAATCCTCTTTTACTGAATGCAATATGATGTCTAATGTTTCACACTCTGGAGGTTAGAGATGGCAAACCATCGTGGTGGTTCAGGTAATTTCGCTGAAGACCGTGAAAGAGCATCAGAAGCAGGTCGTAAAGGTGGCCAGTCTAGCGGGGGGAATTTCAAAAATGACCCTCAGCGGGCATCAGAAGCTGGCAAAAAAGGGGGCAAAAACAGTCATGGCAGCAATAAGTAATACGCCGGGCTGATACCCTGCCGCCGGGATCTCCCGGCGGTTTTTTATTTCTGCAACATTGAACTGTCACCAAAGGCATCGCACACTAGAGGATTGATGCTTATTTGCTGGTGCCGCATGTCTCTCTCCCGTTTCACATTCTCCGTCAAACCTCAGGAAGCCCTTCTCATTCTGATCACCATGTTCTGGGGCGGAACCTTTCTCGCCGTCCAGTACGCGGTCACGCTGAGCGGTCCGTTCTTTTTTGTCGGCCTGCGCTTTGCGACGGCGGCGATTGCCGTGGGGTTACTCTCGCTTAAAACCTTGCGTGGGCTGACGCTTAAAGAACTGAAGGCCGGGGTGGCCATTGGGATTGCGATTGCCATGGGCTACAGCCTGCAGACGTGGGGATTGCAGACCATCACCAGCAGCAAATCGGCGTTTATCACCGCCATGTATGTGCCACTGGTGCCGTTACTGCAATGGCTCTGTCTGGGGAGAATACCGGGTCTGATGTCCTGCACGGGGATCGTGCTGGCGTTTGTTGGCCTTATCTTGCTTGCCGGGCCGGAAAATAACCTGCTGGCGCTGGGGCCGGGCGAAATCATTACGCTGGTGGGTGCTATCGCGATTGCCGCGGAAATTATTCTGATCAGCGCCTGGGCTGGCAAAGTGGACGTCAAGCGCGTCACCGTGGTTCAGCTGGCGACCGCGTCGCTGGTGGCTTTTGCCACCATGGTGCCGGCAGGGGAGTCTGTTCCGCCGATGTCCACCGGGCTGGTTGTAGTGGCGCTGGGGCTGGGCATCTTTAGCGCCATTATCCAGGTCACCATGAACTGGGCGCAGCGCAGCGTTTCCCCGACGCGTGCGACGGTTATCTATACCGGTGAACCGGTATGGGCGGGCATTTTCGGGCGTATCGCCGGAGAGCGTTTACCGCTGCTGGCGCTGGTGGGTGCGGCGTTTATTGTCGCCGGCGTGCTGGTGAGTGAGCTGAAGCTGAAACGGAAGAAAAAAGCGCTGCCAGAGCGTGACAGCGCTGCGATAAATCAAGAGTCCTGATGTACCACGTCGCCCTGCGGTGCGGCCGCTTCCCGGCGGCTCAGCAGGGCGTTAAGCAGGATTGCGCCAAAGGTTGCGGTGCCAATCCCACCAAGGGTGAAGCCGCCCAGCGTCAGGGCAAAATCTCCCGCCCCCAGCACCAGCGTGACCGCCACCATAATCAGGTTGCTGTTCTGGCTCAGATCGACACGATGTTGCACCCAGATGCGTGCCCCGGCAACGGCAATCAGACCAAATACCACAATCGATGCCCCACCAATCACCGGCGCGGGAATGGTGTGGATCAGCGCGCCGAATTTCGGTGAGAAGCCGAGGAGCATCGCCATCACCGCTGCCGCCACGAAGACCAGGGTGGAGTAAACTTTGGTCACTGCCATCACACCAATATTTTCAGCGTAGGTCGTTACGCCGCTGCCGCCGACCGAGCCGGAGAGCATGGTAGCCAGACCGTCGCCGACAAAGGCGCGGCCCATGTAAGGGTCCATGCTGCGCCCGGTCATACCCGCAACGGCTTTCAGATGGCCTAAGTTTTCTGCCACCAGGATCACCGCAACCGGCGCGATTAACATCATCGCCTGCGTGTTAAAGACCGGAGACGTCACCTGCGGCAGGCCGAACCAGGCGGCGTTATGCAACAGTGTAAAATCAACCGGCTTGCCCAGACCGAAGACGTTTGCCAGCAGGGCGTACACCAGACAGGCAACGATTAACCCCACCAGGATCAACAGTCGCTGGATCATCCCCCGCGTAAACACCGCCACCAGGCCAATGCAGAGTACCGTGATCACCGCCATCCAGCTTTCAAAGGGCGAACCGGAGACGCTTCTGACGGCTATTGGCGCAAGGTTCAGACCAATTGCCATTACCACAGCCCCGGTGACGACGGGAGGCATCATCCGCTCTATCCAGCGCGTCCCGACCTTCATGACCACCAGGCCAATCAGCGTGTAGACCAGCCCGCAGGCGATAATGCCGCCGAGCGCGACGCTCAGATTCGGGTTGATACCCTGACCGTTAAAGTCGGTGGTGGCGATGACCACGCCGACAAACGCAGCGCTGGAACCAAGATAGCTGGGCACGCGCCCGCCGGTGATGAAAAAGAACAGCAGGGTACCGATACCCGACATCAGAATGGACAGATTGGGATCAAGCCCCATCAGCATGGGCATCAGCACCGTTGCGCCGAACATCGCGACCGCGTGCTGAACCCCCATCACTAAGGTTGGCCCGAGCGGGAGCCTTTCATCCGGCGCGACCACGCCAGGTTCTGTAGAGGTCGATTTCAACTGCCAGTGGGGAAAACCGAACATTGCCATGAGCTGACTCCTTAAGGAGGGTTAACAGGCGGGTCGCATAAGCGCGTGATAGCCGCGGTCAAACCACACCAGCCCTTGCGGCGCGGGGTGGCGAATAATCGAAACGATGTCGCAAAACAGGATGTCGTGCGTGCCCACGCTCACCACCTGGCTGATACGGCAGTCAAACGAGGCCAGCGCCTCCTCCAGACGCGGGCACCCCGTTTCGCCGGTCTCCCAGCGCGCGGCGGCGAAGCGCTCGTCCATCGGGGTTTTCCCCCCAAACAGGTTTGATAGCGGCTCTTGTCCGGCGCTCAGGGTATTGACGCACAGGGTGCGGTTTTCACTGAAGGTCGGCCAGACGGATGCGCCACGGTTCAGGCATACCAGCAGCGTGGGCGGTGAATCCGTTACGCTGCACACCGCGCTGGCGGTGAAACCCGCCATCCCGGCAGGACCGTCGGTGGTGATGATATTGACCGCCGCACCGACGCAGGCCATGGCATCACGGAAGGTTTGTTTATCGGGTGTCATCATGGTGGCTCCTTATGCCAGTGCGCATGCGTCTTCAAAGGCCAGACGCGGCAAACGGCCGTAGAGTTTGCTGGTATCGCCATAGCCAATATTGATAAGCAGATTACTTTTCAGCGACGTGCCGGTGAAAAACGCGTCGTCGACTTTTTGGCGATCAAAGCCTGACATCGGGCCCGTATCGAGCCCCAGCGCCCGACAGGCGAAAATCAGGTAAGCCGCCTGCATCGCGCTGTTGCGAAAGGCTGTCTCTTCGGCAAGCGCCGGGCTTGAGGTAAACCAGCTCCGCGCATCCCCGTGGGGGAACAGGGCGGGAAGGCGTTCATAAAATTCACTATCCCAGGCGACAATCGCCGTAACCGGGGCGGTGAGGGTTTTCTCCAGGTTGCCGCTGGAAAGCGCCGGGCGCAGTTTTTCTTTTCCCTCTGCGCTTCGTACAAACACAATCCGCGCTGGCGAGCAGTTGGCGGACGTGGGACCCCATTTCATCAGGTCGTAGATCTCGCGCAGCGTCTCGTCGCTGACGGGGATCGCCTGCCAGCCGTTATGGGTGCGTGCGCCGGTAAACAGTGATGCCAGCGCGCCAGGGGTAATCGCTTCGCTCATCAGGGCTCCTTATAAAGCGGGTTCAGGGCTGTGCAGCAGGCTGGCAAGCCCGTTCAGCAGCAGCGTATTAAAAGTTTCTGGCTCGGTGACGTTGCAGGCGTGCCCGCCCTGGCGCATTACCACCTTGTGGCTGCCGGGGATGGCCGCCTGCAGCTCAGTGGAACAGACCGCAGGGATGAGCAGATCGTCGGCGGAGCAGATAAGGTGTACCGGGCAGTGAATGCGTGAGGCATGGCGACTGAAGTCCGCTTTCTTCAGGGCATTCAGCCTGTGCAGCAGGTTGTTTTTGCCCTGGAAGTGGGCCAGTGCCAGGGCCTCTTCGGCCTCCAGGCGCGGCGCGCGGGCGGCCATCCAGTCGGCCGGGTAAAGAAACAGCGGCTGCGCCTCTACCCACGCCTGTGCGCCGCCTGCATGAAGCAGGCGTTCACGGATCTGGAAACAGCGTCGGGTATGAGCATTCAGAGTGAGCCAGCCGTTCACGCACACCAGCGCGCTGAGGGCATCGGGGTGGTCGAGCGCCAGCTGCAGGCCGATCAGCGCCCCCAGCGCATGACCCACGACGCAGTAACGAACGATCCCGGCGGCATTCAGCGCCCGGGCCAGCTCGTCGGCCATCATCGCCAGGCTGTAGGCTTCCGGCAGCACGTCGGGATTATTGCCCGTCCCGCGCTGGTCGTAGCACACCACCTGGTACTCTTGCTCCAGGACGGCAAGCTGCGGTAGCCAGTAGCTGCCGCCCCCGCCAAGCCCGGCAATCAGGACAACCGTGGGCGCGCCGTCGTAAGGGGGAGGTGAGACAGAGAGCTTCATGGCCGCCTCACTTTGCGATGTGTGCAACGGTCGCGATTTCAACCAGCGCATCTGGCCTCACCAGCCCACACTGAATGCAGAACCGGGCCGGTTTATCACCGGGAAAGAACTCGGCGTAAATGTCGTTAATCGCGGCGTAGTTTTTCCAGTCGGTGATAAAGATACTGTTGAACGTCACATCCTCCATTGTGCCACCCGCTGTTTCGATCACTTTTTTGATCGTCTCCAGCACGTGGCGGGTTTGCGCCTTTGGGTCGTTGGGGTAGACCACGTTATTGTGCTGATCAAACGGCAGCGTGCCGGATACATACACCACACCATCGGCCAGCGTGCCGGGCACGAACGGGGCAATCGGAGTACTGGTTCCTGGCGGAATAATCACGGATTTCGGCATGGTCTTGTTCCTCAGGCAATACGGGCTAGCGGTGGATTCAGGGCGTCGCAAAAATCCGCGACGTTGCTGACCCAGCCAAAAAAGGTTTCGATGTTGAACAGGGCCGCTTGCTGCGCAAACGCCGGCCCGGCCTGATGGGTGGCGTCTTCCAGCACCACGCCAAAATATTCCAGGAAGAAGCCGTCGCGCAGGGTGGATTCCACGCAGACGTTGGTAGCGATGCCGGTAAAGACCAGATGACGGATCCCCCGGCTGCGCAGCAGGCTGTCGAGCGGGGTGTTGAAAAAGCCGCTGTAGCGCGGTTTGGGCAGCACGATATCGCCTGCCTCTGGCACCAGCTCATCCACCAGCTGGTAATCCCAGCTGCCTTTCGCCAGCAGTGTGCCCTGCAGTTCGGGCCGTTTGCGCATGGTTTTCAGGGCGTTCGATTTATGGAAATTGGGAGAGCCCGGGCCACCGGCCTCCACATATTGATCGTCCCAGCCGTTCTGGAACCAGACGATCAGCATGCCAGCCGCGCGGGCTGCGTTGACTGCGGTTTTAATGTTCTCAATCACCGGTCGGGTGGCGGAGACGTCAAATCCCGCCAGATCCAGATAGCCGCCCTGGCTGGCATAGGCGTTTTGCATATCCACCACAATCAGGGCACTTTGGTGCGGCGCAAAGGTGATGGCTTCCGGACGTGCTGCAAGCGTGGTCATTACGCGACCTCCTTTGTGATAGCAGGAATGTGGGCGCGGCACTGCATCAGCGGCTGAATGCGCTCGCCGAATGTTTCCACACCGGTCAGGAACTCATCGAAGGTCAGCAGCACGCCTTCCGCACCGGGCACGGCGGCCACTTCATCGAGCATTCTGGCGACGCTGGCATAGGAACCGACCAGCGTGCCCATGTTGATGTTGACCGCTGAGGTCGGGTCGGCCATCTGACGGACGTTGGTGTCCGAGCCGGAACGGGTATCTTTCTGGCTCTGTTCGGTGAGCCAGCTCAGCGCTTCATCGTCCGCGCCCGCCTTATACCGTTCCCATTTCGCGCGGGCGGCGTCGTCGGTTTCGTCGGCAATGACCATAAACAGGACATAGGAACCCACATCGCGACCGGTTTTGTCCGCGGCCTCTTTCATGCGTGCCGCGGTCGGGGCGAAGGCGGCTGGGGTATTCACGCCTTTGCCAAAGCAGAAGTTGAAGTCGGCGTATTTAGCGGAGAATTCCATTCCTGCGTCGCTCTGCCCGGCGCAGATCACTTTCATCGGGGCGGAAGGCTGCGGGCTGACGCGGCAGTCGTTCATGGTGAAGTAATCACCTTTGAAGTCGCTTTTGCCGGTGCCCCAGAGATCGCGCAGCACCTGCACATACTCGGTCAGGTAGTCGTAGCGGCGGGAGAAATACTCGTCGCCCGGCCAGATCCCCATCTGCTCATATTCAGGTTTTTGCCAGCCCGTAACCAGGTTAACGCCAAAGCGACCACCGGAGATGGAGTCGATGGTGGAGGCCATTCTGGCAACGATCGCCGGCGGCAGGGTGAGGGTGGCGGCCGTCGCGTAGATCTGAATGCGCGAGGTGACGGCTGCCAGCCCGGCCATCAGGGTGAAGGACTCCAGGTTGTGATCCCAGAATTCGGTCTTGCCGCCGAAACCCCGCAGTTTGATCATCGAAAGCGCAAAATCGAAATGGTAGTGCTCCGCCTTCTGCACGATAGCTTTATTCAGCTCAAAAGTAGGCATGTATTGCGGGGCGGTGGTCGAGATTAGCCAGCCGTTGTTGCCGATAGGTACAAATACGCCAATTTTCATCACGAACCTCTCTTTACGACGTTGCAGGTAAAGAGGGTTTTGCAAAGGCAATGCCAGTTTTGAAAATGGCTTTGTTATTAATGTGTTAATCAATGGTTGGTTAATTGAGATACGCAAATGTGGACTAAATGGTCAAAAACATTGCACAGAAAACAGGCATTCATGCGCGATCGGAGTGCAGAGTGTCGTGGTCGGTGAGGGGTTTTGCTATGCTGATGGCAACGCAAAATATGGAGAGCGGGAATGACACAAGGTGCAGTGAAAACACCCGGTAAACGTTCGCAGGCGGTCAGTGCGAAGAAGCAGGCCATCCTGAGTGCGGCGCTGGAGACCTTTTCGCAGTTTGGTATTCATGGCACGCGCCTGGAGCAGGTGGCGGAACAGGCCGGGGTGTCGAAAACGAATCTGCTCTACTACTACCCGTCGAAAGAGGCGCTTTATATTGCGGTGATGCAGCAGATCCTCGATATCTGGCTGGCGCCGCTTAAGGCGTTTCGCGAAGAGCTTGCCCCGCTGGTGGCGATCAGGGAGTACATTCGCCTGAAGCTGGAGGTGTCGCGTGATTATCCGCAGGCGTCACGGCTGTTCTGCCTGGAGATGCTGCAGGGCGCACCGCTGTTGCAGGCGGAACTGACCGGGGATCTAAAACAGCTGGTTGACGAGAAATCGGCCATTATTGCCGGATGGGTGGCGGGCGGGAAGCTGGCTCCAGTTGACCCACATCATCTGATCTTTATGATTTGGGCCTCCACTCAGCATTACGCTGACTTTGCGGCCCAGGTTGAAGCGGTAACCGGTAAGACGCTTCAGGATGAGGCGTTTTTCCACAGCACGCTGGAAAACGTTCAGCAGATGATCATTGAAGGGATCCGCGTGCGTTAGTTTCCCGGCGGAAGAGGGCAGCTTAAATCGCCCTCTTCACACTGCATCAGTGAGGCAAGAAACGCTTCACGCTCAACGGTTTTTTCGTTCAGGCACTGGCTGATGATCATCGGCTGGACGCTGCCTCCCTCAGTACCCGACCCTATAAAGTTGCAGTCGGCATCGCGCAGGGCAATCCACGCCTGCTGTGCCTTTTTCAGAAGCTCACGCTGTGGGGCTTCTGCGCGTTTGATGGCAGCCTGATACGTCTGATTCAGTTTTTTATCGGCGGCCTGGTACTGCTGCGCCGTACAGGTGTTCATTTCAAGCTGGGTGGTCGCATTTGCGCACTCTTCTGCCAGCGCGTTCGCGCTCAGCAGCAATGCAGCCCCCGCGATCAGATATCTTTTCATCATCCCCTCCATGTAAAAAAGCCGGATGCGCTGTGCTTATCCGGCCCTGGTTATTTTGTCACCCCGATAAGCGTAGTGCCACCGGGGATATTTTACACGATTAACCGATTGTCATCAGGCTCGCGTTACCGCCCGCCGCCGCGGTGTTCACGCTGAGCGAGCGCTCAACGTACAGACGTTCCAGCAACAGGTTGGTTTCGCCGCGGGCAAAGCCCTGTACCGAAACAATCGCACCGCTGCGGGCCGCTACCTGCTCGCACAGTTCGCGCAGCTGGTCGGAATCACCGTGATAGATAACGGCATCAAACGACTGAGTCAGCAGAGCATCGGGCTTCGCAAAATGAATGCGGGCAGAGACCGTTTTCGGCAGCTGTTTCGCGAGGTCACGATGCAGTGCATCTTCCGGCCACAGCACTTCACAACCGGTTGCAGCAGCGGCGGCCAGCTGAACCAGCGCATCCTGCTCGTTGTCCGCCACGCACAGCACACGCTCGCGCGGCATCAGCGTCCAGGTGTTGCGCTCACCGGTTGGCCCCGGCAGCAGGCGCTGCGTTCCCGCCTGCGCCAGTTCGCCATACTGCTGTGCGACAGCGCGCAGTTCCGGGCGTGTTTCTGCCCACGTGATGAGCGCCTCCAGCGGCTGTGTCAGCACGGCCTTCAGCTGCGCGTCCACCGGACGTTCGGCATCCTGACGTGCCAGCGTCACGCCGAGCGCATTGTCCGGACGGTTTGCCAGCAGACGGTACAGGTAGAGTGGACCACCGGCTTTTGGACCGGTACCTGACAGACCTTCACCGCCGAATGGCTGTACGCCCACCACCGCGCCGACCATGTTACGGTTCACGTACAGGTTGCCTACTTTAGCGCTGCCGGTCACCTGAGCGATGGTCTCATCGATGCGGGTATGCACGCCGAGGGTCAGGCCATAGCCGGAGGCGTTAATCTGTTCAATCAGCTCGTTGAGGTTGTTACGGTTGTAGCGCACCACGTGCAATACCGGGCCAAAGACCTCTTTTTTCAGCTCGTCGAAGCTGGCCAGTTCAATCAGCGTTGGCGGCACAAAGGTGCCGGTCTGCCACTCGCGGGCATCCTCGCTGTTTTCACGCACGGCCTGGAAGACCGGACGGCCTTTGGCGCGCATGGTCTGAATGTGGTTTTCGATATTTGCTTTGGCTTCCGCGTCGATAACCGGCCCGATATCGGTCGTGAGACGGCCCGGGTTACCCATGCGGCATTCGGCCATCGCGCCGCGCAGCATCTTCAGCGTGTGGTCTGCCACGTCATCCTGCAGACACAGCACGCGCAGGGCGGAACAGCGCTGGCCCGCGCTGTCGAAGGCGGAGGCGAGAACATCGACCACCACCTGCTCGGTGAGCGCGGAGGAGTCGACGATCATGGCGTTCATGCCGCCGGTTTCAGCGATGAGCGGCGTTGGACGCCCCTGCGCATCAAGACGGGTGGCGATGTTGCGCTGCAGCAGGGAGGCCACTTCAGTCGAGCCGGTAAACATCACGCCGCGCACACGGTTATCGGCGGTCAGTTTCGCCCCGACCGTTTCACCGCGGCCCGGCAACAGCTGTATGACACCCGCAGGCACGCCCGCTTCCAGCAGAATGTTAATACCCTGAGCGGCAATCAGCGGGGTCTGCTCCGCCGGTTTTGCCAGCACGCTGTTGCCTGCGGCAAGTGCGGCGGCAATCTGGCCGGTGAAGATCGCCAGCGGGAAGTTCCACGGACTGATACACACCACCGGACCGAGAGGACGGTGGGTTTCGTTATCGAAATCATCACGAACCTGGCCTGCGTAGTAGTGCAGGAAGTCGACCGCTTCACGAACTTCGGCAATGGCGTTGCTGAAGGTTTTACCTGCTTCGCGCACCAGGATCCCGATGAGCGACTGCATCTGGTCTTCCATCAGCACCGCAGCACGTTCCAGAATGGCGCCACGCTCTTGCGGCGGCGTCGCGAACCAGATTGGCGCGTTATTCACCGCACTGTCCAGCGCCTGATCCACTTCTGCTTCGGTTGCTTCACGCACGTAGCCGACGATATCTTTTGGCTCCGCCGGGTTAATCACGGGCTGCATTTCGCCATCAGCGACGGGCTGCTCCAGAATCGGTTTGGCCTGCCATTTCTGCAGCGCGCTGTTGAGCAGGGCGGAGGAGAGGGAGGCCAGACGGTGTTCGTTCGCCAGGTCCAGGCCCGCGGAGTTCACGCGACCTTTGCCGTACAGTTCACGCGGCAGCGGGATCTTCGGATGCGGCAGGCCAATCTGACCTTCCTGGGCCGCCATCTTCTCAACCGCCTGCACCGGATCGGCAACCAGCTCGTCAAGCGGCAGGGTGGTATCGGCGATACGGTTAACGAAGGAGGTGTTCGCCCCGTTCTCCAGCAGACGACGCACCAGGTACGCCAGCAGGGTTTCATGGGTGCCCACCGGGGCATAAATACGGCACGGACGGTTCAGTTTGCCATCCGCCACTTTACCGGTGACCTGCTCGTACAGCGGTTCACCCATGCCGTGCAGGCACTGGAACTCATACTGACCCGGATAGTAGTTCTGACCGGCCAGGCTGTAGATGGCCGCCAGAGTGTGGGCGTTATGGGTGGCAAACTGCGGGTAAATCAGGTTCGGCACGCCGAGCAGTTTTTTCGCGCAGGCAAGGTATGAGACATCGGTGTAAACCTTGCGGGTATAGACCGGATAGCCTTCCAGACCTTCCATCTGGGCGCGTTTAATTTCGCTGTCCCAGTAGGCGCCTTTTACCAGGCGGATCATCAGGCGACGGCGGCTGCGGCTTGCCAGGTCAATCAGGTAATCAATCACGAACGGACAACGTTTCTGATACGCCTGGATAACGAAACCAATTCCGTTCCAGCCTGCCAGCTCCGGCTCGAAGCACAGTTTTTCCAGCAGATCGAGGGAGATCTCCAGGCGGTCGGCCTCTTCGGCATCGATGTTGATACCGATGTCGTACTGGCGCGCCAGCAGGGTCAGGGATTTCAGGCGCGGATAGAGCTCTTCCATCACCCGGTCGTACTGCGCACGGCTGTAGCGCGGATGCAGGGCCGAGAGCTTGATGGAGATCCCCGGGCCTTCATAAATACCGCGACCGTTTGACGCTTTACCAATGGCGTGAATCGCCTGCTGGTAAGAGACCATATAAGCCTGCGCGTCGGCGGCGGTCAGCGCCGCTTCACCCAGCATGTCGTAAGAGTAGCGGAAACCTTTATCTTCGAGCTTACGGGCGTTGGCCAGCGCTTCCGCGATGGTTTCGCCGGTAACAAACTGCTCGCCCATCAGGCGCATCGCCATATCCACGCCTTTGCGGATCAGCGGTTCACCGCTCTTGCCGATGATGCGGTTCAGGGAGCGAGAGAGGTTGGCTTCGTTATGAGTCGAGACCAGTCGGCCGGTAAACAGCAGGCCCCAGGTCGCCGCGTTGACGAACAGCGACGGGCTGCGGCCAATGTGTGACTGCCAGTTACCGTTGCTGATTTTGTCGCGGATCAGTGCGTCACGGGTGGCTTTGTCAGGAATACGCAACAGCGCTTCCGCCAGACACATCAGCGCTACGCCCTCCTGAGAGGAGAGGGAAAACTCCTGCAGCAGACCCTGTACCATTCCGGCGCGGCCGGTGGCATTTTTCTGGTTACGCAGTTTGTCGGCAAGCTGATACGCCAGGCTGTGCGCCTGAGAGGCAATGGCTTCTGGCAGACGGGCCTGCTCCAGCAGCATCGGTACGGCGTCGGTTTCGGCACGACGGTAAGCACCGGTAATGGCGGCGCGGCTGACCGACTGAGGCAGGATCTGCTCGGCGAATTCAAGGAACGGCTGATGGTTTTCGTCAGCAGCGGCGGAAACCTCATCACTTTCATTGGCTGCACCCGCCAGCAGCGCGGGCAGCTCTGGCAGCCCCTCATCGCTTTCGAGTCTTTCGAGGTAGTTAAAAATCGCCTGCTTGATTAGCCAGTGCGGCGTGCGGTCAATGCGGGTTGCTGCGGTCTTAATCCGTTCGCGGGTTGCGTCATCCAGCTTAACCCCCATGGTGGTCATACCCATGCCAAAGCTCCTGTTGTTCTGTCGTCGTGTGCTATCGATAGCGTGAAATATCCACCATGTTGCAACTTTGTGCAACCGTGTTAAATGTGACCTGGTTTGCAACCCAGGAAATGAATGGATTGTTAAGAGATGGTTAGCTGGAAAAAAGTGTTGGCTTCTGGATGAGAGGCCTGTTTTTATGCGGGACTTAACACTTTTAAAAGGTGCAACCCGTAAAAGCGTGAGCGAGTGCAACCTATACGAAAGACGTATAAAACCAGGGATGAATTTGATGTAAATGCAGTGTTAAATCGTTTGTGTGCGAGCACTGCTTACGGCAGGATACGCGCGGCCAACAGAAACACATACACACATCACTACGTTCCGGTGATGACATAACAAGGCAACCCGGACGGTTGTCGCTCGACATTTTGGAGAATTTGAATGGCAATTAGCACACCGATGCTGGTGACATTTCTCGTTTATATATTTGGCATGATCCTGATAGGGTTTTTGGCATGGCGTTCAACAAAGAACTTTGACGACTACATTCTGGGCGGGCGTAGCTTAGGGCCGATGGTTACCGCACTCTCTGCGGGCGCGTCCGACATGAGCGGCTGGCTGCTGATGGGGCTGCCGGGGGCGATTTTCATCTCCGGTATTTCTGAAAGCTGGATCGCCATTGGCCTGACCGTCGGGGCATGGATCAACTGGAAGCTGGTTGCAGGCCGTCTGCGCGTGCATACCGAAGCCAACAACAATGCGTTGACCCTGCCGGATTACTTCACCGGACGCTTTGAAGATAACAGCCGCGTGCTGCGTATTATCTCTGCGCTGGTTATCCTCGTGTTCTTCACCATCTATTGTGCCTCTGGCATTGTGGCCGGTGCGCGCCTGTTCGAAAGCACCTTCGGCATGAGCTATGAAACGGCGCTGTGGGCCGGTGCTGCGGCAACCATTCTCTATACCTTCGTGGGCGGTTTCCTGGCCGTAAGCTGGACTGACACCGTGCAGGCGAGCCTGATGATCTTCGCTCTAATCCTGACGCCAGTCATTGTCATCTTCACCGTCGGCGGCTTTGCTGATTCGCTGGAAGTGATTAAGCAGAAGAGCATTGAAAACGTCGACATGCTGAAAGGGCTGAACTTTGTCGCCATCGTTTCTCTGATGGGCTGGGGTCTGGGCTACTTCGGTCAGCCGCACATTCTGGCGCGCTTCATGGCCGCTGACTCTCACCACACGATTGTTCATGCCCGTCGTATCAGTATGACGTGGATGATCCTCTGTCTGGCGGGTGCCTGTGCGGTTGGTTTCTTCGGCATCGCTTACTTCAACAATAACCCGGCGCAGGCAGGTGCAGTAAACCAGAACGCCGAGCGTGTGTTCATCGAACTGGCGGGCATTCTGTTCAACCCGTGGATTGCCGGTATTCTGCTCTCCGCGATCCTGGCGGCCGTGATGTCCACCCTGAGCTGCCAGCTGCTGGTCTGCTCAAGTGCAATCACCGAAGACCTCTACAAAGCGTTCCTGCGTAAAGATGCGAGCCAGAAAGAGCTGGTATGGGTGGGGCGTTTCATGGTGCTGGTGGTGGCCTTAATTGCCATTGCGCTGGCGGCAAACCCTGAGAACCGCGTGCTGGGCCTGGTAAGCTACGCGTGGGCGGGCTTTGGTGCGGCGTTTGGTCCGGTGGTGCTCTTCTCGGTGCTGTGGTCGCGCATGACCCGCAACGGCGCGCTGGCGGGGATGATTATCGGTGCGCTTACCGTTATCGTCTGGAAGCAGTTCGCCTGGCTCGGTCTGTACGAAATTATCCCGGGCTTCATCTTCGGCAGTATCGGCATTGTGGTGTTCAGCCTGCTGGGTAAAGCGCCTTCTGCCTCAATGCAGAAACGTTTTGCTGAAGCAGACGCACACTATCATACTGCACCGCCGTCTAAGCTGCAGGCTGAGTAATCTTTTTCGCTGATAGTCAGGCCGGGTAAGCACGCGCGCTACCCGGCTTTTTTCTTGCCAAAATCCGCAATTTACGATGATATCGCTGTGCTTATAACAATGAGGATAGCGAAGCATGACAATCAAAACAGGGGTAATGGCAGCGGCATTATTGATGCTGGCGGGCTGCAGTGTGCCGTCGCAACACGCGGCGATGGAGACCTGCAAAGCGGATAACCAGATGCAGCAAACCACGCTCTATTTCGGGCTAAACCGTCCTGCAGGGGCGCAAATTACCACCGGCGAGTGGCAGCAGTTCGTTGACCAGGACGTGACGCCGCGTTTTCGCGATGGCCTGACGGTCTTTGATGCGCGCGGGCAGTGGCTGGGTAACGACGGGAAAGTGGCGCGTGAACCGAGCAAGGCGCTTATGCTGATCCACGGTAAAGATGCGCAGAGCGAGAAGAATATTGAAGCGTTGCGCGGTATTTATAAATCACGCTTCGCGCAGGAGTCGGTGATGCGGGTCGATCAACCGGTGTGCGTGCAGTTTTAATGAAAAACGGCGGGAGAACCCGCCGTTATCGCTTACAGCACCAGTCCTGCAAAGCTGGCGGACAGCAAACTGACCAGCGTCGCGCCATACACCAGACGTAAGCCAAAACGCGATACCACGTTCCCCTGTTGCTCGTTCAGGCCTTTGATCGCCCCGGCCACAATGCCGATAGAGGCAAAGTTAGCGAACGACACCAGGAAAACGGACAAAATGCCCAGTCCGCGGGGTGACATCTGATGCGCAATTTTTTGCAGCTCAATCATTGCCACAAATTCATTTGCGACCAGCTTGGTTGCCATAATACTGCCGGCATTCAACGCGTCGCTCAGTGGGATACCAACCAGCCACGCCAGCGGATAAAATACATAGCCCAGGATCTGCTGGAAGCTCATACCAAATACGCTGGAGAAGAGGGCGTTAACGGCGCTAATAAGGGCAATAAAGCCAATCAGCATCGCCAGAATAATCATCGCCACTTTAAAACCGGCCAGAATATACTCGCCAAGCATTTCGAAGAAGCTCTGGGACTCGTGCAGCTTTTCAAGCTTGATGTCCGGCTCTGCTTCCGGGCGCGCCGGGTTGATAATGGAGAGAATAATAAAGGTGCTGAACATGTTCAGGATGAGCGCGGCAACGACAAATTTGGCGTCGAGCATGGTCATATAGGCACCGACAATCGACAGAGATACTGTCGACATGGCCGTGGCCGCCATGGTGAAGAGACGACGAGAGGAGAGGTCGCCCAGTACACCCTTGTAGGCAATAAAGTTTTCAGACTGTCCGAGGATCAGCGAGCTCACCGCGTTGAACGATTCCAGCTTACCCATGCCATTCAGTTTTGACAGCAGTGTCCCGATCACCCGAATAAAAATCGGCAGAATTCGCCAGTGCTGAAGAATACCAATCAGTGCGGAGATAAAAATAATCGGGCAAAGTACGCCGAGGAAAATGAACGCCAGTCCTTTTTCACCCATCCCGCCAAAGACGAAATTGGTGCCTTCAGCCGCGAATTTCAGCAGTGACTCAAAGAATCCCGAGACATATTTAATAATGAACAGCCCGCTTTCGGCATGCAGGAAAAAGAACGCCAGGGCTATTTCAATGATAATCAGCTGTAAAACAAAACGAATGCGAATTTTTCGGCGGTCGAAACTCACCAGCCAGGCAAGCGCAAGAATAATCACCAGCGCCAGCAGGAAATGGATAATGTTAAACATGGTTAATTTTCAGTTGGTTTTTGAGGCAGATATTTAGCCACAGCCCTGATTAACCGTAAATGGGCATTTTCGCTATAACTTATAAACTTAACGATAACGCCAGCAATTATTACCAGGCTGGGTGTTTACAACTCGTCATCAAAACAACACACATTTCGCTTGTTTTTCTTGCTGGCGTAATGATAATCACTATCACAAGAATTTACCTTTCTTTGCATCAGTTGACCGCGATAAACATTTAAGGTGTCGGCATGTTTGTTCCATTTCTCATTATGTTACGTGAAGGTCTCGAAGCGGCCCTCATCGTCAGCCTCATCGCCAGTTATCTGAAGCGAACCCAGCGTGGACGCTGGATTGGTGTCATGTGGATTGGGGTATTCCTCGCCGCAGCACTCTGTCTGGGCCTTGGCATTCTTATCAATGAAACCACCGGTGAGTTTCCCCAGAAAGAGCAAGAGTTGTTTGAAGGGATCGTGGCCGTTATTGCCGTGGTAATCCTTACCTGGATGGTGTTCTGGATGCGTAAAGTGTCCCGCAACGTGAAGGTGCAGCTGGAGCAGGCGGTGGATAACGCCCTGCAAAAGGGCAATAACCACGGCTGGGCGCTGATCATGATGGTCTTTTTCGCCGTGGCGCGGGAAGGGCTGGAGTCGGTTTTCTTCCTGCTGGCGGCATTTCAGCAGGATGTGGGGATCTGGCCACCGCTGGGTGCGATGCTGGGTCTGGCCACTGCGGTGGTGCTGGGATTCCTGCTCTACTGGGGCGGCATTCGCCTTAACCTGGGTGCATTCTTTAAATGGACCAGCCTGTTTATTCTGCTGGTGGCCGCTGGGCTGGCGGCGGGGGCGATCCGCGCTTTCCACGAAGCGGGCCTGTGGAATCACTTCCAGGAAGTGGCGTTCGACCTCAGTAACGTGCTCTCAACGCACTCCCTGACCGGTACCTTGCTCGAAGGTATATTTGGTTACCAGGAAACGCCGAGCGTCAGCGAAGTGGCGATGTACTTTATCTATTTGGTTCCGGCGCTGGTGCTGTTTGCCATGCCGCCGCGCACCGGCACTCAGACGTCGCGCGTTGCGCCGTAATCTGTCTGCATTAGTTACAACATACTTTTAAAGGGAAGAGTCATGGCAATTCAGTTCCGTCGTAGTGCGTTATGCGCAGGCATTGCCGCGCTGTTCGCTTCAGCATTTTCCGCCTGGGGCGCGGATGTTCCGCAGGTCAAGGTTTCGGTCAATGATAAGCAGTGCGAGCCAATGACCATCACGGTCAACAGCGGCAAAACCCAGTTTATTATTCAGAACCACAGCCAGAAGGCGCTGGAGTGGGAAATCCTGAAAGGCGTCATGGTGGTGGAAGAGCGTGAAAATATCGCGCCAGGCTTTAGTCAGAAGATGACCGCCAACCTGCAGCCGGGTGAATATGAGATGACCTGCGGGCTGCTGACGAACCCTAAAGGCAAGCTTATCGTGAAGGGCAACGCCACGGCGGACGCCGGAAAAGGCACGGCCCTGTTGAGCCTGGGTGATGCGATTACTGCATATAAAGCGTATGTCATCAAAGAGACGGCGGACCTGGCTACCGGTACCAAAGCCTTCACCGATGCAGTAAAAGCGGGCGATATCGCGAAAGCGAAATCCCTGTATGCGCCAACCCGTCAGCATTACGAGCGTATTGAGCCGATTGCCGAGTTGTTCTCTGACCTGGATGGCAGCATTGATGCCCGAGAAGATGATTTTGAGCAGAAAGCCGCCGACCCGAAATTTACCGGCTTCCACCGTCTGGAGAAAGCCCTGTTTGGCGATAACACTCTCAAAGGGATGGATAAATATGCCAATCAGCTGAACAGTGACGTGCTTGAGCTGCAAAAACGCATCAGTGAGCTGGCCTTCCCGCCATCAAAAGTGGTGGGCGGTGCCGCGGGTCTGATTGAAGAAGTGGCGGCAAGTAAAATCAGCGGTGAAGAAGACCGTTACAGCCACACCGACCTGTGGGACTTCCAGGCGAACGTCGATGGCGCGCAGAAAATTGTCGATCTGCTGCGTCCTCAGCTGCAGAAAGATAACAGCGAACTGCTGGCGAAAGTGGATGCCAACTTCAAAAAAGTCGACACCATTCTGGCGAAGTACCGTACCAAAGACGGGTTTGAAACCTACGATAAGCTGACCGATGCCGACCGTAACGCGCTGAAAGGCCCGATTACCACACTGGCGGAAGATCTCTCCCTGCTGCGTGGCGTACTGGGTCTGGATTAAGCACGATGAACAAGCAGAATGAACACGACGTGGTGGAACCTTCACGTCGTCGATTGTTAAAAGGGGTAGGGGCGCTGGGGGGCGCCCTTGCTCTGGCCGGAGGGTGCCCGGTGGCGCATGCGGCGAAACCGCAAAGTGCTCCCGGCACGCTGTCACCCAATGCACGCATGGAGACGCAGCCTTTTTATGGCGAGCATCAGTCGGGCATTCTGACGCCACAGCAGGCCTCCATGATGCTGGTGGCTTTTGATTCGCTGGCAAGCGATAAAGCCGATCTTGAGCGTTTGTTCCGCCTGCTGACGACGCGCATCGCGTTTCTCACCGCCGGTGGTCCGGCGCCGGACACGCCTAACCCGCGTCTGCCGCCGATGGACTCCGGTATCCTCGGGGCATTCATCGCTCCGGATAACCTGACGATAACCGTTTCGCTCGGTGAGTCGCTGTTTGATGCGCGCTACGGGCTGGCAAAACAGAAGCCAAAAGCACTGCAGAAAATGACGCGTTTCCCGAATGATTCTCTGGATGCTGCTCTCTGCCACGGCGATCTGCTCCTGCAGATTTGCGCCAACACCCAGGATACGGTGATCCACGCGCTGCGCGACATCATCAAGCACACGCCGGACCTGCTGAGCGTTCGCTGGAAGCGGGAAGGGTTTATCTCTGACCATGCCGCCCGCAGCAAAGGGAAAGAGACGCCGGTTAACCTGCTGGGCTTTAAAGACGGCACGGCCAACCCGGACAGCCGTAATGACCCGCTCATGAAAGAGGTGGTCTGGGTGACGGCCGATCAGGGCGAGCCGGCATGGGCTGTGGGGGGAAGCTATCAGGCGGTGCGGATTATTCAGTTCCACGTGGAGTTCTGGGACCGTACGCCGCTCAAAGAGCAGCAGACGATTTTTGGCCGCGATAAACAGAGTGGCGCTCCGCTCGGGATGAAGAACGAGCATGATGTGCCTGACTACGCCAGCGATCCGAATGGCGATGTCATCGCGCTGGACAGCCATATCCGCCTGGCCAATCCGCGTACCAAAGAGACACAATCCAGCCTGATGATGCGTCGGGGATATAGCTATTCACTTGGCGTAACCAACGCCGGCCAGCTCGATATGGGGCTGCTGTTTGTCTGCTATCAGCACGACCTGGAGAAGGGCTTCCTGACCGTACAGAAACGCTTAAACGGGGAAGCGCTGGAAGAGTACATTAAACCCATCGGCGGCGGTTATTTCTTTGCCCTGCCTGGCGCACGCGATCGCAACGCCTATCTCGCTCAAGGGTTGATTGAAGCCTGATAATTGTCCCTGCGATAATTCGCGGGGACATTATTTTTTCATATGCCTGTCCTGCTGTTATATTTCTGTAATATTCCTGTATGAGACTGATTTCCACTGTAGGGACAGTCTTAAAGTTACGTTCAGGTAAAATAAATGTTGCATTTATGATAACTCCTGATGTACTTAAGATAAGACAGCGGTAGTTCCCGGCAGTGATGCTGAATCACTATGGAGATCGCGAATGGTTGCGTCCTGTACTGGACATGGTAAACACAACACCCGCAGCACCCGGCGCGGAGGCTCAGACTCCGGCAGCGATTTCCTCACCACAAAATTATCCCCCTCGACTCAAGAATCTCTTTCGACCGACGTGCAGAATGGTGCGCGTAGCCGTTCTGTTGCGTCATCCGGTAAAGCAAGCAATGGCTTACAAGGAAGCCAACCCTCTGATGTTCGTGCGCATAATCGTGCTGAAACTGGCACGTGTGATGAATACCAACAACTCAAGGTGCTATCCATGGGAAGACAAAAAGCAGTGATCAAAGCTCGTCGCGAAGCAAAACGTGTGCTGAGACGGGATTCACGTAGCCATAAACAGCGTGAAGAAGAATCGGTCACCTCGCTTGTGCAGATGAGTGGCGTAGAAGCAATTGGCATGGCCCGAGACAGCCGTGATAATTCTCCAATTGTGGCGCGCAATGAGGCTCAGGCGCACTACCTGAATGCTATCGAGAGTAAACAGCTCATCTTTGCAACCGGCGAAGCCGGATGCGGGAAAACGTGGATCAGTGCAGCCAAAGCGGCAGAGGCGCTGATCCATAAAGACGTGGAGAGAATTATTGTCACCCGTCCGGTACTGCAGGCTGATGAAGATCTTGGCTTCTTGCCCGGAGATATTTCAGAGAAGTTTGCCCCTTACTTCAGGCCCGTCTATGACGTGCTGGTGAAACGTCTGGGAGCATCCTTTATGCAGTACTGTCTGCGACCAGAGATTGGCAAGGTGGAAATCGCGCCGTTCGCTTATATGCGCGGACGTACATTTGAAAATGCGGTCGTCATTCTTGACGAGGCTCAGAACGTGACCGCAGCGCAAATGAAGATGTTTTTAACGCGCCTCGGGGAAAACGTGACGGTCATCGTCAATGGTGATATTACCCAGTGCGATCTGCCGTCGGGCGTGAAGTCCGGACTGAGCGACGCCATGTCACGTTTTGAGGAAGATGAGATGATTGGGGTGGTACGCTTCACGAAAGAAGACTGCGTGCGTTCAGCGCTCTGCCAGCGTACGTTGCAAGCGTACTATTGAGTTAGCCGTTGTGTTCAAGGCCCGGGAAACCGGGCTTTGTTTTTTGTGCGGGCGTCCTGTCCGGGGAATATAAAAGAAAAAAGCCCGTACTTTCGTACGAGCTCTTATCT